>JAAAOQ010000151.1 GCA_009908845.1 Gammaproteobacteria bacterium
GGAACAGCAGATCGAAGGGTCGCTGGCTCGGGTCCTCGAGGTGGGCGCCACCGTGTTCCAGGCGCGGATAGGCGCGCACCACGCTCCCGTCCGGCTGCTCGATCGCCTCCTTGACGAACAGATGGGTCGCAAACGGCGCCGAGAAGGTCTTCTCCTGGCGCTCGCGCAGGCCGCTGAGCAGCAGATCGAGCACCGAGATGATCTGTGTCGAATAGGTTGGCGCTGAGGCTCCGGGCTCCGCCGCGCTGATCGTGTCTTTCGCCTGGGCGGTCTCTTGCGCTTGCTCCGCACTGCGTTGCGAGCCTGAGGCATCGGTCCCCTGTTCGTCCGGGGCTGCGTTGCCGTCAGGGCCACTCACTGCGTCCGCCTCATTGGCGGTCTCAGCTGGCGAGCCGACCTCGGCAAGCGGCTCGATGCGCGGATGGAAGTGCAGCGAATCGAGCACACCGATGCCGACATAGAACAGCATCACGATCAGCGCCGCGACGGCCACCGGCGAGCGCCCGACCTGCCGCCAGGGTCCGCGCAGATGCTCATGGCGTGCGGCATAAAGGCCGAACGCGATGCCGACCGCGATCAGCAAGAAGATCAGGGCGTCGGTGATCAGGATGACCGGCACAGGCAGATCCTCAAGACAGCCGCACCCTGGGGTCGACCAGGGTGTAGGAGATGTCGGTCAGGATCAGCCCCAGGATATAGAGGACCGAACCCAGAAAGACCATCGCGCGCACGATCGAGAAGTCCTGGCGGTTGATCGCATCGATGGTATAGCTGCCCAGCCCCGGCACGCCGAAGAAGGACTCGATGATCAGCGCGCCCATGAACAGCAGCGGCAGCACCGCGACCACGCCGGTCAGGATCGGGATCAGCGCGTTGCGCAGCACATGGCGGAACAGCACCACGCGCTCGCGCAGGCCCTTGGCGCGGGCGGTGCGCACATAGTCGCGGTTGATCTCCTCGAGGAAGAAGGTGCGATAGAGCCGGGTGCTGCTGCCGATACCGGCTGCGACCCCGACCACCACCGGCAGGATCAGGAACTTCAGCGCCTCGAGCCCCCTGTCGTAGCCGGAGATCGGCACCAGGTGGAACAGCTTCCCGATCAGGAATTGGCCGCCGATGATGTAGAAGAGTCCCGAGATCGACATCATCGCGACCAGCAAGACCACGCTGCCGAAATCGATGTAGGTGGCGCGGAAGAACACGATCATCAACGCGTAGCTGATCGCGATCGCGAGCCCGACCAGCAGCGTCGGCAGCGCGATCGCCAGACTCGGCCACATGCGCTGGCGGATGTCGTAGCCGATGTCGCGACCGCTGTCGGAGAGCCCGAAATCGAATGCGAACAGCTTCAACGATTTCTGGAAGAAGATGGTGTCGGTGAGGCGCTGCAGGCCGGGGGCCTCGGCGTTGTAGAGCAAGGGCCGATCGTAGCCATGCTCGGCCTTCCAAGTGTCGATCGCCTCTTGCGTCACCCGCTTGTCGCCGAGCTGCATCCGCGCCATGTCGTCGGGCGAATTGACGACGAAGAAGAGCACGAAGGTGATCAGGTTGACGCCGATCAGGATCGGGATCGCGTACAGCAGCCGGCGCAGGATATAGGCGGTCACAGCGCGCGCCCCCGCTCACGCCGGCGCGCGACGAGCACGGCCGGGATCGCACCGACGGCCAGGACCGCGATCAGTGCACCGATCGGCCAGAGCACCGGCGGATTCCACTGCGCGCGCAACTGCTCGCGGATCGCGGGCTCGAGTCGGCGGTATTTGAGGGTGTTGTTGGCCATCAGGTTCGGCTTGACGTTGTCGAGCCACTGATGATGCAGGCTGAAGGACTTCGGATAGAAACCGAACGACCAGGGCGCGTCGTGACGCAGGATCGCGTTCATCCGGTCGATCACCTGCTGCCGCTCGGGGCCGTCGTCCATGTTCTTCATCCGTTCGAACAGCGCATCGAACTCGGCGTTCTGATAGTTGGCCGCGTTCTCGCCGCCGTCGACCTTGCGGTTCGGGCCGTAGAGCAGGAAGAAGAAGTTCTCCGGGTCCGGGTAGTCGGCGTTCCAGCCCCACATGAAGACCTGCCCGGTGCCCTTGCGCATCTTCTCCTGGAAGCGGTTGTAGTCGGTCGCGCGCACGACCAGCTCGATGCCGAGCTTGGCGAACTGCTTGCGCATCCAATTGAGCCGCGCCTTGCCATCGGGCCCTGCATCCATCGCCTCATAGTAGATCGTCAGCGGCCGGCCGGTCTCCGGGTCGCGTCCATCCCGGTAACCAGCCTTGGCCAGCAGGGCCTTGGCCTCGGCGATCGGCTTGCGCACCACGCGGCCGTTCTCCCAGTCGAAGACATAGGGGTTGATGCCGGCCTCGCCCTCGCGGTGACCGAAGATCCCGGGCGGGAGCGGACCTTGGCCCTGGACGCCACGGCCGTTGGCGAAGATCGAGATGTACTCACCGAAGTCGACCGCGATGCTGATCGCCTGGCGCAACAGGCGCGCGCGCTCCGAGTCGCCGCCGAGCAGCGGATCGAGCATGTTGAAGCCCATGTACCAGATCGAGGTCTGGACCGCCGTGACCAGCTCGATGCCCTGCTCGCGCATGTCGGCGGTCAGTCCCGCCTCGCCGGCGGCGTCGAACTTGATCGCCTGATCGAAGGCGTCGGAGCTGATCCCAGAGCTGTCGTAATAGCCCTGCAGGAACTTGTTCCAGTACGGGATGCTCTCCTGCTCGAGGCTGTAGATCGCCTGATCGACGAACGGCATCGGCTCGCCGGCATCGTCCAGCAGCCCGGCCGCCCGGTCACCGGGCATACCCGCGCTCGGATAGCGCTCGCCGTGGAAGTTCGTATTGCGCGCCAGCACCATACGCAGATTCGGATTGTTCTCACTGAGCATGAAGGGGCCGGTGCCGACCGGATACCAATCCAGCGTCAGGTTGTTCTGCTTCATGCCGGGCTGGTTGTAGAGCGCCTCGGCCTCCCACGGCATCGGCGCGAAGAAGGGCATCGCCAGCCAGTAGACGAACTGCGGGTACGGCCCTTCGAGGCGAATCCGATAACGGTAGCGATCGACCACCTCGGCGCCCGCAAATGGGACCTGGCGCAGGTCGAAGAACGGCCGCTCGCCGTCGACGGGCGCCGGCGCCTGCGCTGCGATCCGGTCGCCGAGCTCGGCGAAGCCGAGGATGTGCTCGCCCATCAGGCCCGCGATCGGCGAGTGCAGCCAGGGTGTCGCCAGACGCTTGATCTGGTAGACATAGTCCGCGGCGGTCAGCTCGCGGGTGCCGGTCTCCGGCAGATCGTCAAGGGTGTTGATGCGCTCGATGGTCCTGGCATCGAGGTCGTGATAGCGGTACGCGCCGTCGGCGTCCTTGGCGAAGGCCGGGTGCGGCTGGTAGCGGATGCCCGGTTCGATCTCGACCAGGTACTCGCTCACGGCGATCTCATCGGGCGCGACATCGCTCGGCAGCGCGTTGCCATCAGCATCAAAGAAGGTGACCTCGGGCAGCGCATGGGCGGTCAGCGGCACCAGCTCGTAGGGGCGCTTGAGGAAGTGGTACTGCAGCGGCGGCTCATAGACCTGGGCGATGAAGCTATATTCGTTGGAGCTGTACGAACGTGCCGGGTCCAGGTGCTTGGGACGCTCGGTGAAGGCTCCGTAGAGGATGTTCTCGCCCGCTTGGCTTTCCGGGTAGGGTTTATTCCAGGGCGGCTCACCGCAAGCGGTCAGCAGCGCGGCAGCGACAAGCAGCAGCAGGGGCAGTGAGCGGGACGCTCGCGACATAGACGCTTTCCGCGCAGGCTGGCTTTCTGTAAGGTTATCGGCCGATTCAGCGGCGGTTGGCGAATGGACGGCTCGCCGCCGGACCGCATCGTCGCGGCAACGCGCCTGCAAGCAGCTCATCCAAAGCACAACAGGCGACGCGCGGCCATCCTACACCGAATCCTCATGAGGGCAACATATGGGCTTTCTATCGGAGAAACGTATCCTGATCACCGGCGTCGCCAGCAATCGGTCGATCGCTTGGGGGGTCGCTCAGGCCATGCACCGCGAAGGCGCCATGCTGGCGTTCACCTACCAGGGCGACAAGCTCAAGGGTCGGGTCGAGGACCTCGCCTCCCAATGCGACGCCGAGTTCGTGCTGCCGCTCGATGTGACCAATGACGAGCAGATCAACGGCTGTTTCGCCGCGCTTGGCGAGCACTGGGATGGGCTGGACGGGATCGTGCACTCGATCGCTTTCGCGCCCAAGGAGGAGCTCGAGGGCGATTACGTCGACTGCGTGACGCGCGAGGGCTTCGCGGCCGCGCACGATATCAGCTCCTACAGCCTCGCCGCGCTCGCCAAGACCGGCCGCGAGCTGATGCGAGGTCGCAACGGGGCGATCCTGACGATGAGCTACCTTGGGGCCGTGCGGGCGGTTCCGAACTACAACGTGATGGGGATCGCAAAGGCGAGCCTGGAAGCCAATGTGCGCTACCTGGCGGCGTCGCTGGGCCCCGAGGGGACCCGCGTCAATGCCGTCTCAGCAGGGCCGATCCGGACCTTGGCTGCGGCCGGGATCGCCGATTTCCGCTCGATGCTAAAGCAGGTCGAGGAACGCACGCCATTGCGGCGCAATGTGACGATCGAGGAGGTCGGTAACGCCGGTGCGTTCCTCTGTTCCGACCTCGCCTCCGGCATCACCGGCGACGTGCTCTACTGCGATACCGGATACCACATCCTCGGGCTCGGCTGAGCCCTGTGGAGCGGACCGGGCAACGGCCCGGCCCGAACCGATCGAGCGATGCGTCCGGGCGCCCGGCCCGGAAAGGGCGTCCTCGCTAGGACGGTCGGCCGCGACCGGGTCGAGAACGCGACGTCCCAGCAGAATCGACGCTTTTACCGACGAGCCGGCAGACCGTCCAGGCTGGGCGGCAGTTAGGTTGCGCGAGGCAAGCAGCCGTTTTGCCCGGGCCTTCTAGTAAGGCTCGTCCGAGACCACCGGCTCGCGCTCGATCTTCGCATGCGACGCCATGCTCTTGACGACCTCGTCGACATCGGCGCGAGCAAGGGCACGACGCAAGACCCGAGACTCGATCGCGAGCTCATCCTCGCTCAACGCGCCCGGATCACCGTCGATCACCTCCGATACGGAGACCACAAAGGCATCGCCCTCCGGACCCTCAGTGCTCGCGACCTGCACCGGGGCATCAGATGTCGGTCGCGGCATCGAGAAGGCCTGGCCGAGCACGACCGGTGGAACGTCCGATGCTGTCCGCCCGACCTGACCGGCCTCGATGAGCTCGAGGCCATCGGCCGCAGCGGTGAGCGTTTCACCCGAGCGCACCTGGGCGATGATCGCCTCGGCTCTGGCCCGGGCCGCCTCGGCGGCGCGCTGCGCCTCGACGCGGCTCACGATCTCATCGCGGACCGCGTCGAGCGGTCGAACCGAGGGCTCTCTGTGCTCGACGACACGTAGCACCAGCGCTTGCATGCCATCAGGGTCCGGCTCGAGCAACTCGCTGTTGTTGCCACGCTCAAGAACATCCTCGCTAAAGGCCGCCTGGATCACGCGTGGATTTGCGAACAGCCCCTCGCCGCCACTGCGATCGATCCGGTCGGTCGTCTGGACCTCGAGATCAAGGGCCTCAGCGGCCGGGATCAGACTATCCGGGGACTCGTAGGTCAGGGTCGCGAGCTGCTCCGCCTGTTCGAAGAACACGGCCTCAGCGCCGCCGGTGGAGAGATCCGCGATCAGCTCATCGCGGACGTCCTCGAACGGCCTGGGCTCGCCGCCGCGCACATCGAGCACCTCGACCAGGTGATAGCCGAAGCGGCTGCGCACCGGCTCGCTCAGGCTGTCGGGCTCGAGCGCGAAGACTGCCTGTTCGAAGGCCGGATCAAGCGCCCCACGGCCGATCCAGCCGAGCTCACCGCCGCTCTCGGCGGTGCCCGGGTCCTGCGAGACCTCGGCCGCGACCGCATCGAACGGTTCTCCAGCGAGGATGCGCTCGCGGACCGCCTGCAAGCGCTGGCGCGCCTCCTTCAGCTCAGCCTCTTCGGCGTCAGCTGGCACCGTGATCAGGATATGGCGCACCCGCCGCTCTTCAGGTGCGGTGAATTCGTCGAGACGACTCTCATATTCCTGGCGAAGGGTCGCTTCGTCGATCTCTCCACCCGGCTCCGAGAGCTCCGCCGCATCCAGCAACAGATAAGCGACCTTGACCTGCTCCGGTGTCGCGAACTCATCGGCATGTTCGTCGTAGTAGGCTTGGATAGCCGCTTCGTCGGGCGCCTGCACGGCATCCTCGAACGCCGCGCGCGGGATCTGGACATAGGCCAGCTCGCGCTGCTGCTGTACCAGGCTCGCGCTGCGCTCAGTCAGCGCATCGGTCACGAAGGCCGTCTCACGGATCGCGCGGGGAAGTTGGGTGATCAGCAACTGCCGCCGCAGCGAATCCTCATAAGCCGCCGGGGTGAGACCCTGGAGGCGCAACACCCGCTCGTACTGCTCCTTGGAGTAGACACCGTCACGTTGGAATGCCGGCTCGCTGAGTATTGCTGCCCGGATGGCCTGATCGGAGGTCCGCAGCCCCATCGCGCTGGACGCCTCCAGCAGCAGGGTCTCCCGGATCATGCGGTCGAGCACCTCTTCACGCAGCCGCCCGTCACCGAACAAGGCGGGATCATAGGCATCGCCTAGACGATCTCGAAGCTGGATACGGGCCCGATTGACGTTCTGGTTGAAGGCGCGCTCGGTGATCTCGGTGCCGTTGACACTGGCAACCACAGGCTCAGCGCCTCCGCCGAAGTAGGAATCGATCCCCCAGAAGGCGAAGGGGATGGTAATCAGGATCACGATGGTCCAGGCCACCCAACCCTGTGCGCGTTCTCGGATCTCCTGCAACATAGCTCGTCAGACTCGATACAGCGGGAGCTGAGCCGTTGGGCCTCCAGGGGCCGGACGCCCGCATCCCAACCAGCAGTAAGGGCGGAAACAAAAACGGGGTACCCGAACCGGGTACCCCGTAGCGATCAATAATGGCGGAGTGGACGGGACTCGAACCCGCGACCCCCGGCGTGACAGGCCGGTATTCTAACCAACTGAACTACCACTCCAACAAAACGGTGCGTCAGACGCCCAAAACGGCCGAATGGTGGGTGCTGCAGGGATCGAACCTGCGACCCTCGCCTTGTAAGGGCGATGCTCTCCCAGCTGAGCTAAGCACCCGCAACAGGCGCACCCAAACAATGAGCAACCGCACACTGGGTACTCGACGCCTCACAGCCGACACACAAACATGAAGCGCAACATCGCTGAGATTCGATGGGCTTCACGACCTAACGCAAGTCGACCAAAGTAAGAGATCATTGTATCGCGTCTTTGAGCGCTTTACCAGCCTTGAAAGAGGGATTCTTCGAGGCCGCAATCTGGATGGTCTCACCCGTTTGCGGATTCCGGCCGGTCCGGGCGGCGCGCTCCTTTACGCTGAAGGTACCGAAGCCGATGATCGAGACGGATTCGCCGTTCTTCAGGGTGGCGGCGATCGAATCGGTGAGCGCGTCGAGTGCTCGAGAGGCTGACGACTTCGAGATATCGGCCGCATCGGCCATGGCGTCCACCAGTTCTGACTTATTCATTTTCCCCCCTGAATGACCCGAAGCCATAGGTCGGTTGTTAGATACGGAGCCGCCGCAAATCGGACTTTCCGCGCCCGTCGCGGCAGCGCTTGATGATGACGGGACCGTCGCCTCGATTGCCCACGGATTGTTAAGGAGCCCCCTGAAGGTGTCAACCCGCAAGCCTTCTGTCGGCGCAGGCTTCACCCCATGCAACGGCATAACGCAACGGGACGCCACCTGGTAGCGGCGTCCCGTCAAGACCGGAGGACGAGCCGGCCGGAGGCCCGGGCCGGCGTGGGCGACTCAATGGTGGGTCCGAACGCCGGTCTCGGGTTTCTTGGACTCGTCAACCGGCGGCGCTGCCTCCTGTGCCGCATCAACATCATCCGCACGCGGCTCCGGACGCGCCACCAGTGCCAGCTCCAGCACCTCATCGATCCAGCGCACCGGACGAATATCGAGACTCTGCTTGATATTCTTCGGGATCTCGACCAGGTCGCGCTCGTTCTCATGCGGGATCAGCACCTGATCGATCCCGCCCCGATGCGCCGCCAGCAGCTTCTCCTTCAGCCCACCGATCGGCAGTACCTCACCGCGGAGCGTGATCTCCCCGGTCATCGCCACGCTCGAGCGCACCGGCACCTGGGTCAGCGCCGAGACCAGCGCGGTGCACATCGCCACGCCGGCACTCGGGCCGTCCTTCGGCGTCGCGCCCTCGGGCACATGGATGTGCAGATCATGCTTTTGGTGGAAATCCTTATCGATGCCGAGCGCCTCGGCGCGCGAGCGCACCACCGTCATCGCCGCCTGGATCGACTCCTGCATCACATCGCCGAGCGAGCCAGTGAAGGTGTACTTGCCCTTGCCCGGCACCAGCGCCGCCTCGATACGCAGCAGCTCGCCACCGACCTCGGTCCAAGCCAGTCCAGTGACCTGCCCGACCTGATCATGCTCATCGGCGAGGCCGAAGCGGAAGCGGCGCACACCGAGATACTTGTCGAGCGCCTTCGGCGTGACCGTGATCGCCTTCTCGCGCTTCTTGAGCAGCACCTCCTTGACCACCTTACGGCAGATCTTGGAGAGCTCGCGCTCGAGGTTGCGCACCCCAGCCTCGCGCGTGTAGTAGCGGATCAGGTCGCGAATGGTCGCCTCACGAAGCACCAGCTCACCGCGTTTGAGCCCGTTGTTCTTCATCTGCTTCGGGATCAGGTAACGCTCGGCGATATTGACCTTCTCGTCCTCGGTGTAGCCCGAGAGCCGGATCACCTCCATCCGGTCGAGCAGTGCCGGCGGAATGTTCAGCGTATTGGCGGTACCGACGAACATCACCTCGGAGAGGTCGAAGTCGACCTCCAGGTAGTGATCGTTGAAGGTGTGGTTCTGCTCCGGGTCCAACACCTCGAGCAGGGCCGAGGCCGGATCGCCACGGAAGTCCATCGCCATCTTGTCGATCTCGTCGAGCAGGAAGAAGGCGTTGCGCGAGCCAGCCTTGGACAGGTTCTGGATGATCTTGCCCGGCAACGCGCCGATGTAGGTGCGCCGGTGGCCGCGGATCTCGGCCTCGTCGCGCACGCCGCCGAGCGACATCCGGACGAACTTACGGTTGGTCGCGCGCGCGATCGATTGGCCGAGCGAGGTCTTGCCAACGCCCGGCGGGCCGACCAAACAGAGGATCGGCCCCTTGAGCTTGCGCACGCGCTGCTGCACGGCCAGGTACTCGGTGATCCGTTCCTTGACCTTCTCCAGACCGTAGTGGTCGGTGTCGAGCACCTTCTGCGCGACGCGGACGTCATTGCGGATGCGGGTGCGCTTCTTCCAGGGCACCGAGACCAGGGTGTCGATGTAGTTGCGCACCACGGTCGCCTCGGCCGACATCGGCGACATCAGCTTGAGCTTGTTGAGCTCGGCGGTGGCCTTCTCCTTGACCTCCTTCGGCATCCCGGCCTCCTCGATGCGCTTGCCGAGGTCCTCGAGCTCGTTCGGCGCATCCTCGAGCTCGCCGAGCTCCTTCTGGATCGCCTTCATCTGCTCGTTCAGATAGTACTCGCGCTGGTTCTTCTCCATCTGGCGCTTAACGCGCCCGCGGATGCGCTTCTCCATCTGCAGGATGTCGTTCTCGGACTCCATCAGCCCCATCAGATGCTCGAGGCGCTGCTGCACATCGACCATCTCCAGCACGCGCTGCTTCTCGTCGAGCTTCAGCGACATGTGCGCGGCCATGGTGTCGGCCAGCCGGCTCGCCTCGTCGATGCTCGACAGCGAGGTCAGCACCTCCGGCGGCACCTTCTTGTTGAGCTTCACGTACTGATCGAAGAGCGCGACGGCCGAGCGCATCAGCACCTCTTGCTCGCGCTCGTCGGCCTCGAGCACCTCGTCGAGCGGGGCGACCGTCGCGCTGAAGGTATCCTCGGTCGAGACGAAACGGCTCGCCTTGGCGCGCTGATGCCCTTCGACCAGCACCTTGACGGTACCGTCGGGCAGCTTCAGCAGCTGCAGCACGTTCGCGAGCGTACCGACCTCGTGCAGATCCTTGATCGTCGGATCATCGACGTCCGCATTCTGTTGGGCGACCAGCATGATCTGCTTGTCGCTGGTCATGGCCGCATCCAACGCCTTGATCGACTTGTCTCGACCAACGAACAGCGGGATCACCATGTGTGGATACACGACGACGTCGCGCAATGGCAGCACCGGGACGGCTTGGCCCGATGTCATCATCTCAGCGCCGGATTTGCCCGTCTCACTATTACCCATATAACTGTGCCCGTAAGCTTGCGCCCGCCACGCTCGCATCGAAGGAGAAACAGCGCCTCCACAGCGAGTCGACAGCAGGTCTGTTTAAGCAGTAACGCCCTATTGAGAGAGAGGTTAGGGCGGGGATTGAGCGCTTCAATCGGCATCGGGGCGCCGTCAAGGGCGGCCTGACGACCCCAGGCGGGCCCAATGCGGCACGCGTGTTCTGCCGCCTCGCGATCCAGCGACAGAACCCAAGCCTGAGCGATGCCTCACCGCGCCGCAAAACTGCGCGCCCGCTCCGAGACTCGCGACGCGAGCGCATTCATCCTGTGATCAGCCTACAACGCCTAGATCATGCTCAGCCACAGGGGTGGCATCATCAGTGACCTGTGTCGCAGTTCAGGCTAGTCCTGCGAGCAGCGAGCGCGGGCTTGGGAACTGTTGCGGCCCCGAGCCCGCCAAATGCCCGGCTGGGCAGGTCAGCGACACGTCCAGACGGGGGGCAAACAGACTGGGGGCAACAACAGCCCCGTTCGGTCAGTCCGACGATGCGAGACGCGGCTGCTCGCCACCCTCGTAGATGATGAACGGCGGATTCTCGCCCTGCACGACCGAGGAGTCGACGACGACCTTGCTGACGTCGTCGATCGATGGCAGGTCGTACATGATATCGAGCAGGACCTGCTCCATGATCGTCCGCAGGCCGCGCGCACCGGTCTTGCGCTCCATCGCCTTGGTCGCGATCGCACGCAGCCCGTCCTCGCGCAGATCGAGCTCACAGCCTTCCATCTCGAACAGCCGCGCATACTGCTTGGTCAGCGCATACTTCGGCTCGGTCAAGATCCGCATCAATGCCTCTTCGTCGAGCTCCTCCAAGGTCGCCATCACCGGCAGCCGGCCGACAAACTCGGGGATCAGCCCGTAGCGGATCAGGTCTTCGGGCTCGACATGACTGAGCAGCTCACCGATCGCCCGATCATCGCTCTGGCTATGGACCTCGGCCGAGAAGCCGATCCCGGTCTTCTTGGACCGATCGCGGATGACCTTGTCCAGCCCGGCGAAGGCACCGCCGACGATGAACAGGATGTTCGAGGTATCGACCTGCAGGAACTCCTGCTGCGGATGCTTGCGCCCGCCCTGCGGCGGCACCGAGGCGATGGTGCCCTCGATCAGCTTCAGCAGCGCCTGCTGCACGCCTTCGCCCGAGACGTCGCGGGTGATCGAGGGGTTATCCGACTTACGCGAGATCTTGTCGATCTCGTCGATGTAGACGATGCCGCTCTGAGCCTTCTCGACGTCGTAATCGCATTTCTGCAATAGCTTCTGGATGATGTTCTCGACATCCTCACCGACATAACCCGCCTCAGTGAGGGTCGTCGCATCGGCGATCGTGAACGGGACATTGAGCAGGCGCGCGAGGGTCTCGGCGAGCAGGGTCTTGCCCGAGCCTGTGGGGCCGATCAGCAGGATATTGCTCTTCGAGATCTCGATGTCCTCTTTCGCATCGGTAACCTCGAGGCGCTTGTAATGGTTATAGACCGCGACGGACAGGACCTTCTTAGCCTTCTCCTGGCCAATGACAAATTGATCCAGGGAGTCATTGATCTCCCGCGGTTTCGGCAGCCGGCTGGTCGCCTCCCCGATACCCTCCTGCATCTCCTCGCGGATGATGTCGTTGCACAGCTCGACACACTCGTCGCAGATAAAGACCGATGGACCCGCGATCAGCTTGCGAACCTCGTGCTGGCTCTTTCCGCAGAACGAGCAGTAGAGAAGCTTTCCTTCATCGCTCTTTCCATGGGTGTTTCCGCTCATAGGTCGACTCTCCGGGATAGGCGCTGCGGGCCAAGCGGGGTGGGGGATTCATGAGACGCGCATGGCGCATAGCGACGCCGCTTTGCGTCGCCTGTCAAGCGCGTCAGATGCATGCAAAGTTCCTTCTGATCATAACCTCTTAGGGCCGATTGTCACCATCGACAGCGCGGCCCAGGTCACGATATAGGTCATTGCAATGGCGTTACCAACACCGGGCGCCTATCCGTGCGCCCCGCCCGGGGGTCGCGACGCGCCGCACGCGATAGGCAGGATCGGCGTCGATTCAGGTGGACGGCTTGTCACGGGCATCGAGCACCTTGTCGATCAGCCCATACTCGACCGCATCCTCACCGCCCATGAAACGGTCGCGCTCGGTGTCATCGGCGATCCGCTCGATCGGCTGGCCGGTATGATGGGCAAGGATTCGGTTGAGCTGATCTCGGGCGTGCAGGATCTCGCGGGCGTGGATATCAATATCGCTTGCCTGGCCTTGGAAGCCACCGAGCGGCTGGTGGATCATGATGCGCGAGTGCGGCAGGCAGGAGCGTTTGCCTGCCGCGCCGCCAGCGAGGAGCAGCGCGCCCATGCTGGCCGCCTGGCCCACGCACATCGTGCTCACCTCGGGGCGGATGAAGCGCATGGTGTCATAGATCGCCAGCCCGGCGGTCACGGACCCGCCCGGTGAGTTGATATAGAGATGGATGTCCTTGTCCGGATTCTCGGATTCGAGGAACAACAGCTGCGCAACCACGAGGTTGGCCACATGGTCATCCACCGGACCGACCAGGAAGACGACTCGCTCCTTGAGCAGCCGCGAAAAGATGTCGAACGAGCGCTCGCCGCGTGCGGTTTGCTCGACGACGACCGGAACCAGACCGAGCGCCTGCGGATCGACGCGCGTGCCAGTGTTTTCGATGTTCATAGTGATCAGGTCTTCGCCTCAGTCTCGGGAAATGACGCGTTCGCGCCGAAGCTAATCTTGCGACGTCAGCTCGCTGAAGCTCGTCGGCTCCTCGACTACCTGGAGCTGTTCGAGCAGATGCTCAACCACCAGGTCCTCCAGCACCATCGACTCAACCCCGGCCAGCCGTTGTCGATCGGCCTGATAGTAGTCGATCACCGTCTGCGGATCATCGTAGCTGGCTGCCATCTCTTCGAGCGCGGCACGCACCCGCTCGGAATCCGCCTCGAGCTCGTGCTGCTTGACGACCTCGGCGATGATCAGCCCGAGCGCGACCCGGCGACGGGCGTTGTCGACGAACAGCTCATCCGGAAGGCTGATCTTCGCCCCGCCGAGGTTGAGGTTTTGGTTCGCCTGCTGGCGCAGGGACTCGATCTCTTCGGCGATCAGCGCACTCGGAACGGTCAACGGATTGGCCTCGAGCAGCGCCTCCATGACCTGATCCTTGACCCTCGTCCTGACCCGTTGCTTCAGCTCCCGCTCCAGATTGCTGCGCACATCGGCGCGGAAGCGCTCGAGGTCGCCATCCTCGACACCGAACTCCTTGACGAACTCGGCATCGACATCGGGCAGCACAGGGGCCTCAACGTCCTTCACCTTGACCGCGAAGACCGCCGGTTTCCCGGCCAAAGCCGACTGCTGATAGTCCTCGGGAAACTCGACCTCGACCGAGCGTTCGTCGCCTGCAACGGCGCCGATCAGCTGCTCCTCGAAGCCCGGAATGAAACGCCCGGCGCCGATCTCGACCCGGATGTCCTCGCCGCTACCCCCTTCGAAAGGCTCGTCATCGACGCGACCCGCGAAGTCCATCAGCACCCGGTCATCCTCAGCCGCCGCACGCTCCACCGAGTCCCAGCGCTTGCGCTGCTGCCGGACCCGCTCGATGGTCTCGTCGACATCGGCCTCGGTGACCTCGACCACGGGCCGGGTGACGGTGCGGCCGTCGAGCGACTGCAGCTCGAGATCAGGAAACACCTCGAACTCGGCGACATAGCTGTAGCGCCCGGCAGCCTGATCCAGATCCGGCTCGATCTCCGGGCGGCCGGCAGGGCGCAGCTCGGACTCGGCGATCGCCTGCGGCCAGCTCGCCTCGACCCGCTCACCGAACACCTCCATCCGCACCGAGTCGCCGTAGCGCTGGCGCAACATGCGCAGCGGAACCTTTCCCGGCCTGAAACCGGGCAGACGCGCCGAGCGCGCGTAGTTCTGCAGTCGCTTCTCGATCTCCTGCTCAATCTCCTCAGCAGGGAGATCGACCCTCAGCCGTCGCGTGAGACCGTCCCCGGTCTCGACCGATACTTGCATTGCTGTCCTCCAGGCATGGCGCTAGCAGCACCAGGGAAAACGGACGAAACTACCATCAAAGAGCAGGCGAGACCAAACAACACCGCCGCCGACAACCCGAATAGACGGGTCGACGCGTCACAAGAACGGGTCGACGCGTCACTGGGTTGACGAGTTGACGGGAGGACCGACGGGGGCGCCGACCACCTGGAGCACCGGCTTCTCGCGCAAACGCTTAGCGGCCTCGTACTCGTCGTCGCTCATTTGGCTGCCGACGATATTGCGCAACAGCTCGGCATCCTGATCGCCCTCCTTGACCGCAAGCGAAAGCCAATAGTGGGCCTGCGCCGGGTCCACCGGCACGCCACGGCCTTCGGCGTAGATGAGCCCCAGTGCATAGAACGCATCCACCTCGCCGCGCGCCGCCGCCTCCCGCACCTTGAGCACCGTCGCCGGATCATTGCGAAGAAGCACGAGGTCCTTCAGATAACTGTTGTCACTCATCAACGAACCCCGCTCAACTGGGTTGGAGATCGTGGCGGCGCGCGATCTCGAGTGGGCCATCCCGGCTCAAAGTGAACGGATTGCAGCAGCTGTTCGGCAAAACAGAGTACCTGCCCGCAGATTCCAAACAGGTTCCGCGCGGATTCCGCGACCCGGTCGCGGCAGCTTCCGGGAGCAGGTGATGGACGCATCCTGAAGGTGCCGCCAGCTTCGGGCCGCCACCCTCCCATTCACGCTCATGGCCCGATCACTGTGCAACCATGGCGTTTTCCGAACAATCTGCGGGGAGCCGGCGCGTGCGCTGGCACCCCATCCGGTGACCCATAAAGAAAAAGGCGGGGAGAACCCGCCTCGACGACCAGGCCGTCAGCCCCACCACCGGTGGCGCGCCGACATGATCTGCCGCGGCTCGCCGGGGTGAGCCCGTGGATTCAACCCTTGACCCATTTGGAGAAGTTATCGGTCGTCTTCTCCTCGCCGTCACTGTAGCCGGCCTCATAGGCCTCGGTGATCCGCTGTTCCTCGCGCTTGGGATTCTGAAGGAAGCCGCATTGCCAGCCCTGGATGTATTCGTCGTCGACACCGAGCTGTTCCATCTTCGTGACAGCGTCATAGTAGAACTGGTTCATCATCCACTCTCCGGTTAGCTAGTGATTCGGTTGCAAATTATCGGGATGCGGAAGCCTCGTCGGGCGACCGCGAGATCGAAGCCCGTGCCGGGAGCGCAGCGGACCGGTTGCCGATGCGCCTCGCACGCAGGGGATCGCCACAGCGCGCATTCACCCGAATCTGGCTTAACGGATAAGAATACCGCTTCCTTCTAATACGCGCCAGCGCCGGCCGCTCGAGCGCGCGCGGAGGAGCTTGGGATTCGCGTCGACGAAACCCAACCTAGAGTAGGTGAAGGCCGGCGATGAACAGCAATCGCGCAGGCCGGCCGATGCCTGGCGCCGGACTCATCGCGATCCGGCCCATTCAACCCGGACGATTCCGTAGAGGAGAGCCGCCAATCATGCGACCCGCCCAACTGCTATCTGTCCTCGAGCGCGAGCTCAGTAGTGCCGCCGATGGACATCACACACCGGTGATGCTCTGGGGGCCACCCGGTGTGGGCAAGTCGCAGATGATCGCCCAGATCGCCGAACGTCATCAGGTCCCGGCGATCGACATCCGCCTGTCGCAGATGGAGCCGAGCGATCTGCGCGGCATCCCGTTCCGGGTCGACCAGCATGTCGAGTGGGCAACGCCGGCCATCCTGCCGAACGCCGAGCGCCACGGCCCGGCCGGCATCCTGTTCCTCGACGAGATCACCTCGGCGCCGCCGGCGGTCTCAGCGGCCGCCTACCAGCTGATCCTCGACCGCCGGCTCGGTGAGTACCAGGTTCCCGAACACTGGGCGATCTTCGCCGCCGGCAACCGCCAGGGCGACCGCGGCGTCACCTACAGTATGCCGGCGCCGCTGGCGAACCGCTTCTCGCACTTCGAGGTCGAGACCCACCTCGACGACTGGGTCGCCTGGGCCTACAGCAACCGGATCGACGAGCGCGTGATCGCGTTCCTGCGCTTCCGACCCGAGCTGCTCTTCGACTTCGACCCGGCCCACAACCCGGTTGCCTTCCCGTCGCCGCGCTCCTGGGAGTTCGCGCATCGTGCACTCAAAAAGTTCCAAGACCAGCCGCAGCTGCTGCAGGGCACGCTGCAGGCCTGTGTCGGCCCGGCCGCTGGCATCGAGCTGACCGCCTTCGTCAACAGCATCGACCAGATGCCGGACCTCGACGCGATCTGCCGCGGCGAGTCGGTGCCGGTGCCGAGCGAGATCGATCTCCAGTATGCAGTCGCGGCGGCGCTGGTCGGCAAGGCGATCCGCGCGCGCGAGAGCGGCGAACAGCAGGAGGTCATCGGCAACATCCTGCATTACGCCGGCCGCTTCCCGCAGCGCGAGATGGGCGTGATGCTGGTCTCGGACCTGCACCGCGCGATCGGCAGCGATCTGTTCGAGGTCCCGGCCTTCGCAGATTGGGCCAACGCGATCGCCGACGTGATGCTCTACGAATGACCGCCGCGACGATAGAGACCTATGGCTGCTGACTTCATCGGAGACCTCCAGGACCATGCGCAGGGTGAATGCCCGAGCGAGACCGCCGCGCCGCCGCTGGATGCGCAGGACCTGGCCGCGATCGAGACCAAGCTGTCATCGGCGCGCACCCGGCTGATCCTGGACAAACCCTTCCTCGGCGCGCTGGTGCTGCGCCTGCCGATGCGCCCGGCGAGCAACGACTGGTGCCCGACCACGGCCACCGACGCGCGGGCGTTCTACTATAACCCGAGCTATATCGAGGCCCTGTCGCTCGACGAGACCCAGTTCATGCTCGCGCATGAGGCCCTACACTGCGCGCTCTCGCACTTCGCACGCCGCCAGCACCGGGTCAAGCACCGCTGGGATCTGGCCTGCGACTACGCGATCAACCCGCTCCTGATCGACGATGGCCTGAAGCCGCCGCCGAACGCGCTGGTGATGCCGATGTACAAGGGCATGACCGCCGAGGAGATCTACCCGCTGCTCGACGACAACGATCAGTCCGAGACCCTCGACACCCATGCCTACGACCGCGACAGCGAGGGCCAAGGCCAGCAGTCTGGCATGGATGAACGCGACGTTCAGGATCAGCAGCAGCGCAGCAGCCAAGCGGAGGAGAGCGAGCAAGGCCAGGGGGGTGCCCAGGGCGCGACCCGGCGTGATAGCGAGCCCCAGGGCCCGGCGAGCAACGAGCCCCAGCCGGAGCCAGAGGCGGATGACAGCGCCGGCGCTCGGCCGCAGCCGCTGACACCGGACGAGCAAGAGACGCTGCAGGTGCAGTGGCAGCAGCGCATGGCCGGCGCCGCCCAGCAGGCAATGCAGGCCGGCCGGCTCGGCGGTGAGCTCAAGCGCATGATCGACCACCTGCTGCAGCCCCAGCTGCCGTGGCGCATGCTGCTGGCGCGCTACATGAACGCATTGTCGCGCCACGACTACAGCTGGTCGCGGCCCTCCCGGCGCGAGGGCGCCCACATCCTGCCCAGCCTGCGCAGCCAGCGTATCGACCTGGTCGTCGCGCTCGACACCTCAGGCTCGATCAAGGACAGCGAGGTGCAGGAGTTCATCGACGAAATCGATGCCCTCAAGGCGCAGGTGCAGGCCCAGGTGACGCTCCTGCCCTGTGATGCGGCGCTCTGCCCTGGAGCCCCGTTCCGCTTCGAGCCTTGGGAACAATTCCAACGCCCCCGCGATCTCAAAGGGGGTGGTGGCACTAGTTTCAAACCCGTGTTCCAATGGGTCGAGCAGCAAGGGATCAGCCCCGATCTGCTGGTCTACTTCACCGACGCCAATGGCGCGTTTCCCGAGCACGAACCGCCCTACCCGGTCATCTGGCTGGTCAAGGGCCGCGCCGAGGTGCCCTGGGGACAACGCGTTCAGCTCAACTAAGCTCTTAAGCCGGCCCCGACCCCAGGGCCCAGAACGAGGCCCAATTCGCCCGCATGGCGGCAGTCAACCCCATCGCACGACTCCTGATCCGCGCCGGTTGGCTGGCGTTGGCCATCACGCTCTCGGTGCTGCCTGCACCAGCGGCCACGGACCCGTTCGATCTACCCGACTTCGGCAGCTCGGCCGATACGGTGATGACCCGCGCCGAAGAACGCGATCTGGGACAGGAGTTCATGAAGTGGGTACGCAAGGCGCTTCCGGTCTCCAATGACCCGATTCTGACCGACTATCTCCAGACGCTCGGACAACAGCTCGTTGCGGCCAGCGGCAATCCCGGCCACTACGAGTTCTTCCTGATCGACGAGCCGACAGTCAACGCCTTTGCGGGACCGGACGGGCACATCGGCATCTTCGCCGGTCTGATCCTCGCCGCCCAAACCGAGGGCGAGCTGGCCGCGGTGATCGCCCACGAGCTCGCCCACGTCAGTCAAGACCACCTGATGCGCAGCTTCGAGGCGCAAAGACAGATGGCACTGCCGGCAACAGCACTGTTACTCGCCGCCGCGGTGTTGGGGGCGACCGTCGACTCCAACCTGGGCGCGGCCGGACTGATGGGCGTCCAGGGCGCCGCCGCTCAAAAACAGATCAACTTCACCCGCGCCAACGAGGAAGAGGCCGACCGGATCGGCATCGACACCCTCTCCCGTGCCGGCCATAACCCCTACGCGATGCCAGGATTTTTTCAACGTCTGGCCAGAACCAACCGTGTGTCCAAGAGCGAGGCCCCCGAGTTTCTGCGCACGCACCCGGTGACGAGCAACCGTATCGCCGATGCACTGAATCGGGCCCGTCAGCATGGGCAACGCCAGCGGCCCGATAGCCTCCGCTTCCATCTAGCCCGCGCCAACCTGCGTCAGCAACGAGAGTCGAACCCGACTCGGGCGGTCGAGCACTTCGAGAAGACTCTCGAGCAAGGGCGCTACCGCGATGAGACCGCCCAGCGCTATGGCTACGCGCTCGCGCTGATGCGCGCCGGCCGCCTCGACGCTGCGCGGCAACAGCTCGCACCCCTGCTCGACGCGCATCCGACTCAGACCGAATTCCTGGTGCTGCAGGCCGAGATCGACCGCCGCGCCGGCCAGCCCGAGCGTGCCGTGCGCAACCTCAAGGGAGCGGTCGGGCTCGCTCCCGGCAACTGGCCTCTCAATCAGGCCTACGCGCAGGCATTGATGTCCGCGTCGCGTCCAGCCGAGGCCTTGAGCGCGCTCGAACGCTTCGCCGCCATCCGACCCGGCATCGCTTCGATCTACGAGTTGATGGCAGATGCCGCCGGGACGTCCGGTCAGCGCGCACTGAACTATCGCTATCGTGCCGAATATCTCTATCAGATCGGGGAGCTCGAGCCGGCCATCCGTCAGCTGCAGCTCGCGCTGCGTCTCGACGAGATCGATTTCCATCTGGCCTCGAAGATCCAGGTCCGGCTGAGCGAGCTACAGGCATTGGAACAGGCCCGCGAAGCGCGTGATTGAACGCGTCGGACCCAACTCAAGCCAGGCTGCCGACACTTCGGGTTTTCACCAGCAAGCCCAGGCATAAACGCGGTTTTCAGTACCTGAGGAATCGGCTAAGCTACATCGATCGTCGAGTTGGGTTACTGTCGCGGCGCCAGCTTCCAGGCCGTCTCGCAACGAATCGGCGGGTCCACTGCCGAAAGCAGAAGGCCGTGACACCCGAACGCCTCGACTAGAGGGGCGGGCCCACCGACGCAGAAGAACGATCGACACCAGGAGGCTTGACGTGGCCGCAACAATCGGTCCCGACGTGCTTGGTTCTCTGCGGGCCTGGCGTACTCAACACGCCCGCTCAGTCAGTAAGGGGCCGTCTACCGGTGCCTCCCGAGACCAGCGCGCCGATCGCACCTGATTGGCTCTCCGCTCGACCCGGCTGAACGGCTCGTGCAGCCTCCTCGGGTCCGTGTGTCTCTTCGCTCTCCCCCAAAGGTTCATAGCCCTGTTCGATAGAGGAGATTGTCCATGATCGACGCAAAACGTAGAACCCTGCTGAAGGGCTCCCTCGGTGTCAGCGCTGTCGGCGTTGCCGTCGGTGCCGGCCTGCTCACCCCCAGTGCGGTGCTCGCCAACTGGCCCAAGGCCGCCTTCGAGGCCAAGGACACCGAGGCCGCGTTGAATGACCTGCTCGGCAGCAATGCCACTGAAACCAGCGACGAGGTCAAGATCAAGGCACCCGACATCGCCGAGAACGGCGCTGTTGTGCCGGTCACCGTCGAGAGTGGCGTCTCTGGCGCCAAGTCCATCTCGATCATGGCTGCTGGCAACAGCACCCCCTTGATCGCCTCGTTCGAACTCGGTGAGAACGCAGTCCCGTTTGTCTCAACCCGGATCAAGATGGCCGAGACCGCCGATGTGATCGCGGTCGTGCAGACCGATTCCGGCCTGCTTAGCGCTGCAAAGCCGGTCAAGGTCACCATCGGCGGCTGCGGCGGCTGATGCCGACCTGACACTGGTTGCAGCTTTCACAGACAAACGAACCGAGGTAATACCATGGCAGGCAACATCAAGATCCGCGCCAAGAACAGCAACGGCGTCACGACCGTCAAGTCGCTGATGAGCCACGAGATGGAGACCGGTCTGCGCAAGGATAAGAAGACCGGCGAGCCGATCCCGGCTCACTTCATTCAGGAAGTCACCGCCAAGTGGAACGACCAGGTCGTGATGACCGCCCTCTGGAGCGGCGGCGTCTCGAAGAACCCCTATCTCTCGTTCAAGTTCAACGGCGGCGCCGCCGGTGACAAGATCGAGATCACCTGGGTCGACAACAAAGGCGAAAGCGAGACCGGCACCGCCGAGATCAGCTGATCGCAAGCCCCGCGCGCGCCTGCGATGAACAGGCACGCGCGTTGGCCAGCACTACGTTGGCCCAGCGCTCATGAGACGAGCGCTCATGAGACAATCAGCCCCGCATCGGCGGGGCTTTTTTGTGCCCGTCTGCGCAATACCGGCCCCCTCCCCCAGCGATCCAGCCAACCCCTCAGTTGCCCGCGCGCAGCAGACGGGCCCTGTCGATCGCCGCCTGATCGCGCAACGGGCCCGTATAGACCTTGTTTCCGCCGCTGGGCCGGCGTCGGAAGCGCCGATAGCTCCAGAGGTATTGATCCGGACAGATCGCGATGCACTGCTCGATCCCCCGGTTCAACGCCGCCGCCGCTTCGACATCGTCGTCGCTGTCGATGCCGTCCGGGGCCTTCAAGCAATGGATGCGGAAGCCCTGTGCACGCGGCAACCGCTCCGCGATCATGAAGATCACCGGCGCAGCGCTGCGGCGCGCCAGGCGATTGACCAGCAGCATCGTGTAGGCGGGTATCCCGAACAGCGGCGCGTAGACCGCGCCTTTGTCCTCGCGCGGTTCCTGATCCGGCAGGATGCCGGCGTATTCACCGCGCTCCAGGGCGTTGAGGAGCACCCGAATGCCGCGCGCGGTGGTCGGTGCCAGGGTCGCGCCGGCGCGCCGGCGCGCATCGACGATCAGCTCATCGAGCAGCCGCTGCGGTTTGTAGAAGATCGTGGTCGGCCCTTGGGTCGAAAGGTAGAGTCCGGCCAGCTCCCAAGCGCCGAGATGGGGCGAGAGCACGATGAGCCCACGCCCGGGCTGTCGCTTCAGCAGCTCGCCGCCGCGCACCTCGCGGATCAGTCCGACCGCCGCCTCAGGCGGGCGCATCCACAGCAGCGCTGTCTCGAACAGGGTCTTTCCCAGCTCGCGCAGGCCGCGATTGCGCGCCCGTATCAGCTCCGTTGCGGGCCGCTGCGGGGCGTGCAGTGCCATATTGATCAACGCATTGCGGCGCTGCCGGTTTGGGAGCAGCACGATCAGCTGGCCAATCGCAGCACCGAGCCGATGCAGCACCGCAAGCGGCAGCGGCGCCAGCAAGCGAACCAACCCGCGGGCGGCACGCTCCTGCCACCAACGACGCGGCGAACGACGGGCTGCGGAGGTTGCAAACGCCTTGTCCGAGACCGGCACAGCTCCTTGGCGTGGCTTCACAGACGTAACGAACGGACCGAGCTCAGGGACTGATCAACGACCCGCCTCAGGCATTCGCCTGATCGGTCGGGCGAAACGCATCGAGGCGGACCTTGGTGCCGCTCCCTTGCTTCGCCTCGAGCGGACGCTTCGATCTGCGCCCAGCCTGCTCCGCTGCCCCGCGCTCGACCAGGTCATGGAGGCTGATATTGTTCAGGTAGCCATAGATGCGATCGCTGAGGTCCATCCAGAGATCATGGGTTAGGCAGGGGCCATCCCCTTTGCAATTATGCGCGCCGCCGCAGCGGGTGGTATCGACGTTCTCGTCCACCGCAGTGATCACCTCGGCGATGTAGATCGACGCGGCCTCTCGCGCCAGATTGTAGCCTCCACCGGGACCGCGCACGCTGACCACGAGCCCCCGCTTGCGCAGCTTCGCGAACAACTGCTCCAGATACGAAAGGGAGATCCCCTGACGCTGCGCGATATCCGCGAGCGCAATCGGACCGTTTCCCTGATGAATCGCAAGATCGAGCACCGCGGTGACCGCATAGCGCCCCTTCGTCGTCAGTCTCACCTGGACCCCTCCTCGCTGATACCGTCTTCACCTGTCATCCTATGATAACCGACGAATACCATCAATTTTGTGTTTGCAAGACGCGAACCCGCATCGGCGCTGCGATCGAACGGCGCGAGGCCCGACTGCTGCATTTCAACGGCCATGCTGGTCTTGCCGACCCGACGCGCCATCCTCGCCATCGACCGCCGGCGTCGCCGCCGCCGGATCGAGCACGCATCCCTCGAGGTCCCCGAGATGCTCGAAGTGCCGCGTGATGCCGTGCTCCTCGAGCGCCCGCGACATCGCCTCCATGCGTCGATCCATGATGTGGATATGATCGAGCATCCGATTGACCGCATTGGCGACCGGATCTGGGGCATCGCGGGTCGCCCCGTAGGCATCGAATCCGATCCGCTTCGCGGTATCGGCACGTCGGCGCGCTGCGGCGTCGCCCCCCTGCTCGATCATCCTGCCGGGCACGCCCACGATGGTTCCGCCGGCCGGCACCGGTTTCAGCACCACCGCGTTCGAGCCGATCCGGGCGCCATCGCCAACGGTGATCGGGCCCAGCACCTTGGCGCCGGCGCCGACCACGACATCGCAGCCGAGGGTCGGATGACGTTTGCCCTTCTGCCAGCTCGTGCCGCCCAGCGTCACACCGTGATAGAGGGTGCAGTCATCGCCGACGACCGCCGTCTCACCGATCACCACGCCCATGCCGTGATCGATGAAGAAACGCCGGCCGAGCTGCGCCCCCGGATGGATCTCGATCCCCGTGAGCAGCCGCGCCAGGTTCGACAGCACGCGCGCGAGCCATTTGAAGCCGCGCCGCCAGAGGGCATGCGAGAGCCGATGCATCATCACCGCATGCAGCCCTGGATAGGTCGTCAAGACCTCGAAGGCGTTCCGGGCCGCTGGGTCGCGCTCGAATACACACTCGATATCCTCCCGCAGCCGGCTGAGCATCAAACCGTCTCCTTGAGCAGTGATGGCTCGGCAGTGTTCATCGCCGAAACCGATTGGGGTGTTTGCGTCCTGCTGCCGCCGAAAGGATGCCGCGCAGGATGTTGAGCTCGGTACGATCCGGGCGTGCCCGATTGAAGAGCCGGCGTAGACGCCGACGCAAGGTCCTCGACTGGTCCGGGTCGGCGAACCCGATCGCGACCAGCGTCTGCTCTAGATGGGCATAGAAGCCCGCCATCTCGTCGGCCGTCGCCAGCTCATCCGGCGGCGAGCCATCGCGCCCCGAGTGGGCCCCGGCCTGGGTCGATCCCAGCGCCGACTGCTCTGGCGTCCCTGCCCCGCTCGCCGGCGCGCCGATCGTCAGCGCACAGCGCCGCAGCTCATAGGCGAAGACCTGCGCCGCCGCCGCGATGTTCAGCGAGCTGTAATCCGGGTTGGCCGGGATTCGCGCCAGATAATGACAGCTAGCCAGCTCGTCGTTGGTCAGACCGGAGCGCTCACGGCCGAGCAGCAGCGCCACCTCACCCTCGGCGGCCTCCTCGACGAGCCGCTCGGCACAGCCTGCCGGGTCGACCTCGGGCCAGGCCAGGGCGCGCGCGCGCGCACTCGAGCCGATCACCAACCGGCAGTCGGCCAAGGCATCGGTCAGCGTATCGCAGATCCGTGCACGGGCGAGCAGATCATCCGCGCCGGCGGCACGCGCGAGCGCTTCCGCATCGAGCCGCTGTTGGGGTCGCACCAGCACCAGCTGCGAGAGCCCCATCGTCTTCATCGCGCGCGCAACGGCGCCCATGTTCGCGCTCAGGCTGGTCTCGACCAGCACGACGCGCACGCGCGCCAGCCGCCCCAGCGAAGACGGACGATCAATGGACGTAGCAGCAGGCATTGGCTCGATCACAGTCACCACATCAGTTCTTCAGAGTTTTACTACCTTGTCAATCTTCTCTCGATGATGCGAATGCATTATCGTTGACGCCATGGACGCCATGCTCAACATTGCAGTACGCGCCGCGCGCAAGGCCGGCCGGATCGCGGTGCGCTCATACGAGCGCGGCGGTGATCTGCGGATCACCGAGAAGAGCCGCAACGATTTCGTCAGCGAGGTCGACCGTGCCTGTGAGGCCGCCATCATCGAGGAGCTGCGCGGTAAATTCCCCGATCACGCGATCCTCGCCGAAGAGAGCGGCAGCAGCGCGGGGCGCAAGAGCGGTGGCGAGTACGAGTGGATCATCGATCCGCTTGATGGGACCACGAACTATCTTCACGGCTTCCCGCAATGGTCGATCTCGATCGGCCTGCGTCATCGCGGCCTGATGGCGCAGGCCGTGGTCTATGATCCGCTGCGCGAAGAGCTCTTTACCGCTAGTCGCGGCAGCGGCGCAATGCTGAACGATCGGCGCATCCGCGTCAGCGATCGCCGCGGACTCGAGGGCGCATTGATCGGCACCGGCATCCCATTCCGGGAGCAGGCGCATCTGACCACCTACCTCGGCATGCTCGCAGCGATGATCCGCGACACCGCCGGTATTCGCCGTCCCGGCTCTGCCGCGCTGGATTTCGCCTATGTCGCCGCCGGCCGGCTCGACGGCTTCTGGGAGCTTAACCTCTCGCCCTGGGACTTCGCGGCCGGTGCGCTCTTGGTCGCAGAAGCCGGCGGCACCGTGACCGACCTCGCCGGCGGCGATCGCTTCTTCGACACCTGCAATGTCGTCGCTGGCAGCCTCAAGGTCCATCGGGCAATGCTCGAGCGCCTCAAGCCATTCCGCAGCGCCGATCTGCCGGCCTGAAAAGACGGCCGCCCCTAAAGAGGCAGCCGCCAAAATGCGGCCCAGGTCGCGGGCGCCTCGCGGCTCGACGCCTATGCTTCGGACAAGGTCGCGCAAGGCGGCCACTCGTCCGGCCGAGGCGGCCGGAGCAGTCGAACGGCGGAGACAGGCATGACAGCGCGCACCAGTGACCACTCACAACCGATCACGGTCGCCATCAGCGGCTCCGGTGGCAGCGGCGCACTGACCGCGGGCTCGATCCTGCTCGCTGCTGCTCAGCGCTGCGGCAGGTATGGGCTCATGATGCGCGCGGCCGGCCCCCAGGTTCGGGGCGGCGAATCGGTCGCTATCCTGCGCATCGGGCCAACCCCGGTCACCAATATCGGGGATCGCGTCGACCTCCTCGCCGCACTCGACTGGCGCAATATCGAGCGCTTCGTCGACGAGTTGCCCCTCGATTCAGACAGCTTGATCTTGTTCGACCCCGACAGCGGCCCCGTTCCTGACCCCATTGCGGCCAGCGGCGCCGAGCAAAGCGGGGTCCGCTTCGCCAACGAAGCCAAGGCACAGCCGGAAGGGCGCGCGAACATGGTCGCGGTCGGTGTCGTTGGCAGCGCGATCGGGCTGTCATTGACCGCCCTCTCCGATGCCGCCAACGAGATCCTCGCGAACAAGTCCGTCGAGACCGTCCGCGCGACGCAGGCCTGCATCACCGCCGGCTATCCCAAGCCTGCACTGGCGGCCGAAACCGTTCCGACCCGATCGGCCAAGCGCCGCTGGCGCCTCAGCGGCAATGCCGCTGCCGGCCTCGGCGCCCTGCGGGCCGGCGTCGACTTCGTTGCCGCCTACCCGATCACCCCGGCGAGCGAGATGCTCGAATGGCTGGCACCGCGGCTCGAGCACACTGGGGGCAATCTGGTGCAGGCCGAAGACGAACTGGCCGCAGTCTCGATGCTGGTGGGCGCGAGCTTCGGCGGTGTCCCGACGTTGACGGCCACCTCCGGACCCGGCTTGAGCTTGATGACAGAAGGGATCGGTCTCGCCGTCGCCAGCGAAACCCCGATCGTCGTCGTCGATGTCGCCCGCGGCGGCCCCAGCACCGGTCTGCCGACCAAGTCCGAGCAGGCCGATCTCGACCAGGCCCTTTACGGACTGCACGGCGACGCGCCCCATCTCGTGCTCGCCCCACTCGACGTCGGCGACTGTGCCTTCACCACCGAATGGGCGAGCCGGTTGGCCGAGCGCCTACAGACAGCCGCAATCGTTCTGTCCGATCAAGCACTCGGACAGACCCGAGCGGTGATCGACCCACCGGCCGCCGCCCCTCCGGTTCCCGGCCGCAAACGGGTCGACCAGGACAGGGCCGAACAGTCACCTGGAACCGCTGGAACCGCTGGAACCGCTGAAGAGCGTCCAGCAAAGACGGCGTTCGCCCGCTACCGCCAGAGCGCCGACGGCATCTCACCAATGTCGATTCCGGGCGAAGCCGGCCTGACCTACACCGCAGACGGCCTCGCCCACGATGAGCGCGGAACGCCATCGAGCAACGCCGCTCACCACCGCGCCCAGCTCGCCAAGCTCGCCGACAAACTGAACGGCCATGACTATGGAGACGCTTGGGCCCGCAGGGATTGCGGCGATGACTATACTCACCGTAACGGCTCAAGGCCCATCAGCCTAGTGACCTGGGGCTCGAGCTGGGGGGCGGTCCAAGAGGCCGCGATGCGCTTGCGCGAGCAGGGGGTCGCGGTCCAAACCATCGCACTGCGCTTGCTTGCACCGCTGCAGCATGAGGCGATGCGCCGAGCGCTGGCAGATAGCGGGGTGCTCGTCGTCGAGATCAACGCGAGCGGACAACTGTTTCGCTACCTCCATGCCGAGCGGGTACTGCCGAGTGCGGCCCGCTCCTTCGCGAGACCCGGTCCGCTGCCGCTGCGACCGGCGGAGGTCCTCGACAGTGTGCGCCAGCTGTTTGGACCACCAGAGCTGGAACGGACCGAAGCCGCCGCGATCAGTGACGCGGGCAGCAGCCGACGACTGGGAGGGCAAGCCTGAATGACCGCAACCACGACCCCGACCCTGCGCGCGCGCGACTATCTGTCCGATATCAAACCGATCTGGTGTCCCGGCTGCGGCCACTTCGGAGTGCTCTCGGCGCTGACGAAGGCGCTGGCCTATCTCGAACGCCCCAAGGAGGACATCGCCGTCATCTCAGGCATCGGCTGTTCGTCACGACTCCCGGCCTACCTCGATTGTTACGGCTTCCACGGCCTGCATGGCCGTGCGCTGCCGTTGGCAACCGGACTCAAGGTCGCGCGCCCCGACCTGACTGTGATCGTCGCCGGTGGTGATGGCGATGGCTTCTCGATCGGCGGCAATCACTTCCTGCACGCCTGCCGCCGCAATATCGACCTCTGCTACATCGTGATGGACAACGCGGTCTACGGCATGACCAAGGGCCAGGCCTCGCCGACGACGCCACCGGATTGGACCCGGAGTCCGCTCACGCCAAACGGCCCCGGCATCCCGGTCTTCCGACCCGCAGCGATTGCGCTCGCAGCAGGCGCCAGCTTCATCGCGCGCGGCTTCAGCGGCGATCCGCATGGACTCAGCGAGCTCGTTGCCCGGGCGATCCTGCATCCCGGCTTCGCTTTCGTCCATGTCCTCAGCCCCTGCCGGACCTTCCGTCCCGACGATCAATCCGATTGGAAACAGGGAGTGCATCCCTTTACCGACCGCGCCCGCTCCGATGCCGAGGCCGTTCCGGCCCTACGGGTCGATGATGACGGCATGGGCATCGGTGTCCTGCACGAGGCCGACCCCACGGCCCACTCTGGCCCCAAGGACACGCCCGCCGACACCGACCGCGCCGCGGCCATCGATCGGATCGAGGCGGAGCTGGAGGTTTAACCGCAATGAGCCACATGCCGACCCAGCCGGGCGCACCCTCTGCGATGACACCCGCTGAGGTCGTCGCTCAGGCACTCGAGTTGATCCAGGACTCGATCAGCCGTTATGAGCAGCTCCAGTCCTGCTTCAACGCCCATAACAACGAGACCGCCGCCGAGCTCTTCGGACGCATTGCCGCAATCGGCCGCGCCACAGCCGCTGCAGTCGCCCGGTTGCAGCCCGCCGAGGCGCTGCCGCGGATCGCCCCTTGGGAATTCCTGTGGCGATGCCCGGACGTGCTCGCCCCCAGGCCCGAGCAGCCCAGCTCAGAGGACTGCCATCATCAGTTCGCCATTGCAGAGCTCGTCCGCTTGGCCCTGGAACGGGAGCACTGCGCCCTCACCCGGCTGCAGGATGCGCATCAACAGGCGCACATCGCCGCAAGCCGAGCCATCCTCGCACGGATTGTCGAGCAGCAACAGCAGCAGCTCACCGAGCTCGACGCATTGCTCGCTGCTGTGAGGGCAAACGAGGCGACGCCGCCTGACGACCTCGATCCGCCTAATCGCCCCGAATAGCGCGCCTCGCTAGCAATGGGCGGGATGGATCGCTACCTACAAGCTTCATCGATTGGCAACCGGGACCTCGGATGAGCATCATTGCCGTCGTCGGAAACAAGGGCGGCACGGGCAAGACAACGCTCGCGCTGAACCTCGCTGCCGGCCTGTCGCGCCGTGACAGCGTGGTCGTCATCGACGCTGATCCGCAGCAATCCGCTTATCAATGGCGCCTAGTCGGCGGTGACGGGGCAGACCTACCGGCCGTGGTCGCCGCCGCGCATGGGCTCGAGCAGACGGTCGCCGCCCTGCGCGAGACCCATCGCCATGTCGTCATCGACTGCCCACCGTCGATCAAGGCTTCGCAGACAGAGGTCGCGTTACGCTTGGCTGAGCAGGCGCTGATCCCGGTGCAGCCATCGCCGATGGACCTTTGGGCGACGACCCACATCGCCCGGACGCTGGAGCGCCTGCGGCCGGACAATCCGCGGCTGCGCGCATTGATCGTGATGAGCCAGATCGAACCGCGCACCACACTCTCTCGGCTCATGCCAGAGGCGGCTGCTGAGCTGGACCTGCCCGTCGCCAATGCAGCACTGCGGCGCCGCGCGATCCATCGTCACTGCGTTCTTGAAGGACGCACCGTCTTCCAGGCCGGTCGCCGCGGCTCAGCAGCCGTGGCTGAGATCGATTCGCTGATTACCGAGATACTCGATCATGACTGACAAGACCCGAACCGAACGCCAACTGATCGACTCGATCCGTCGGGCCAAGTCAACCGACGATGCGCACCCGACAGCGGCCGACGCGGACGCGGCCGACGCTCGACCCGCCGAAGCCGCCGCCGACCGCGGCCCCGGCCCAGGCACCGTCGCCTCCGATGCCGAAGACCATGCAACGGTGCAGACAACCGCAGCGAACCCTGCTCCGAACGCAGGTCGCGGCACGCAAAACCCTCCCGGCAACTATCAGAGTCGCGCTCGGGTCTGGCCCGACTGACCCGACTTCGGCAGCGGCTCGACCCCAGCCGCGTTTTCCCAAGAGCGCTGCTGCTCCTGAGCCCGCGGCGGCCAGAGTTGCCCAACCGGCGTTGCAGACCAGCCAAATGAAGCACGCGTCGTTGCGCTTTGCCATCGCCCGGAACCCTGGGCTTCAGCGATAGTCTTTGTCTCTACTTTTCTGCGGCATGAGTCGGCATCCGTTGGCCGACCTCCTGCCGCTTCTCGACGCAATCCCTGATTTGGAGTTTCCCACCATGCCTAAGAGAATCCTGCTGGCGGCCACATTGATGGTCGCGAGCCCCGCCTTTGTCATCGCTGAAACCACCGCCCACTTGAACGACGAGGCGAAGATCCTGATCAAGCAATTTGCAACGTCGCTCAAGGGCGAGCTCGTCAGCGCCATCAAGGCCGGCGGTCCCAGCAATGCGATCGCGGTCTGTGAGGACAGGGCACCGGCGATCGCCAATAGCCTCTCCGAGAGCTCGGATTGGACCATCGGCCGCACCAGCCTGAAGACACGCAACCCTGATAATGCCCCAGACGCGTGGGAGACCAAGATCCTCAAACAGTTCGAGGGGCTCAAGGCCGCGGGCAACCCCGTTGAACCGATGAGCTACGCCGCTGTGGTCGAAGAGGATGGCCACAAGCAGTACCGCTACATGAAAGCGATCCCGACCCAGGAGGTCTGCCTCGCCTGCCACGGCAAGCAGCTCAATCCAGCCGTCGTCGAGGCGCTTGAGGCCGCTTATCCACAAGACCAGGCCACCGGCTACTCGGCCGGCGATATCCGCGGCGCCTTCACCCTGTCGAAGCCACTGTAACCGAAGCCGCTATAAAGCAAGAGGGCTACCAGGTCTAAACGCTTGCGGAGCGTCTGAACCCATCCCAGACTACGGGCATGAGTGATGATCACTTCCAGCTCGTCTTTGCCGGCCGATTGGCATCGGGCGTTTCGCAGGCGCAAGCACGGCAGCGCCTCAAGTCACAGTTCAAACTGACCGACAGTCAGCTCGAGCGGCTGTTCACGGGCTCAGCGGTCACCGTCAAACGCAATCTCGATCAGGCCGCTGCCGAGCGATACCATCAGGCATTCCTTGAGGCCGGCGCGATTGCCGAGATCCGACCGCTGCGCCCACCGGCGCCCCCTGAACCGCAGCCCCCTCCCCCCGATACCGTCGCCGCGCAGGCGGAGCAGGCCCGATCGCCTGCAGACCAAGACGATGACACGAGACTCCAGTTGCTCCCGGCTGGAGCATTGGTCGGCGAGCAGGCCAGCACCGAGACGACCCCACCGCCAGATACAAGCAATCTCAGTCTCGCCCCCAGCGAGGGGATGAACCTGACCGACTGCGCACCGCCGGCGCCGGATACGCCGAAACTGGACCTCGATGGATACGAGCTCGCGCCGCTCGATGCCGACTCGACCGAGCTGAACGAGCCGGGCAGCCCGCCACCGCGCACCCGCGAAGGCTGAGCACTAGCGTCTCGCTATAGCCATTCCGCCTGATCGCCGGACAGAAAGCGCCGGAACAGTCAGCACCGACGGGTTCAGCCTGTCCGGAAACCAGGGCGGGTGACTATAACGCCCATCGCACGGCGCCACCCCGGACGATGAATCCAGCGTGATTCACGGTCACGACCAGGACGACGCGCCCGCCTGGAGAGTGAACAGGTCGCTGCAGTCGTTCAGGGTAACCTGATCCCCGCCTCCCCGCTTCCGCTGGCCCTGAAGCGCAGCAAGATCGGTAGAATGGCGCGCAGCCTGCATCAGCCATTTGCACCTTGCCCAGAGGTTCCGAACTCCATGGCCGACCATACCCACATCGTCATCGGCGGTGGCATCAGCGGACTCAGTGCCGCCCATTATTCAGTTCATGCGGGGATCGACACCCTCCTGCTCGAGGCTGCCGAGCGTCCCGGCGGCTGTATTCACAGCACGACCTTCGATCAGCTCGATGGATTCTGGGTCGAGGCCGGCGGGCACACCTGCTTCAACAGCTACGGCAATCTCCTCGGCATCATGGAGCAGCTTGGACTGCTCGGGTTGACCCAGGCCAAGGCCAAGCGCAGCTACAAGCTCTGGGTCGAGGGTGAGCGCAAGGGCATCCTGTCAACACTGCACCCGCTCGAATTGGCGGTCTCGCTGCCGGGCCTGTTCCGCGTCAAGAAGGAAGGCAAGGGAGTCGCCGACTACTATGGCAAGGTACTCGGTGCGAAGAACTATCGCGATCTGTTCGGCCCGGCGTTCCGCTCGGTGGTCTGCCAAGATGCCGATGACTTTCCCGCTGAGGCCCTATTCCGTAAAAAGCCCCGCCGCAAGGACGTCCTGCGGGCATTCACGATGCCGGGCGGACTCGCCGATATCCCGCGGGCGATCGCTGAGCAACCGGGCCTGACGACGCGACTCGGTACCCGGGTCAGCGCGGTCAACCGTGACGGAGACGGCTTCGAGATCGCGCTGCAGGACGGAACGCAACTGCGCTGCGAGCGCCTAACGCTCGCGGTCCCGCCCGACGTCGCCCGCGAGCTGCTAAAAGGCGCTGCACCGGACGCGGCAGACCCAATCCGCGACCTCGGTGTCGCCGAGATCGACACGCTCGTGATGGCCTTCGAGCGCGCGCAGGTCGGCGTCGACGAGATCGCCGGCTTGATCAGCGTGGACGCACCGTTCCGTTCGGCCGTCTCACGCGACTTCCTCGCGGATGAGCGCTATCGCGGTTTCGCGTTCCACTTCCCAGGCGGGCAGCTCACCGAGCAGGAGCGTGAGCAGGCCGCCTGTCAAGCAATCGATGCACGCCCGGAAGACGCCGCTGCGATCACCCATGTCCGCAACCGTCTGCCCGCGCTGCGCGCCGGCCACACGGCCAAGGTCAAGGCACTCGATGCCGCGCTGCGTGGCACGCGGCTCGCCGTGACCGGCAACTGGTTTCTCGGCGTCTCGATCGAAGACTGCGTGACCCGCAGCCGTACCGAGCATGAACGGCTGTTCGGCCCAATCGCGGACCCAGCGTCCTCTGAGGCAGCCGGCTAGTCGCGCGGCGAAGGCTGCCTAACGAACATGGCGGCCGGCGATTCAGCCCTGATGCAAACGCTCTCCAGCAGCCCGATCATCGCCTGCCGGCACCCGGATGCGGAGGCCCTAAACCCGGCGCTGTTGGCCGCCTTCGATCAGCTCGGCGAGGACGACTTCGAGCGCCGCTCGCACTTCATCGGCGGGCGTTTCGAGAACCTCTATCTGAAGCCGGAACGGCTGCCGGGCGTGGAACAGGTGCTGCAGTTTGCGCTTGAGCAGGCCCGGACCCTGTTACGCACCCGTCGCGCAGCCTGGCTCGATCCTAATACCGACAGCGAGCAGGCGTTGCGCATCGGCTTCTGGCTGAACGCGATGCAGCCCGGTCAGGCCACCAGCCGCCACCACCATGAGGAACACGACGAGCTCTACTCGGGTGTCTACTACGTCAGCGCGCCCGACCAGGCAGGCGATATCCTCTTCCATGATCCGCCGTTCGAAACCCGAGTCAGCCCGCAGGCCGGGATGGTCCTGCTGTTCCCACCTACCCTGGAGCACTCGGTCGAGACCAACCGCAGCAGCGCCCAGCGGCTGTCAATCGCCTTCAACATCGGACCAGACTGAGCCGCAACTCGCTGCAGCGCCGAAAGTGCCCGTCGGTCATTGAAATGCCCTAACAGAATGCCCTCTACGCCCTTTGCAAGCAGCAGCTTGCGCAGGCTAGGCGGGCGTTTTGAGAGGGATTCTATAGCCATCCAACCTAATGCGAGCACTGACCCCTTTGATTATGACAGCAGTGATGCAAGACAACCAAAAGGGTCTGTACAGATATCAGTGCGGTTGACTATAAGCGGCCCTATCAAGACGGCCGCTAGGATCGCGCAAGCTCCTGATTGAATGGCCACAGGGGCCATTCTGTTGGGGCTTCTAACGGTCTGAGCTGCGCTAGCGCTCGGGCTCAACCAGGATCAGCCGTTCCATCTCAGCGATCCGTACGCGGCGCCCATCGAGCGTGACGAAACTGCGGCGGTCGATCTCACCGCGGCGGGCCTCATAGCGCTCGATCTTACCTGTGTAGGAGTTGACGACCTGCAGTTGCACGGTCTCGCGATCACGCTGCCAACCCTGGAACAGATAGACCCCGGTGCCGATGAGCATGATCACGACCAGTCCATAGGCTGCCAGTCTGACCGCACCGCGCGGCACCAGGGCGCCGCGATCCTGGGTGCGCTCCCCGCTGCCATGGCCTGGAAGGCGCTCGGCATCATCCTCCGAGCGCCATCGCTCACGCACGACGAGCCAGCCCACGAGTACGACCGCGGCAGTCAGGAGAATCTTCATCAACATAGACGCGTTAAGCTATCACGTGGACGCTCCGGTCACCATCGTCCGCTCGCCCAGTCGTCCGCTCGCCCGGTCGTCCGATTGCGCGTCCAATCGCCTCGTCGCTGCGGATCTGGATCGCCGTCTTCGCCACAGCGACCGCATTCGCGAGGCGGCCGCTGCACTGATTTGCCGCGGGTGCCCGATGGTTGGTATCGCGCCGGCCCGGGCGCATCCTTGTCTCTCGACCGCTCCACCGCTTACCATCCGGCGCTCGGTCGCGTCGACCCGCTGCCCCGAGATTTCACGATGTCGCTGTTTCGCGCCCTGCTCATTGCGCTGATCACCGTTGGACTCCTCAGTGCCTGCGATGATCCGCCACAGCCAACCGTCAATCTGTATCGCGCGGTGCAGATCGGCGATCTCGACCAGATCAAGCGCCATCTATTCTGGAAGACCGACATCAATCGCCCCGGACCGGATGGTAACTATCCGCTCCATGTCGCCGTCAGCCAGGGACGGGTCGCGATCGCGCGCGAGCTCCTCAAGCATGGCGCCCAGGTCGACCTGCGCAACGCGCAGGGGCGTACCCCACTGCATGTCGCACTGGCCAACGGCAAGGTGCCGGCAGCCGAGCTGCTGCGCGAGCACGGCGCCGATGATGACCTGCAGAGCCTGCTGTTCGCACTCGCCGAGGAACAGACGCTGGACAGGGATACGCTCGAATTCCTCACCAGCCGCGGCGCCGACATCAACGCCCGCGACCCGCGGGGCCAACCGCCGCTCCATACAGTGGTCGAGGCCGGTGACGTCAAGCTTGCGAAACACCTGATCAACGCCGGCGCCGAGGTGAACCGCACCGATGCCAGCGGCCGGACCCCGCTTGAGATCGCCGCGCAGCAGGACGGCCCGACGATGATGACGCTGCTGGAGCAATACGGCGCAACACGGCAGGTCGAACGAGACGACGAATAATTCCAATGACGAGGAGGAGCCAGGCATGACCGAAAAGGTGGAAGACCTGACCGTCAGCTATACCGAGGGTGACCTCGAGACCACGAAAGAGCTCGACAAGGTCATCCTCTCCAAGGGCAGCTGGGCCACCGTGCTCTACCGCTACCAGGACTGGGACCGCGCCAAAGAGGCCTACGGGCCGGAGCGCTACACGATCCGCCGGTACCAGAAGCGCGGCGGCGAGTATCGCCAGCAATCCAAGTTCAATATCTCGAGCCGCGCCCAGGCGCAAGCGCTGGTCGACGCCCTGCAGCGCTGGCTGGCCGACGAACCGCAATGAAATGGAGGCGCAAATGAATGATCTCAGCGGTAAGGTCGCCGTCATCACCGGTGCAAGCCGGGGGCTCGGTGCCGGTCTGGCGGAGCGATTTCTCGAGCAGGGACTCGCGGTCGCCGCCTGCGCACGTCACCGCCCGAGACTGCCCGGTGGCGATGAGGCCGGTAACAGCCTGGCCGAGGCGGCCGATGTCACCGATGCCGAAGCAGTGATGCGCTTCTGCGAGGCCACGGTCGAGCGCTTCGGCCGCATCGATCTGTGGATCAACAACGCCGGGCTGCTCGCACCGATCGGCCCGCTGCGCGACAACGACCCGGCCGAATTCGCGCGCCATATCGAGGTCAACGTCCTCGGCGTCTTCCACGGCAGCCGCGCCTTCATCCGGCACCTACATGCGCGCGGGGGTACCGGCGTCCTACTCAACATCAGCTCGGGCGCCGCCCGCAACGCCTACGCCGGCTGGTCGGCCTACTGCGCCGCCAAGGCCGCAGTGGACCGCATGAGCGAATCGATCGCGCTCGAAGAGGCCGAGACCGGACTGCGCGTCCACGCCGTCGCGCCGGGCATCATCGACACCGACATGCAGGCGATGATCCGCAGCTGCTCGCCCGAGCAATTCCCGCGGGTGCAGAAGTTCCTTGACCTCAAGGCCAATGACGGTTTCAGCTCGCCGCGGTTCGTTGCCGACAAGCTGCTCGAGCTCGCGTTCGGGCCCGACGGTGCGGAACAGCCAGTCGCGATGACGCTGCCGCTCGAGAAGACATAGCGGGCCGAAGACCAACCACGATCAGCACCCGCTGTGGCAGTTCCGGTGGAAATCGATGCGACACCAGGTCAGGGATTTACTGAAGAAAGCAGGCTTGATTGCGCGATCGCGCGCACTTGCTTGACGCCATGCCCTTCACTGCATGTCGTCACTGGCCGCTCCCGCAATACGGGGGCTCACATCAAGATGCCCAAAGATCGTCGAGGGCGGTGACAACGGCATCGAACGGCGCGGCACGCACCTGATCGCGGTCGGCAAAACGACCAGTCTCGCGCCAGAGCCCATCGCCCAGCGTATGGAGGCGAATGGTTTGCTCCACGATCTCGGCGGATAGATCGAACACCTGCGCATGGCCGATGAAGGCGCGGGCTTGGCTGTAGAGCTTGGGATCGCTGGCAAACTCACTCCAGCCGAGGAATTCGATCTTGGTGATCACCGAAATCTTGAAGCGCTCGGCGAGCAGCTGATGCAGCGCGCCATCCGCTGTCAGGCCGTTGAAGTAATAGATGACGATGTTGGTGTCGAATAGATAGCTCATTCCTGCCAGCCTTCGCGCGCCGAAGCGAGGTACTGGTCGATCTCTTGCCGCGAGTGGTGCGCCGCCCCATAGAAACGTTGGGGGTCGAACGGCTCGGCCGCGGGCGGCTCTGGCGGTGCGGATTCGAGCGCGTCCTGGATGAGCTGCTGCAGGACGATCTGCGCTAAGCGGAGTTTGTCCGCGTGTGAGAGTGCGCCGAGCGAGGGGATCAATTCATCGATAGTCATTGTGGGTGCAGCCTCTTCAGGATTCGCTCTCGCTGTGAGATAAGGCTCATGGGGCGTCGCACACGGCATCCGACCACGCCGTCTGCTCGTGGGCCATGCGCTGAAGCACACGCCAAGCCGATAGCACATCGGCTCTCCTGCCTGCATGACCCAGACAATTCGTTGAGCACTATCGGGAAGAGATTGCCCGCGTGCTGTCGCGCTTCGACCGGGTTGTGATCACCAATTTCTAGCTCCGGGTAGGAGCGCCTCCTGAGATTGGCGGCTGGTCTTGACCGCCGACGCGGCAACCATAGACCATACTCGACGCGATGCCGATACGGGCCAAATCACATCGGGGGACTTATCATGTCTGTTTCATCGGGGCTGTTGAAGCTGGGGCGTTCGCTCGGCCTACTGGTTCTGCTGATCGCCCTGCTCTTCTTCCTCGTCTTTGCCCTGTCACCCGGTCTCGAGCTGTTTCCGAACGGGCTCGATTGGGCCGTCGCGATCCTGATGGGGATCTTGACGCTCGCCTGGCTCAACGCCACTGCCGGTAGAAGACCAAAGGACCAAGACGGATAGGGATTGATTGGCCATCCTGGCCAATCCGCCGGCGAGCACCGCGCCGGCTCCGAGAGGGACGGCCACCGCGCCGCGGCAGCCGCAATCGGCGGTTGCTGCGGCGCCCCACCGTGGCGCCCCACCGTGGCGCCACGGTTCGAGGCTTCTACTGCGGCCGATGCGCCAGCGCTGCCTGCGCCGCCGCCAGCCGCGCGACCGGCACCCGCGGCCCGGAGCAGCTCACGTAGTCCAGTCCGGCCTCATCGCAGAACGAGATCGAGCCTGGATGGCCGCCGTGCTCGCCGCAAATGCCCACATGCAGGTCCTTGCGCGCGGCGCGTCCCCAATCCACGGCCAGCTGCATCAGCTTGCCGACGCCTTCGACATCCAAGACCTCGAACGGGTTGTCCTGCAGGATGTTGGACTGGTTGTAGAGCGGCAGGAACTTGTTCTCGGCATCCTCGCGCGAGAACGAGAACACGGCCTGGGTCAGGTCGTTGGTGCCGAACGAGAAGAACTCGGCCTCCTCGGCCAATGACTCGGCGCGCATGCAGGCGCGCACCACCTCGACCATGGTGCCGAACTTGAACTTGACCGGCTGACCGTACTTGGCCTCGACCTCGGCGTGGCTCTCGTCCACATAGGCCTTGACCCGCCTGAGTTCCTGCACCGTACACACCTGCGGCACCTTGATCTGCGGCTGAATCGCGATCCCGGCCTGGGCGCATTCGGCGGCGGCCTCGAGGATCGCCCGCACCTGCATCTTGTAGATCTCGGGGAACGAGATACCGAGCCGCACACCGCGGTGACCGAGCATCGGATTGGTCTCGTGCAGCGCGCGCACCTTGCGCAGCATCGCCTCCTTCTTCGCGATCGCCTCCTCGACCATCATCGGGTCCATCACCTTGCGCACCGCGTCGAACTCGTCGCGCGCCTTATCCGGCGTATGCAACAGGCCCATCGACCCGGCCAGCGCGGTCATGCCGCGGGTCGCCCCGGCCAAGGCGTGCAGATCGGCCAGGTCCTGCTGCAGCTGATGCTCGTCCGGCAGGAACTCGTGGATCGGCGGGTCGAGCAGCCGGATGGTCACCGGATGCGGCGCCATCACCTCGAACAGCTCGCGGAAATCCTGCCGCTGCAACGGCAGCAGGGCCTCCAGCGCCTCGTCGCGCTGCTCGGTGGTCTCAGCGACGATCATCTCGATCACCAGCGGCAGCCGCTCGGTGGCGTTGAACATCCGCTCGGTGCGCGCCAGCCCGATACCGACCGCGCCGTACTTACGTGCGGTCCGCGCATCGTCCGGCGTATCGGCGTTGGCCAAGACCTTGAGCCGTGACATCTCATCGGCCCATTGCAGCAGGGTCGAGAGCTCCGGCGTGAAGTCCGGCTCCACGGTCGGGATCTCGCCGAGATAGACGCGCCCGTTGGAGCCGTCGATCGTGATGGTGTCGCCCTCCTTGAAGTTCATGTTCCCGACCACCGCTTCGCGCCGGGCGACATCGACACTGATGCCCTCGGCGCCGGCCACGCAGGGCTTGCCCATGCCGCGCGCGACCACCGCCGCGTGCGATGTCTTGCCACCGCGCGCGGTCAGGATGCCCTTGGAGGCGAAGAAGCCGTGGATGTCCTCGGGCTTGGTCTCCTCACGCACCAGGATCACCTTCTGCCCCAGATCATGGCCGAGCTGGTGCGCCCGGTCGGCATCGAACACCGCGATGCCGGCCGCCGCACCGGGCGACGCCGGCAGTCCCTGAGCGACCGGCTCGACCTTCGCGCTCGGGTCCAGGCGCGGGAACAGCATCTGCTCGAGGCTGACCGGATCGACCCGCTGCAGCGCATGCTCCTTGCTGATCAGGCCCTCCTGCTCCATCTCCACCGAGGTACGCACCATCGCGTGCGCGTTCATCTTGCCGTTGCGCGTCTGCAGGCAGTAGAGCACCCCGCGTTCGATCGTGAACTCGAAGTCCTGCACCTCGCGGTAATGGCTCTCGAGCTTCGCGCGCAGCTCGGCCAGCTCCTCGGCCATCTTCGGCATCTCGACCTCAAGCCGGTCCAGCGGCTTGGGCGTGCGGATGCCGGCGACCACGTCTTCGCCCTGGGCATTGATCAGGAACTCGCCATAGAGCTTGTTCTCGCCGGTACCCGGATTACGGGTAAAGCCGACGCCGGTCGCCGAATCGTTGCCGCGGTTGCCGAACACCATGGTGCAGATGTTCACCGCGGTGCCGTTGGCCATCTCGGGAGTGATGTGGAACTGGTTGCGGTAGTCGACCGCGCGCCGGCCCATCCAGCTGTTGAAGACCGCCTTGACCGCGATCTCGAGCTGGACCATGGGGTCAGAGGGGAAGGGTTTGCCGGTCTGCTCCTCGACCACCTTCAGGAAGCGCTCGCTCATCTCCTTGAGATCGGCCGCCGAGAGGTCGACGTCCTGCTTGGCGTGCGCGGCCTCCTTGACGATGTTGAACTCGTGGTCGAAGGCCTCGTCGTCGACGCCGAGCGCCACCTTGCCGAACAGTTGGATGAAGCGGCGATAGGAGTCGTAGCCGAAGCGCTCGTCGCCGGTGGCCTTGATCTCGCCCTGCAGCGTCTCTTCGTTCAGGCCCAGGTTGAGGATGGTGTCCATCATGCCGGGCATCGACATCGCCGAACCGGAGCGCACCGAGACCAGCAGCGGGTTGTCCGGGTCGCCGAAGCCCTTGCCGGTCTTCTTCTCGAGCGCTGCCATCTGGTCACGCACCTGCTCCATCACGCCTTCCGGCAGGCTGTGGTCCGGGGTATCCAGATAGGCCAGGCAGGCCTCGGTCGTGATCACGAAGCCCGGCGGCACATTGAGGCCGATCTGGGTCATCTCGCACAGGTTGGCACCCTTGCCGCCGAGTAGCTTCTTGTTCTTGCCGTCGCCTTCCTCGAAGGCGAACACCCATTTGGTTGCATCAGTCATGGTCTCAATCCTCGCGTTGCGGTCGAAAACTGGGTCTATTTGAACGAGCACTGCCGCTGTTGGGAAGTGTCCAAAATCAATTCGTCTCGGAGTAGACGCGCATATTCTGATCTCGGCTGATCGATCGGTGTCAGACACCTTGATGCGGGCGGCGATGCAAGCCGGCCCCGCGGCCCCGAATCACTATGCAGCAGCGGTGCTCACATCAACGGGCCCCGCGACAGCCCGGAGCGAGCCCCCGCACACCCGCCGAGCGTTCACGACACCGCTGCAACCCTGCCCGCCCCTGTGACCGGGCCCTCGCGACACGCAAACCGCCATCCGCCTGGCGCAAGCCTCAACCCCCTTCGCTGACCTGAACCAGCCTCGGTTATACTGCAGTGCTTTTGTGCCGACCCCGGCCGCACAACCGCGCGCGCATCACCGCAGCCATGCTCGATAAGACCTACGACCCCAAGACCCTCGAAACCGCCTGGTACCGTCACTGGGAGGAAGCCGGCTATTTCGCGCCCCGGCTCAGCGATGCCGGCACAGAGGCCGGTCAGGAAGCCGGAGCGGACGCCAACTCGGACCCGGGCGGGTTCTCGATCATGATCCCGCCGCCGAACGTCACCGGCAGCCTGCACATGGGGCACGGCTTCAACAACGCCATCATGGACGCGCTGGTGCGCTACCACCGGATGCGCGGCGAGCAGACCCTCTGGCAGCCCGGCACCGACCATGCCGGCATCGCCACCCAGATGGTCGTCGAACGCCAGCTCGAGGCCGACGGCAAGACCCGCCACGACCTCGGCCGCGAGGCCTTCATCGAGCGCATCTGGCAATGGAAGGCCGAATCCGGCGGCACCATCACCCAGCAGCTGCGCCGGCTCGGCTCCTCGCTCGACTGGCAGCATGAGCGTTTCACGATGGACGAGGGGCTGTCCAACGCCGTGCGTGAGGTTTTTGTCCGGCTGTTCGAAGAGGGGCTGATCTACCGCGGCAAGCGCCTGGTGAACTGGGACCCGGTGCTGCACACCGCGATCTCGGATCTCGAGGTGATCGCCGAGGAAGAGGCCGGGCACATGTGGGACCTGCGCTATCCGCTGAGCAACGGCACCGGCGCGATGATCGTCTCCACCACCCGCCCCGAGACCCTACTCGGCGACTGCGCCGTCGCCGTGAACCCGGATGACGCGCGCTACAGGCACCTGATCGGCGAGACCGTCGAGCTGCCGCTCACCGGCCGGCGCATCCCCATCATCGCCGACGAGCATGCCGACCCCGAGCTCGGCACCGGCTGCGTCAAGATCACCCCGGCGCACGACTTCAACGACCACGCCGTCTGGCAACGCCACCGCGACGAGACGTCGATCGCCGACCAGCCGCACGGCGGGCTGATCAACCTCTTCACCCCGGACGCGGCGATCCGCGCCAACAGCCCGGAAGAAGGGGCCCTGATCCCGGCGGCTTACATCGGCCTCGACCGCCTCGAGGCGCGCAAGCGGATCATCGCCGACCTCGAGGCCGAGGGCCTGATGGTCCAGGTCCGCGACCACCGCCTGCCGGTGCCGCGCGGCGACCGCTCCGGCGCCGTGGTCGAGCCCTACCTGACCGATCAGTGGTACGTGCGCATCGCGCCCCTGGCAAAGCCGGCAATCGACGCGGTCGAGGACGGGCGCATCCGCTTCGTGCCGGACAACTGGAAGAACACCTATTTCGAGTGGATGCGCAATATCCAGGACTGGTGCATCAGCCGCCAGCTCTGGTGGGGACACCGCATTCCGGCCTGGTACGACGATGAAGGCAACATCTATGTCGGCCGCTCCGAGGCCGAGGTCCGCAGCCAGCACGGCCTCAGCGACGACTACCCGCTGCGCCAGGACGAGGACGTGCTCGACACCTGGTTCAGCTCCGCGCTCTGGCCCTTTAGTACCCTCGGCTGGCCCGAACCCACGGCGCGCCTGAAGACCTTCTACCCGACCTCGGTGTTGGTCACCGGCTTCGACATCATCTTCTTCTGGGTTGCACGGATGATCATGATGGGGCTGAAGTTCATGGACGACGTGCCCTTCCGCGACATCTACATCCACGGCCTGGTGCGCGACGCCCAGGGCAACAAGATGTCCAAGTCCAAGGGCAACGTCCTCGACCCCATCGATCTGATCGACGGCATCGCGCTCGAGCCGCTGGTCGCGAAGCGCACCAAGGGCATGATGCAGCCACACCTGGCCGAGAAGATCGCCAAGCAGACGCGCAAGGAATTCCCGGACGGCATCCCGGCCTTCGGCACTGATGCGCTGCGTTTCACCTTCGCCGCACTCGCCACCACCGGCCGCGACATCAAGCTCGATCTCGGGCGCGTCGAGGGCTACCGCAATTTCTGCAACAAGCTCTGGAACGCCTCGCGCTATGTGCTGATGAACACCGAGGGGCAGGACTGCGGCCAACACGCCAGCACGGCGTCAAGTAACGGCGCACAGCCGCTCGAATTCAGCGCCGCAGACCGATGGGTCCGGAGTCGATTGAACAAGACCATCACCACGGTCCGCGACGCCCTCGATGCCTACCGCTTCGACCTCGCCGCCCAGGCCGTCTATGAATTCACCTGGAGCGAGTTCTGCGACTGGTACCTGGAGCTCTCGAAGCCGGTGCTGACCAACGAGAGCGCCAGCGACGCGGCCAAGCGCGGCACCCGCTGGACCCTGGTGCAGACGCTCGAGCAGCTGCTGCGCCTGACCCACCCGTTCATGCCCTTCATCACCGAGGAGATCTGGCAGAAGCTCCGGCCGCTGGCCAGCGGCGTCGATGGCGATGCTGGCACGGCTATTGGATCAAGTCCCAGCTCCGATCCTGCCTCGAGCAGCCCTCAGCCAACGGCCACCATCATGCTCGCGCCCTACCCGGCCCCTGACAACGCGCTCGAGGACCCGGAGGCCGAGGCCGAGATCGACTGGGTGCAGCAGTTCATCCTCGGCGTGCGCCGGATCAAGGGCGAGATGAACATCGCGCCCTCGAAGCAGCTGCCGGTGCTGATCGCCAACGCCAGTGAGCGCGACCGGCAGTGGATCGCGCACGCCCGGCCCTACCTCGACTTCCTCGCCCGCACCGAATCGATCACCCTGCTCGACGACGAGGCCGAGGCGCCCGAGTCGGCGATCGCCCTGGTCGGCGCGATGAAGATCCTGATCCCGATGGCCGGCCTGATCGACAAGGACGCCGAGCTCAAGCGCCTGGACAAGGAGATCACCAAGCTGCGCGCCGACATCGAGCGCATCGAGAACAAGCTCGCCAACCCGAGCTTCGTCGACAAGGCGCCCGAGGCCGTGGTGCAGAAGGAGCGCGGCCGGCTTGCGGATCAGACCGAAGCGCTTGCCAATCTCAGCGCCCAGCGGGAGCGGATTGCAGCGCTATAAGGAAACCGCTACCCCCGAAACAGTGAACCACGCTCAGGGCACGCCCCGCACCGCCGCTGTTACCGTTGATCACGCGAAATCCATCGTCCGGGGTGGCACAGCGCCATGAACGTTAGCAACGCATCATAATTTCCATTGGTCGCCCTGGAAACGGACTGGCTTCTCGCCCCGGTAGAAGCGCGCCGCTTCCGTTGCCCAACGACAATAACGCTCGCGCGCTTCCGCGGTCGGCGCAACGATGGCCGGGCTGCGCTCGGCGGTTGACTGTATCCAACCGGCCTCGGCCAGTCTCCTGAAGGCCGTGCGGTCAGTCTCGGTGAGTTGCGTCATACCACCCCTTCATACAGGGCACTTCGTCGTTCAGCTCAAAGAGCCCCAGATAGTCCTCGATCAGCTCCCAATCCAGCGTCCGCTCAGTCCGAGCGGCCGTTTCGACCAGTAGCCGAATATAAGGCGTCGCCGACTTCTCGAATAACTCGCAGAAAATCCATAGGCGTCAGGGATTGGCATCGGCTCGCTGATCCGGCATCCGCTCTTTTCAGGTTCGATGCTACACTGCTCGAATGCCTC
>JAAAOQ010000194.1 GCA_009908845.1 Gammaproteobacteria bacterium
GCCCCGCCCGAGCGGCGCTTCGACAGCGCCGGCCGGGCACTGCCCGGGGTCGCGCTGCGCATCGGTCAAGCGCCCGAACAGACACCGGGCCAAGGCGAGATCCTGGCCAAAGGTCCGAATCTCTTCGGCGGTTACCTCGGTCTCCCGGAGAAGAACGCCGAGGTCTTCACCGACGGTGGCTGGCTGCGCACCGGCGATCTCGGCCAGCTCGATGCCCAGGGTTGGCTCCAGATCAGCGGCCGCGCGTCGGCCCGGATCGTGCTGGCGGGCGGCGAGAACATCGATCCCGAACGTGTCGAAGCGCGCCTCGACGGCTGTCCGTCGGTCCGCGAGGCCGGTGTGCTCGGCCATGAAGGCCGCCTTGCGGCGGTGGTGGTGCCGGAGGCCGAGGCGGCCCGTGAACAGGAGCACGCCCAATTGTGGCAACGGATCAGCGACGAGATCGCCGCCGCCTCACGCCGGCTGGCGAGCACGCAGCAGATCGATACGCTGCGGCTGGATGCCTCGCCGCTGCCTCGCACCCGTCTTGGCAAGCTGCGCCGGCATCGCCTCGCCGAGCGCTTCGAGGCCCTGTCTGCGGGCACCGAGACCGCCCCTGAGCCGGGGCTGGCGCCCGTCGAGGATTTGGCACCTGAGGACCGTCAGCTGCTCGAGGACCCGACCGCCAACCGGGTCTGGCACTGGCTCGGCGCGCGCTTCCCGGACCGCCGCATCACGCCGGAGAGCGATCTGAGCCTCGATCTCGGCGTCGATTCGTTGGCATGGGTGGACCTGACCTTGGACCTGCAGCAGGAGGCCGGTCTGGCGCTCGAGGAGGAGGCCATCGGTCGGATCGAGCGCGTGCGCGATCTGCTGCAGGAGGCGGTCGAGGCCGAGCAGACCGCGGCCACCGGCGCGAATCGGATCGAACGGTTGCGAGACCCAACAGCGCAGCTCGACGAGCACGCGCTGCAGCGCCTGTCCCCGCCGCCGGCGTCCCTAGGCTGGCTCGCGACGCTGGTGCATGCACTTGTTGGCTGGATAGTGCGGGGACCGTTGCGGCTGCACGCCGAGGGCATCGAGCAGATCCCAGCCTCGGGAGCCTGCCTGCTCACGCCCAATCACCTCAGTGCGGTCGATCCCGGCGCGCTCCTCGCCGTGCTCGATGGTCCAAGGCGCCGCACCACCTGCTGGGGCGGCGCCAGTGCCCTGCTGTTCAAGCGGCCCTGGATGCGGCTGCTGAGCCGCAGCTTGCGCGTGCTGCCGGTCGATCCCGGCGAGAATCCGCTAACCAGCCTCCTGCTCGGCGCCGCCGCGCTCGAGCGGGATTGCCTGCTGATCTGGTTCCCCGAGGGCCGACGCTCACCGGATGGCCAGCTGCAGCCGTTCCGGTCCGGCGTCGGCTCCTTGGCCCTCGCGCACGAGGTGCCAATCCTTCCGGTGCATATCCGGGGCAGCCGCGAAGCGCTCCCGCCCGGCTCGCTGCGGCTGCGCCTGCGCCCGGTCGCATTGCGCATCGGTGCGCCCGTCGATGCCGAGACGCTCGTTCAGGAAGGTCAAGGAGACGACGAGGCGCAGCGGATCGCCAACGCCCTTCAGGAACGGGTGCGCGCGCTCGGCGCCGATCAATGAGGGTCCGCAGCCGAGCGCAGGGCTCTCGCGCTGAGGGCCTGCGCAATCAGGCCTTCAATCCATGAGGAAGGTCAGCTTCATATCGACGCGGAAGCCGGTGATCTTGCCATCATTGACCACGACCTTCTGCTCCTTGACCCAAGCCCCTTCGATATTCTTGAGGCGCTTGCTCGCGTCTTCGATGCCGGTGCGAATCGCGCTCTCGAAGCTCTCGGTCGATAAGGCATAAAAATTGCTTCCCATCGCGATAAGTACGCTCGATTGGAACGCTCGATAGAGCGAGCGCTCAACGCCTGATCCAGTACGGACCGCGATCACAGTCGAGCGGCCGTCACCAGCGAACCGATGGCCCCGGCAGCACACCCGCTTTGCAACCGAGGAGAACACCGCAATGGCCGCACAACAGCCCCGGCAGCGCTCACGCTGGCATCTAGCGCGCGCTCACCGTGGGGCCGAGGTCCGCACGCGACTTGAGTCCGAGGGCGGTGGCGGGCATCTCGGCGACGCGGTGCTCGGGGCGATCGACGGCGGCATCACGAGCTTCGCGGTCGTGGCTGGCGCCGTCGGCGGCGGTTTCTCGAGCCTGGTCGTCGTCATCCTCGGCGTCGCCAGCCTGCTCGCCGACGGCTTCAGCATGGCGGTGAGCAACTATCTCGGCACCAAGAGCGATGCGCAGGCCGCTGATCAGGCTCACCGCGAGGAACTGCGGCATATCGACACGATCCCGGCGCATCAGTGCCTGGAACTCCGCGAGCTGTTCGCCGCCAAAGGTTTTAAGGGTGAGACCTTGGATCGCATCGTCGAGACGATCGCCGCGGACCGCGATCTCTGGGCCAAGACGGTCACCCAGGAGGAATTCGGTCTGCAGCCGGGCGATACCGGCCAGCCGTTGCGTTCCGGGGCTGCGACCTTCGCCGCCTTTGTGCTCGTTGGGACGATCCCGCTGGTCCCGTTCGCAGTGCCGGGTCTGACCATCGAGCAGGCCTTTCTCGCCAGCATCGCCGCGACTTCGCTGGCGTTCCTCGGCGTCGGCATCGCCAAAGGCTGGGCGCTGGACCAGTCGCGCGTGCGCGCTGGTCTCGAGACCCTGCTCACCGGCGGCGGCGCGGCCGGGCTCGCCTACGGCGCTGGTGCCCTGCTCCGGGCCTGGCTGGGGACGGGACCGGTTGCCTGAGCTGGCCCGATCTCCGCCCGCGTCTTCGCCGCGCGGATCAGTCAGGCCAGCGTCGCCGTGCGACCCCTGGGGGTGTCGATGAAAGCTGACCACCGCGCAGCGCTTTCCACGCTTGGCATCTTCCTGCTGTTGCTCGCGGTCTACGCTGGTCCAGCGACAGCGGCCCAGTCGCGCGAGGCGCTGGTGATCCCGATCGACGGCGCCATCGGCGCGGCGACCGGCGAGCTGGTGACCACGGGCCTCGACGAGGCCGCTGCGACCGACGCCGAGCTGGTGATCCTGCGCCTGGACACGCCCGGCGGGCTGGATCAGGCGATGCGGCGGATCATCAAGGCGATCCTGGCCTCGCCGGTGCCGGTGGCCAGCTTCGTCGCGCCACCGGGGGCGCGGGCGGCGAGCGCCGGCACCTACATCCTCTATGCTAGCCAGATCGCCGCGATGGCGCCGGCGACCAATCTCGGGGCGGCGACCCCGGTTCAGGTCGGCGGCGGTGGTCTGCCCGATCTCGGTGGCGGCGAGCAGCCGACGAACGGCGATGAGCCGAGCGCCAGCGACGGCGCTGAGGCGCAAAAGCGCAAGCTGGTCAACGACGCCGTTGCCTACATCCGGGGCCTGGCCGAGCTGCGCGGGCGCAACGCCGACTGGGCCGAGCAGGCGGTGCGTGAGTCGGTCAGCCTCGCCTCCAGCGCAGCCGCCGAGCGTGACGTAATCGACCTGGTTGCCGACGACATCCCGATCCTATTGGAGCGCATTGACGGGCGCCGCGTCGAGACCGCGACCGGCGAGCGCCGGCTCGCGACCGCCGGCATTGCGGTGCGCACCATCGAGCCGGACTGGCGGATCAAACTGCTGGCCGTGATCGCGAACCCGAACGTCGCCTACATCCTGCTGCTGATCGGTATCTACGGGATCATCTTCGAGCTCTCGAACCCCGGCGCCCTGTTTCCCGGCGTCCTCGGGGCGATCAGCCTGCTGCTCGCGCTCTACGCGCTGCAGGTGCTGCCGGTCAATTACGCCGGCGTCGGCCTGATCCTGCTCGGCGTGCTGCTGATGGCCGGCGAGGCGTTGGCGCCGAGCTTCGGCGCGCTCGGCGTCGGCGGCCTGGCCGCCTTCCTGTTCGGCTCGGTCATCCTGATGGACGAGCAAGGCGTCGCCGTCTCCTGGCCGGTGATTGGGATCACCGCGGGCCTGAGTGCGGCGCTGTCGCTCTGGGTCATCGGCCGTTTCGTCGCGTTGAGGCGAAGGCCGGCCGCGGTCGGTTCGGCGCACCTGGTGGGCCGGAGCGGTGAGGCCCGGGGCGATTTCGGCGGCGATTCCGGCACAGTCGGCCAGGTCCATCTCGAGGGCGAGCTTTGGCGCGCGACGAGCCGCACCCCGGTGCGCCGCGGCCAGCCGGTGCGGGTGCTCGCTGTCGACGGTCTCCGGCTCGAGGTCGAGCCGGAACCTCCCTCTCGCAACCACTCGCAGGAGTAACGCATGGTTCCTAGCGCACTGTTCACCTACCTGCTCCCGCTGGGGCTGGTCATCCTGTTCCTGGCGGCCGCGATCCGCATCCTGCCCGAGTACCAGCGCGGCGTGGTCTTCTTCCTCGGCCGCTTCCAGGCGGTCAAGGGACCCGGGCTCGTCATCATCGTGCCCGGCATCCAGCAGATGGTCCGGGTGGACCTGCGCGTGGTCACCATGGACATCCCGGCGCAGGACCTGATCACCAAGGACAATGTCACCGTGCGCGTCAACGCGGTGCTCTACTTTAAAGTGATCGAGTCCGACAAAGCGGTGATCCAGGTCGAGGATTACCAGATGGCCACTAGCCAGCTCGCGCAGACGACGCTGCGCTCGGTGCTCGGGCAGCACGATCTCGACGAACTGCTCTCCGAGCGCGAGCGGCTCAACCGGGACATCCAGACCATCCTCGATGACCAGACCGATGCCTGGGGCATCAAGGTGGTCAACGTCGAGATCAAGCACGTGGACCTGAACGAGAGCATGATCCGGGCGATCGCCCGCCAGGCCGAGGCCGAACGCAACCGCCGCGCCAAGGTGATCAATGCCGAGGGCGAGCTGCAGGCCTCGGAGCGGCTGCGCGATGCGGCCGGGGTCATCTCGACGCAGCCGCAGGCGCTGCAGCTGAGGTATCTTCAGACGCTTGCCGACATGTCCAGCGACCGCGCGACGACGGTGGTCTTCCCGCTGCCGATGGAATGGCTCAACGCCCTGGCCGGCGCCCCGCGCGCGGCCGACGCCTCAGCGCCGGGGGCGCAGCAAGAGGACGCATGAGCAGGATCATGGGCCCCGGCGCAGCCGCTGCGGCGGCGGCCGGTGCGCAAGCAGCTCAGCCCGCGCTCGCCTTTTGCTGCTGCCAAGCCTCTTGGAGCAGCGCCCGGACCTCGTCGTCGCTGGTCTGGATGAAGCGCTCGTACCAGGCCCCGACGCCCCGGAACGGTTCTGGCGTCGCAAGCGCGACCACCCGGTCCGCCTGCTCGCCGACCAGGCCGACCGCCTCGGTCGAAGCCACCGGCACGGCAACCACCAGCTCGGCCGGTCCCTGGGCCGCCGCCGCGCGTGCGGCGACCCGCATCGTCGCCCCGGTCGCCAGCCCGTCATCGATTAGGATCACGCAGCGGCCCGCCAGCTCCGGCGGCGTGCGCGTGCCGCGGTAGGCGGTCTCGCGGCGCTCGAGCTCGCGCTGCTCGGCCTCGGCCACCCGATCGATCGTTTCCTGCGAGATCGACAAGGCGCGCACCACATCGGTGTTGAGCACCTGGGCGCCACCAGTGGCGATCGCGCCCATCGCCAGCTCCGGCTGGCTCGGGACGCCGAGCTTGCGCACCAGTATCAGGTCGAGCGGCGCCGCCAGCGCTTGCGCGACCTCGGCGGCGACCGGTACGCCGCCGCGCGGCAGCGCCAGCACGAGGAGATCCATGCGTCCACGGTAATCCATGAGGGCCTCGCCCAGTAGGCGTCCGGCCTCGGTGCGGTTGGCAAAGGGAAGCTGCATTGCGGTCATCATCCGACTGTCTGTTGGCTGATACCGACGGAAATGCAAACCGCGCACCAAGGCGGGCTTGGCCGATCCTCGCGTTGCGAGCGGAGCGAGCGCAAAGGGGCGGGTCACGGCCCCGCTCAGGTTTCACCGTGACCTTGAAACAACGGCTGTGAGCATTTCATTGGCCAGGGTGGCGCGCCGCTATGATCGTGAGGTACTGAATCGCGGCCTTCCGCTAGGCTGCGTCTGCGCGGTGGCGCGCCGCCATGATCCTGAGGTACCAACGTCAGGGTCCAGCGATGGCCGCCTCGAGCTCCGGCACTGCGACCGGCTTGACGAGATGGCGGTCGATACCGGCGAGGCGCGACCGGCGGCGATCCATATCCCGGCCGAAGCCGCTGACGGCGATCAGCCGCACGCCATCGAAGCCTGCGAGGCGCCGCAGGCGAACAGCGACCTGGTAGCCGTCGAGGCCGGGCAAACCGATGTCGAGCACGACGACGTCCGGGCGGTGGGACTCGGCCGCGCTGAGGCCGTCGGGACCAGTGCAGGCGAGCACGACATCATGCCCGCGAAGCTCCAGCAGCCGCTTCAGGCCGTTGCCGAAGTCCAGGTTATCCTCGATCAACAGGATACGGCGCGGCCGTGACGGCGCCTGATCCGGCGTCCGCTGCTGGGCGCCAGCCTCGGTCTGCGGCGCTGTCTGCAACGGCAGGGTGACTCGGAACCGACTCCCTTGGCCGGGACCGTCGCTCTCGGCCTGGATGGTGCCGGCGTGCATCTCCACGAGCGAGCGTGCGAGCGTGAGCCCGACGCCCAATCCAGCTTTGGATGCCTGCGCATCGCCCTGGCCCTGCGGCGCCTGGAAGAAGGGCTCGAAGATGCGCGCCTGGGTCTCGGCGCTCATACCGGCACCCTGATCGCCGACGCAGACCTCGGCCAGGCCATTGCGCCGATGGGCGCTGAGCGTAATCCGGGTCTCGGCCGGCGAGTAACGGCTAGCGTTGACGAGCAGGTTGGCGAAGACCTGACGCAGCCGGGTCGCGTCGGCCAGCAGCGGCATGGAGACGTCGCTGATCGCGAGCTCGAGGCGCTGGCGCTTCGCGTCGAGCGTCGACTGGACCTGGGCGACGACCTCCTGCAGCGTGCTGGCCAGGTCCAACGTCTCAGATTGCAGGCTGAGCTTGCGCCGGGCGATCCGGGAGACATCGGACAGATCGTCGAGCAGGCGCTTGATCTGCGCCGACTGCGTCGAGATAGCCTGCAGGCAGCGCCCGGCCTGGGGGGCTTGGAGATCCAGCGAATGTAAGACCTCGCTACAGGTCATGATGGCCGCGAGCGGATTGCGCAGCTCATGACCCAAGGTGGCCAGGAACTCGTCGCGTTGGGCGATATGCTCGGCGCGCTCCTTGAGCAGACTCCGAATCCGGTACTGCTGTCGACGCTCGCGCAGCGCCATCTTTACGGCATTGACGAAGACGGTGCTGTTGACGGGACGCTCGATCAGTCGGACATGGCCATAGACGTCCTCGTCCAGCGCCTCGACACTGGCCTTCGCGAGCCGCCGCGTGAGCACGATCAACGGCAGTGCCGCCCCCTCCTCCTGCTGAGCGAACTGCTCCCGAATGCAGGTGCCGGCATCGCCTCGCAGTGCCTCGTCCGCGACCACCAGCGCGGCGGCAGGCTCCGCCAAGGCCCCGCATAGGCTCGCCGTGTCGGCGCAGATGTACGGCTGAAGCTGCGCCTGGCGCAGGAAGCGCTCGCAGAGGGACGCATCACCTGGAGTCGGAGCGAGGATCAGGATGCGCTCGGCGCCGTTGGGGTCGCTGTTAGCCATGGCCAAGACTCAGAGGAGCGGTTGATTCTTGCCGAGGTATTCGGGGACACCGGTGAGCACACCGCGGAACTCGGTCAGCGGCTCGCCGACGATGATCCCGCCATGACCGATCTTGTACTCGCGGATCGTGCGCTCGTGATCGCCGTAGCGCTTCTTCATCACCGAGACCGCGTAGCGGATCGTGCCATAGGCCTCGAAGTAGCGCTGTGCAATCACGGTATCGGTCAGGTAGCTCAGGTTCGATCGGTAAACCCTCCTGCCGGTTCAACGGGCTCGGCTGCGCCAGCGTGACCAGGATCAAGGTACCTTGCGCGCTCAGATAGCGCAGCAGATCATGCACCTGCAGATTGATCGAGGGGTCATTCGGCATCGCCTGCAGGTAGCCATTCAGGCTGTCGATGACGATGACCTGGGTGTTCTGCTGCTCGACCTCGGTCGCGAGCTCGCGCGCGAGCTCTCCCGGTGACGTCTGGCCCGGCTCGATTTGACGCAGCATCAGCAACTCCGAGGCCAGCACGGCGTCGATCTCGAGCCCCTGGCTCGTCGATCGTTTGCGGAAGGTCGTCAGTGACTCGTCGAAGGCATAGAACGCGACCCGTTCGCCGTGCTCCGCCGCCGCCAGCGCGAGGCTGCTGACCAGTGTCGACTTGCCACAGCCGGGCGGGCCGATGAGGCCGACGCTGGTGCCGCGCTCAAGTCCGCCGCCGAGCAGCGTGTCGAGCGGCGCGTGGCCGGTCGAGATCACCCCCTCTTGCCGCCGTGCCGGCACATGTTCGGTGTCGAGCCTCGGGAAGACCCTCAAGCCTCCGGTCTCGATGCGCATGTCGTGATAGCCCCCGACGTAGCGCTGGCCGCGTAGCTTCGGTAGCCATAGCCACCGTCGGCCGGGGCCGTAGTCGCTCACCCGCTGTTCCAGACGGATGATGCCCCAGGCGAGACTGCGTGGGTGCAGCTCAGTCGGGCCGGTCGATTCGTCGGTGACCAGCAGCGTGGCGCCGAGCTCGACGGCCTTGCTACGGAAGCGCTCCACGTGGCGCCGGAAATACGAAGACTGGTCGCTGTAGACCCGCAAGGCGGCCAAGGTATCGAGCACTAGGCGCTGAGGCTTCAGGGCGTCCATCTCGGCGAGCATCGCCTGGACGCGGTCATCGAGCGCGACCTCGGAGAGGTCGAACAGCGCCGTGCTCTGGATCGCCTCCGAGCCGACCAGGTCGCGGACCTCGAGCCCCTCGATCGACCAACCATGCGAGTCGGCGATTACGGCGATCTCGTCCGGACTCTCGGCGAGCGAGATCAGCAGGCAGCGCTCGCCGCGGCGGACGCCCTCGAGCAGGAACTGCAGCCCGAAGGTGGTCTTGCCAGTGCCTGGAGGACCCTCGAGGAAATACAGATGGCCGGCGCGCAGTCCGCCCAGCAGGATGTCGTCTAGACCAGGGATACCGGAAGGGATCAACGCTGGCGACGTGGACATGGTTCGTACTCCGTTATCTCAAGGAGAACCGGCGCGGCGAGTGCCGGCTTTACAAGCAGACAATATCAGCCCATCTAGTTGAAGTCAGCGAGCATACGCGGCTGGGCGAGCTGCCAGATGCCCCGATCGGTCGATTTGAGCCAATTAAGGTGCTTTTGCGCCAGTTGGCCGCTGGTTCTAGTAACGGTCCCTACCGCGGCCGGTACGACGATCAGGCGCTCGAGCACTGGGCCGAGCGCCTGCGCGACTGGGACGCACGCGGCCTGGATACCTACTGCTGGTTCGACAATGACGAGGCCGGCTATGCCGTCGAGAACGCCAAGACGTTGGCGGGGATGACGGGGCTCGGCTCTCAGCCCTAAGGAGATGCTTGGAAGCCCCGAAGTCTCAGGCCAAGCGCGGTCCAGTCCCCTCGACGAACGCGATCTGACCTTGCTCATGCTCGGAGGGCTCGCGCACATCAAAGACCAGCAGGTCCTGACGCGCCTCGCGCATCGCCTCCAGCTCGAGCGGCGAGAATTCTTTGATGCATGCCATCGCAGCCGTAAGAAATGCCTCAGCCCCATAGGCTGGCCTGGCTTGAACTGCTCATAGATCGTTATGCTTCAACCCTCTTGCGCCCAAGAGGTCGCGTAGCCGATCAACATCGACCGCTGCACCGCCCTTCCGTCAACCTGCTCGCTATCGCAGTCCCCTTAGCAACTATGAACAGCCAGGCAGTCATCGCGATCGCAACCGTCCTTCTACTCGGCTGGCAGGCAAGCCAGGCCGCCGATCAACAGGGACGATTCAACGTGCTTGGGCTCGGCACGCACAGCTGTGGCGAGTTCGTGGAGGCCGCGAACCCGGATGAGGAGGCATCGCGGCCCTGGACCGATTACAACCTCTATACCGCTTATACGAGCGGGTACCTGACCGGCTACAACGAGTTCGTCGAAGGTACCCTCGACATCCGCGGTCAGAAGAAGATGCTCGAGATCATGGCGAAGATCCAAGCCTTCTGTGCCGAGCATCCGGACCAGGATTTTCACACCGGGCTCATTGAGGTTGTCGCGGAGCTGGAACCCTATCGCAAACGCGGCCTCGATGGTGGTCTGTAACGCGATCTCGTTATGCCTTGCTGATGTCCCGCCGTACTGCCGCCCGCTCAGGCCGCACCAAGTCTCGTCGCCGTTCCTCTGCCTCGCCACCGCGCCGCCTCACCCGTCTGCTGCGTCGCAGCGCCGCCATGCTGCGCGGCCTGATCTTCACATTGGCGGCCATCACGCTGATCTCGTTGGTGCCGGCCTCGACCACCGCTGAGTGGCCGGACAGCGCGCAGCAGGGCGTCGCGATCGCGCGCGAGGTCCAGGCACTGATGACCGATCTCACGCATGCGGCCCTCAGGACGGGCAGCGCGTGGCTGGCCGACACCGGGAACGACCTGCTCGCCAAGGCTGGACGACAGGCCGCGGGCTGGGTGGACCGCATCAGTGGAATCGAGCTGAGCGCCCTGCTCCCCGATCTCGGGCGGCTGCTGCCGGACCTCGATCTGCTGCTCGGCGATCTGCTGGGCGACTGGTGGCCAAGGCCCAGCCTGCCCGCCGGCGGTGGCGATCTGCCCCGAGTCGCCGGCCGCTTCGACGCGGCCAAGGACCTGCTCTATGACCGCGTCTATCGCGGGCATCGGGTCACGGCCTACTGCGGCTGCCGCTACGACGGCCGCGGCCGTGTGGACCTGGACGGCTGCGGTCTCGAACGCTACCGCAGCACAGAGCGGGCGCGGCGGGTCGAAGCCGAGCATGTCCTCCCAGCGGCCCAGCTCGGCCAATCCCTGCGCTGCTGGCGCCAGCCGGAGGCCTACCGCGCCTGCCGCGAAGATGACGGAGACCTGCTCTCCGGACGCGATTGCTGCTTGCGCGTGGATGAGACCTTCGTCGTCGCCCACAATGATCTGCACAACCTGATCCCGGCAGTCGGGCTGATCAACGGCGATCGGCGCGACTACCGCTGGGGGCTCGCCCCGTTCGGCGAGCGCTATGGCCGCTGCCGTATCCGCATCGACTCGGGCCAGCGCACTGTGCAACCACCCGATGAGTTGCGTGGCGACATTGCCCGGATCATGCTCTATATGCGGGATACCTATAGCCTCCGACTGGGCTACCTGGACGAACAGCTATTCCGGAGCTGGAATAATCTCGATCCTCCGGACGCTTGGGAGATGAAGAGGCAGGAGCGCATCGCGCGGCTGCAGGGGATGGAGAACGGTTACGTGGTCGCGTATCGGCAGCTGTAGGCTGGAGAGTCTCAGCCGTTGCAGGCATCGGCTTAAGGGGCGAGCGGAACAAATCAGCGCATAGCGCACCCCTGCTTAAACCGATTTGCTGACCATCTCTCGAAACGAAGCGCTATCCGCGCTCCCAGCCGTTCGCAATCCACGCCCGGTTCACCTCGAGGCTGCCGATGCCGACGACCAGATCGCTCAGGTCGATTGTTGACCCTCTTACTGCGCTGTACCATCGAGACTCGATGCAAACGCGATGGCCGCTGCGCTGGCTGGCCACGACCTCGCCCGACGCCTCCGCAATCCGCGGCTGCAGAGATTAGTCTATGAAGAGAACCAACCCGCTATCGCCGCTCTCCTTGTCACTCGTGCTGCTGACCGGCTGTGTAACCACCGGCCAGCACGTGACGGACTGGGGTGAGATCACCCTGGCTCCCGGCGACACCGGCGTCTGTCACTCCAACCCCTGCCGCGTCTTCTTCGAGATGCCGCCTGGACAGGAGACCTACAGACTGCGCGGAACGGCATTTCCGATCGGCGAGTATCCGGCCGGCAAGACGGCGATGATCGGCAGCTTCTTCGAGAGCAGCGTGATCCAGGTCGTCGGGGCCGATGTGCCGAAGACGTACATCTATGTGCCGAATGCGTCAGGGGAGGTGGAGTGAGATCGAGCGCCACAGGCCATCGAGTCAATCCGAGCCCGGTTCCAGCTGCTGCAGCAACTCGGGCGTCGGCCAGGCGTCGGCCGGAAGACCCAGGCGCTGCTGCTCGGTACGCACGGCCGCACGCGTTTTCTGGCCCAGGATACCGTCGATGGCGCCGACATCCCGGCCCCGGTCGACCAGGCGTTGCTGTAACAGCCTGATCTGTTCGGCATTCAGGCCGGGCTCCGGGGCTCCGGGGTCGATGGGCGCTGCTCCGGCGAGCCGCGTTGCGAAATAGGCTGCCGTGCTCGCGTACAGCAGTGAACGATTCCACTCGAGATAGACATCGAAGTTGGGATAGGCCAAAAAGGCCGGCCCCTTGCGACCCATCGGCAAGAGCAGCGCCGCAGGCATCGGATCGCTCGCAAGCGCACTGCCATCCGCTCGCGTGACGCCGAGCGACGCCCAATGCGACCTCGGCCAATGCTGATAGACACCGGCTTGCTCCCAAGGCAGATCGGTCGGCACAGTCACCGCCTCGAGCCAGGGCTCTCCGGCGCGCCAGCCCAGCGAGCGGATGAGGCGCGCGGCAGTGCGAATCACGTCTGCTGGGCTCTCCTTCAGCTGGACGCGCCCGTCGCCGTCGCCATCGGTACCGAAGCCGAGATAGTCAGAGGGCAACAGCTGGATCTGCCCGATCTCGCCTGCCCAGGCGCCCTGGAGCTGGTCGCGTGCGAGCCAACCCCGATCCAGCAGACGCAGCGCAGCGATCAGCTGCGGGCGAAACAGCTCGGGCCGCCGGCAATCATGGGCAAGAGTTGCCAAGGCCGTCAGGGTATCGACGTTACCCTGCACGGCGCCATAGTCGCTCTCGAGGCCCCAGAAGGCGGTGATGACCGCCGGCGGAACCCCTGTATTGCGTTCGGCAGCGGCGAAGACCTCCGCATGCTCGCGGAGCTTCTGCCGCCCGATCCGCAACCGATACGCATTGACCATGCGCCCGGCAAAGGTCAGCCAATCCTGGGTGAAGACGGCCTGGCTGCGATCATGGCGGAGCACCTCGGCGCTCGGCTGAATCGCATCGAGCGCATTCAGCGCCCGGTCGGAGACACCCGCCGCATGCGCCTCAGCACGCATCTGCGCCAGCCAAGCCTCAAAGTCGCCACCACAAGGCACCGGATCACCGGCGGCTGCGGCCGTGAACCACAGGGCCAGTATCATTGCGCCGAAGAGTCTCCGATCGGACGCCTTCGCACCCTGACGGAGCATCGCTAGCATCATTCGACCAGCCATCTACCGAAATACCCTAACGATCATCGCGATTCGAGACCCTCGAGAACAACACGCTTGCAGCCGATGGCTCAGGATACGGCCTGTCTCGGATCAGCGCATGCAGTTGCAGAACCCATCTCGATCGGCGCCTTCAGCCTATGCTTATCAAGACCGCCCTGTTCCTCGCCCAGATCGTTCTCGGCCTGGTTATCATCGGACTGCTCCTCTGGTGGCTGCAGCCGCGGATGATCTTCTTTCCAACCGAGCCGCTGCACGCGACGCCGGCCGACTGGGGTCTGGATTACGAGGATATTCGGTTCAACACCGATGACGGTGTCCGTTTACAGGGTTGGCTGATCCGGGCACCGACCCGGGCACCGGCCAAGCGTTTGAGCCGGCCCAGCACCGTGCTGTTGCTGCATGGTAACGCAGGAAACATCTCCCACCGCCGCGACTCGGTCGCAATCCTGGCCGCTCTCGGGCTCGACGTGTTCATCATCGATT
>JAAAOQ010000177.1 GCA_009908845.1 Gammaproteobacteria bacterium
AGTATCTGGCGGCGATGGGCATCCGAGCCTGGCGGCTGCGGAATCCTGCCCCGGCGGAGCCACCGAGCGCGCTCAACGCACCGCCGCGCATCGATGCCGATGCCGATGCCGGCAGATCGGAACGGTCAGCACCCGCCCCCTTGAAGCACTCAGAACTGCCAATCGCGCCGCCTACTCGACCAGCCGCCGGTGTGACGGAACGCACCCAGCCGCCTGCCTGGCTGGATGAGCCGCCCCCCTGGACCGATGACGAGCTCGCCGAGGCAGGCGCTGCTGCACCGGCACGGGACGCACCCGCTGCACGCGACGCGGGCTCCGGAGTGCCGACCGGCTCCGCGACACACGCCGAAGCAGAGACCCCAGCAGGGGCGGTCCAGGCGCCGGAAGCGTCACCAGTCGCGGCCATGGACTGGGAGGCGCTCGAAGCGCGGGTCGCTGGTTGCCACGACTGCGTCCTCTGCGAGACCCGCACCCACACCGTTTTCGGTGTCGGTGATCGCAACGCAGAGCTGTTGTTCATCGGCGAAGGACCGGGGCAGGACGAGGACCGGCAGGGCGAGCCCTTCGTTGGACGCGCTGGTCAGCTGCTGAACAAGATGCTCCGAGCAATCGGCCTCAGCCGCGAGCAGGTCTATATCGCCAATATCGTCAAGTGCCGACCGCCGCGCAACCGCAATCCGAGCGCCGAGGAGGCCAGTGCGTGCCGCCCCTATCTCGAGCGGCAGATCGCATTGATTCAGCCCAAGCTCATCGTCAGCCTCGGTGCGGTCTCGGCGAACACTCTGCTCGGCAATACCGACGCGGTCGGCCGGCTCCGCAACCGTCTCCATTCCTACCAACGACCGTCAGGTGACGAGCCGATCCCACTGATCGTCACCTATCACCCCTCCTATTACCTCCGCAGTCCAGCCGAGAAGGCAAAAGGCTGGCAGGATCTCCAATTCGTGATGAAGACCCTCCATCGACAGGGCCGAGAACCATAATCCATGCCCCACAGGACACCCCGCCATCGTTGCACCCGCTTGATCCATACCCGGCCCGGCCGTCCGGCGCCAGGCCTCTGAGTCGACGCGATGACTGTCACCCTGCCTGCGTTCGTCACGGCGCTGACGCAACGCTTACTGCTGTTCGCTCTGCTGTGGTGGCTGCTGACCGACGGTCAGCACGAGGCCGCCCTGTTCGGTGCGCCGTTCGTCCTGAGCGCCGCCGTCCTCAGCACGGTCACCCGCTTCCGAGGGCAAGTCTTGAGCGCATCGCTCTGGCCGGCCAGACCGCTTGCGCTCATGCGTTTGATCGGCTTCTTCCTCTGGCATTCGTTGCGCGGCGGCCTCGATGTCACGCTGCGCGCGTTCCGGCGCCCCTTGCCGCTCAAGCCGGATTTGATCGATTATCCGCTGCGCCTGCCGCCGGGGCCCACACCGATCCTGATGGCGAGCCTGGTCAGCCTGATGCCGGGCACGCTGGCCGTGATCTGTGAAGGACGCTTGCGCGTTCATGTGCTCGACCGCCATAGTGACTGGTATCGAGATCTGGAGCGACTGGAGCAGCGTATCGGTGATGTCTACCACATCGATCGCGCGCAATGGAACGACGTCCCCAATCATTCCGACCACAACTGACCCCCCGGACCGACGACCAACCCCGACTGACGAATCCAGCGATGCAGTACTTCTATTTCGCGCTGATCCTGTTCCTGCTCTTGACCCTGGTCGCCGGCCTCTGGCGCATCCGCCGCGGACCAACGCCGGCTGACCGCATGTTGGCTGCGCAGCTGTTCGGCACCACGGCGGCCGCAATCCTGCTGGTGTTGGCGGAGGTCTCGGATGCCCCCGCGCTGCGCGACGTGGCCTTGGTGCTGGCGCTGCTGGCCGCCATCACGGTGACCGCCTTCACCCGCCGCGCCCGCATCTCGCTGCCACCTGGAGACGACGATGCTCGCTAGTCTCTCCGTGGTGCTGTTACTCGCCGGCGCCGCATTCTTCCTGGGCGGCAGCGTCGGCATGCTGCGGTTCCCGGATGTCTACACGCGCTTGCATGCGCTGACGAAAGCGGACAACCTCGGGCTCGGGTTGGTCGTGCTGGGCCTGATGCTGCAAGCGGAGTCACTGGCGGCCGTTGGCAAGCTCTTCGTCATCTGGCTGCTGCTACTGGCCGCCTCGGCGACGGCGAGCCAATTGGTCGCAAGCTGGGCTCAAGAGAACGGGTTTGCGCCTTGGCGTGGCTGACTGGTTTACCGCTGGCCGTCGACCTGGTGTTAGGGGCGACGCTGCTCTGGCTGGCCTGGCGTGCCCTCAGTAGCCCTGATCTGTTCCAGGCGGTGGCCCTGTTCATCGCCTTCGGGGTGATCCTGGGTCTGGTCTGGGCACGACTGGATGCGATCGACATCGCCTTGGCCGAGATCCCGCTCGGCGCCGGTGTCACCGGTGCGCTGCTACTCGCGGCGCTGTCGCAACTGCAGCCCGCGGAGGTCGATGCCCGCGCCGCACCCAGCGCGACAGAAGCGAACGAGCACCAGGCGGGCCAGCCCGGACAGACCGCCGAGACGGCTGATGCCGATGAAGCGCAGCACAAACCGGCGGTATTCAGAGCGCTGCTCGCTGCAGTGATGGGACTACTCCTGTTCGCCGCGCTGTTCAGCCTCGGCCTCGTGACCTGGCAGCTTTGGGAGCCGTCTTCCGGCCTCACCCAGCAGGTCAACACCCATCTGCCCGAGAGCGGGGTCGAGCACCCTGTCACCGCCGTACTGCTCAATTTCCGCGGCTACGACACCCTGCTCGAGATCGCAGTGCTGTTATTGGCATTGATCGGTGTCTGGTCGCTGGCGACCGCATCCAACCTCGGCGATACGACGCCCGAGCCGGTGCTCGCCGCGCTCAGCCGCCTCTTGGCACCGTTGATGATCCTGGTGGCAGCCTATTTGGTCTGGGTCGGGGCGCATGCGCCAGGCGGGGCCTTCCAGGCCGGCTCGGTGCTGGGCGCAGCCGGGGTGCTGCTGCGCCTGAGCGGCTGGCGTCTGCCGGCAGGCGCCGCCGGCTGGCCGTTACGCTTGGTATTGGCGCTCGGCGTCGCGGTCTTCGCATTCATCGGGCTCGCGGTGATCGGGCTCGGGGAACCGCTGTTAGGCTACCCGACCGCTTGGGCCAAGCACGCCATCCTGGTGATCGAGCTGGCCGCAACCCTCTCGATTGGCGCCATCCTCGCGTCCTTGTTCATCGGAGGCCGGCCGTGAGTTCGGTGCTGGTGCTCGCATTGACCGGCGCTGGTCTCACCCTGCTCGGCCTCCATGCACTGATCGTAAAGGCCCATCTGCTGCGCAAGATCCTGGCGCTCAACGTCATCAGCAGCGGCATCTTCCTGCTGCTGGCCGGGCTCGCCGCGCGCACGCCCGGAGGCGAACCGGACCCGGTGCCCCAAGCAATGGTGCTGACCGGAATCGTCGTCGCGGTCGCCGCGACCGCACTCGCGCTGGCGCTGCTGTTGGCGCTGCGCTCGGCAACCGGCCGCACCCGGCTCGACGACGACAACGGGCAATAGGCCGATGGGGATGCTGCCGAGTGGTGCCGTCTGGACCGCTGCGCTGGTCTTCACGCCGCTGTTGGCCGCATTGGCCTGCTTTCTCGCACCGCGTGCCGCGAACTGGATCGGCCTGCTGGCCGCCGGCCTGACCACGCTCGCGGCCGCGACGATGGTGCCCACGCTGATGACCGACGGGCCGCTGCGGATCGCGGTCGGCGGCTGGGGCGCGCCGCTCGGAATCGATCTCTATGCCGATGGCCTGAGCGCGGTACTACTGTTGATGACCGCCGTGGTCGGGCTCGGCGTCAGCGCATTCGCGCCCGCCTATTTCGGTGCGCATCCGCAGCAGCGCCCTTGGTTCTGGCCGCTGTGGCTGATCCTCTGGGCGGCGCTGAACGGGCTCTACCTGTCCGCGGACCTGTTCAACCTCTACGTGATGCTGGAGCTACTCGGGCTCTCGGCGGCAGCCTTGACCGCGCTCAGCGGCGGCGGCCCAGCATTGAATGCAGCAATGCGCTATCTGCTGGTCAGCCTGCTCGGCTCGGCCGCCTACCTGCTCGGCGTCGCCCTGCTCTACCATGCCCACGCGACCGTCGATATCGCGCTGCTCGGCGCCCGCATCGAGCCCGGGATGCTCGCCAATGCGGCCCTTGCGGTGATGTTCGCTGGGCTCATGCTGAAGACAGCCCTGTTCCCGTTCCACTTCTGGCTGCCGCCAGCGCATGCGGGTGCCCCGGCACCAGTCAGCGCGTTGCTGTCGGCCTTGGTGATCAAGGGCTCATTCTATCTGCTGCTGCGGCTCTGGCTGGACCTGTTCGGCGATCTCAGCAGGCTGCTGCCAGAGCTGATCGGCGTACTCGGAGCGATCGCGGTGCTCTGGGGCGCATTACAGGCACTCCAGCAGCAGCGCCTGAAGCTGATGATCGCCTACTCGACCGTCGCCCAGGTCGGCTATCTATTCCTGGCCTTCCCGCTCGCTGGCGGCCTGAACGGGACGACGGCCTGGCGCGCCGTCGTCTACCTGGCGCTGGCGCACGGCCTGGCCAAGGCAGCAATGTTCCTCAGTGCCGGCGCCTTGCTGCGCTTCGCGCATCATGACCGGATCGCTGATCTCGACCGTGCAGTCCATCGGCTGCCATTGACCCTGACGGCGTTCGTGCTCGCCGGGGTGAGCATCATGGGTCTGCCGCCGAGCGGCGGCTTCGTCGGCAAGTGGCTGCTGCTCGAGGCTGCATTCCAACAGGATCGCTGGGGACTGGCGGTGGTGGTATTACTGGGCGGCGTGCTGGCGGCAGCCTATGTGTTCAAGGTCGTGGGCTACGCGTTCACACCCACCGCCATCGCGCAAGAGGGCGGATCGGTGCCGTTGTCGATGCAGTGGAGCGCGCTGCTGTTGGCGCTCGGCGCCATCCTGCTCGGTTTCGCGGCGCCGCTCCTGCTGCCGCTGCTCGAGGTTGGCGCCCCCTTCGAGCCCATTGTCGGGATGCCGTCATGATCCCAACCGTGGATGCGAATGCCCCGCCCAATGCCTGGCTGCCCCTGCTGGTACTCGCCAGTTCGCTGCTGCCCGGTCTAATCATCTTCTTTCTCGCCGAGCGACGGTACTGGGCGCGGACCCTGCTCAATCTGGGCGGTGCATTGACCAAGCTCAGTCTGGTCGGCCTGATGCTCTGGGGTGTCTACCACCAGCAGCAGTACGAGGCCAGCCTGGCGCTGCTGCCGGGGCTCGAGCTGGTGCTGCGGGTGCGGGCATTATCGTTGCTGTTCCTGGTCCTCTCGGCCGGGCTCTGGCTGCTGACGACGCTCTATGCGATCGGCTATCTCGAGGAATCGCCTCACCGCAGCCGCTTCTTCGGCTTCTTCAGTCTCTGCGTCACCGCAACCGTCGGCGTCGCGATGGCCGGCAACCTGCTCACCTTCGTCGTCTTCTTCGAGATGCTAACGCTGACCACCTATCCGCTGGTGGTGCATCGTGGCACCGAGGAGGCACGCCGCGCCGGACAGGTCTATCTGGGGCATACGGTGATCGCTGGCACGCTGTTGCTGGCCGGAACGGTCTGGCTTTACGCGTTGGCGGGTACCCTGACCTTTACGACCCGAGGGTTTGTCGACGGGCTTGTCGAGACCCATCGGTGGTCGCTGATCGCGATCTTCGTACTGTTGATCCTTGGCGTCGGCGTCAAGGCGGCACTGGTCCCGCTGCATGGCTGGCTGCCGCGGGCGATGGTCGCGCCGGCACCTGTCAGCGCGCTGTTGCACGCGGTCGCCGTCGTCAAGGCGGGCGCATTCGGAGTGGTGCTGATCGTCTATGACGTGTTCGGCGTCGAGGTGGCCGCCGAGCTCGGGGTGACCGGTCCGCTAGCCCTGGTGGCTGCCGTCACCATCATCTACGGCTCGCTGCGCGCGCTGTTCCAGGACAACCTCAAGCGCAGGCTGGCGTTTTCGACGGTCAGCCAGGTCTCCTACATCGTCCTCGGTGTCGCGGTCGTCGGCCCGCTGGCCACCGTCGGCGGCCTGGTCCACCTGGTTCATCAGGGCGTGATGAAGATCACCCTGTTCTTTTGTGCAGGCAACCTCGCCGAGACCTTGGGCATCCATGACGTCAGCGAGATGAACGGAGTCGGGCGGCGCATGCCCTGGACCATGCTGGCCTTCACCGTCGGCGTGCTCGGGATGATCGGCGTACCGCCGGTCGCCGGATTCGTCAGCAAGTGGTATCTCGGCCTCGGCGGCCTCGAGGCCGGCCTGCATTGGCCGCTATTCGTGCTCGCGGGCAGCAGCCTGCTGAATGCGGCCTATTTCCTGCCGATCCTGCATGCCGCCTGGTTCCGCGAGCCGCCCACCGCCTGGCCCGAGGAGCGCGACTTTGGTGGCAAGGAGACGGCCTGGCTGCTGCTCTGGCCGCCCTTGGTGACGGGGGCGCTCTCGTTGCTCATCGGGCTGTTCGCGTCGCTGCCCTTCACGCCGCTCGAATGGGCGCAGCTGATCGCCGAGCGCGAGTTCTACCAGCCATGAGCACGGATGCCTTCTTTGCCCTCTGGGAGCGATCCCAGGCCCTGCTGCCATGGACGCCCGCGCTCATCTTGCTGCCCCCATTGTTACTGGCGGGCCTCCTGGTCTGGCCGCGGGTGGCGGCCGGCGTCGGCGTACTGGCACCCTGGGCAGCATTGCCCGCGCTGCTCGCCGGACTCGCTGCCCCGGCGACCGAGCTCGAGCTGCCCGGCCTGTTGCTCGGCAGCAGCCTGATGCTCGACCCGATCGGTAAACACCTGCTTGTCGTGCTCGGCTTGCTCTGGCTGGCTGCTGGCTGGTTCACTGGCGAGCGGATCAGGAACCGCGGCCGACTGCTTCTATTCTTGTTGGCGATGACCGGCAGCCTCGCTTTGCCCGTCGCAGCCGACCTGGTGGTCTTCCTATTGGCGTCGACGGTGGTTGGCTACGCGCTCTATGGCCTTGCAGCCCGAGAGCAGGGCGCCCCGACCCTGATCGGACTGCTGGTTCTCAGCGATCTTGTGCTGTTCGAACTCCTATTGCTGCTGGTGAAGCAAGACGCAGGACTGAGTCTAAGCGCCGACCTGCCCGCACGGGCGATCAACGACAGCGCCCTGCTGCTGGCACTGGCCATGTTCGGCTTCGGCGCCAAAGCTGCTTTACCAGCGCTGCACTATTGGCTGCCGCAGATCTTGAGCTCAGCCACAGAACGGATGGGACCGTTGCTGATCGGCTTCATCCTGGGCGCCGGACTGCTGCCTTGGCTGCGGCTGCTCGGTCGTGGCACCGGTAATGAAGCGGCATTGCCGGATCTTCTGCACTGGCTCATCCTGGTCGGCATCGGTGTGACAGCCCTGCTGGGTCTGCTGCAGCGCACCCAGGGCGGCTGCCTTGGGTACACGATTGCTGCCCTCAGCGGATTCTCGCTGCTGCTGCTAACGGGGTCCGGACCAACGACAATCGCCGATGAATCGATCGTATCGGCCGCGTTGGCAAGCGGGCAAAGCGTATTGGCGTTGGCCGCCTTATCGGCATTGCCGAGGCGACCTTTCTCACGGAAGACCGCACCGCTCGCAGCCCTAAACGGCCTCGCGGTCCTGCTGCTCGCGCATGCCCTACTCGTGCTCGTCATAGCCCTGGAACCGGATCTGGCCACTCGCACAACACTCGACCTGAGCAGTTACGCCCTCGTAGGCCTGCTGCTCGGTCGGTTACTCTGGCAGCCCGTACCGGCCGACACGCTCCCCCGTGGCCGGCGCCCGATCGTCGCCCCCAAGCCCGCAGCCAAGCCTTGGATGATGCTGTTCTTGACGCTGAGCACGGCGGTTTGGGCGTTGATGAACACGGCGACCATGAGCCTCGCGGCCCACCCATTGCTGGTACTGACGCTGATCGTTGCGATGGCGGTCGGGCTGGTACTGACGCCATTACTCAAGCACGCGCCGCAGCTACCACCTGGGGATCTCGCCTTGCTGCTCGGGCGCTGGCTCGGACGCTGGCCCGGGCGCTGGCCCAAGAAGCTGACCGATCTTGTCGCCGCTCGCCTTGCTCGATTCGATGCCGGCCGCCGCGATACGAGACGGTCCGAAGCGAGGCGCCCTTCTCCGTACAGTGCCATTGTATCGATGATCCCGCGCAGCGAAACCCAACTGCGCCGTTGGTCGCTCGCGGTGATCCTACTGCTGAACCTGATGTTACTGATCGGCCTGCTTGGCGGGAACGAAGGTCGCTGAAGCACTGCGCCAGATCGCTCGACCCTGGCCTGTCGCACGGCGATTGCCTATGCTCGCTGCAAGAGATGGACGCCATACTCTGGCATCCAACCGAAGGGCGCAACCGAACGACCGCTCCGCGACGGGACAACCATGGCCGAGAATCGACTGAGAATGCTTCAGCAGACGCCGTTGCTCGGCGGCGTCCGGGACGACATCGTCGAGTTCCTGCTCGACCAGGTCCGCAGCGTCTTCCTCAAGGAAGGTGACTTCCTGTTCATCGAAGACGATCCCGGCGATGCGATGTACGTCCTCGAGAAGGGACAGGTCGCGATACTGAAGCAATGGAAGGACGTCTACTACCGCCTGAACTACCTCAATGCCGGCGACAGCATCGGCGAGATGTCGTTGATCGATCTCGGCCGTCGCAGTGCGTCGGTGCTCGCAATGACCGACTGCACCGCGATCGAGCTCAATCACGACGCCATCATGCGCCTCTACGAGCGCGATCTGGAGCAATTCGCGCTAGTCCAGATGAACATCGGCCGGGAACTGAGCCGGCGTTTACGCGTAACCGACGAGTCGATGTTCCGAGAACTGATCCGGGCCGAGCAGATCCCGCAGCACTGATCCTTCCGCCCGGCTGATTAGCCGGGCGATGCGTTCCGTCCTCGATGTCGATCCCGTCTTGCTCCACGTTTCAATCCGCGCCCGGCCCATTGGCGTTGCCGTTTATCGCAACGCAGTTCGTAGCAGACTATTGCTTTGCGATTACAAATTCCGCAACTACGAACTCCCTGGTTCACCGCCCAGCGGCGTGGGCGGCGTTTGTTCTGAAGCGGACCGCATGCCAACGATGGCCGGGTTTTTCTGCACCTCGCTCCATGGTCGAGTAACGGTCAAGCCGCCCGCAGCGCGAACTGCTCGAACGGTACCGATGGCCACTGCTCGGGAAGGCCACGAAGGCGATCTCGGAGGCTGCCGTCACGCAGGTGGGCGGGTTGGCATTGCTGCAGCACATAGTTGCGCACACCGGCATCTGCCAACTGCTGCATCAATCGCTGCAGATAGGCGTCGTCGTCAAGGCCGGGCATCGGCGTCGTCCGGACTTCAAGATCGACACCGGCATCAAGCAGCAAGCGCAGGCTTTGCCAAGCGCGCTCGCCGGAGCCAGGTACGGTGGTTACTTGCGGATAGTCCTCAGGCAGGGCCTTGATGTCGAGGCCCACCCAGTCGAGGTGCGGCAACAGGCGCTGCAGCCGCTCCGGGTATGGCCCGCCGGTGTGCAGGCCGACCTTGAAGCCGAGCGCGCGGACCTCGGCCATCGCATCGGCAAGCGCCGCCTGCACGGTCGGCTCGCCGCCGCTGAACACCACCGCATCGAGCAGGCCACGGCGCGATTCCAGCCGCCCGATAACCTCGCTCCAGTCGAGCAGGTCCGCATCATGGCCCGCCTCCTCGAGGAGGTGACCATTGTGGCAATAGGGGCAGCGCCAGGGGCAGCCCTGGCAGTAGACCACAGCAGCCAGCTCGCCCGGGTAGTCGACGCTGGTCAGCGCGGTCAGGCCGCCGATCCTCAGTGTATTGGACATACTCTCGGTCCGTCAGCCCATGAGAAGCCCTAACAGAGCCCCTCTCTTATCGTCGCAATCAACGGGCTCGCGCAGGCTGGGCGGTCGTTCGGAGAGGGGCTGAAGGCCCCAAAACGCGCCGCATCCATTGCGCTTGCATCCATCGAGAACCCGATCCCTGCCCTGCCTGGACGATGATTCTGATCGGGCCCGTAAATCGGCCGGAATGGGCTCAGGCAGCCTCGCGCCGCGTTGGCACCTCTCGCCGCTCGCCGCCAGTCGGCTGTTCCTGGAAATAGGTGCGCTCCTGATGCTCAGCCTGCTTGCCGCGATTGAAGGCCGAGACCGGACGGTGGTAGCCCATCACCCGCGTCCAGACCTCGCAGCGGGTGCGCTCTTCGTCGCGCAGCTCGATGGTCGGCTCGATCGTTGTTTCGGTCATTGGTTACTCCTGTCGATTGGATGGTACGGCCAGCTTCCGACGGCGTCGATCGCCGGGATGGCGATCGTCAAGCCTCCAGGGATGGATTCACGGCGTCCGCCGGACACGCGACCGGGGCACCCGCCTTCCTTGGCACCACGCTCGCGGCCCGCTCCCCCAGCGGCTCAGCGCATCAGAGGCCCTACCAAAATGGCCACCTGAATCGCTCAAGTTTCGACTCAATTTGGCCGCAGGAGCTATTTTGCTCCCGTGAATCACGCGAAATTCATCGTTCGGGGTTGCACCGTGCCATGAACGTTGGGGCCTCTAAGTCGCCACCGCCGCTCGCTGCTGGGCGCGCTTCTTCTCGATCAGCTCCTGATCGCACTTCGGGCAGAACTCATGCTCACCAGCCAGATAACCATGCACAGGGCAGACCGAGAAGATCGGCGTCACCGTGATGTATGGCAGCCGGAAATTGCTCAGCGCCCGTTGTACCAGCCGCTTGCAGGCCTCGGTCGAGCCGATGCGCTCGCCCATGTACAGATGCAGCACCGTTCCGCCGGTGTACCTGGTCTGCAGCGCGTCCTGCGCCGCCAGCGCCTCGAAGGCATCGTCGGTATAGCCGACTGGCAACTGCGACGAGTTCGTGTAGTACGGCGCCTCCTCGGTGCCGGCCTGCAGGATGGCCGGGAAGCGCTTCTTGTCCTCGCGCGCGAAGCGATGGGTCGTACCCTCTGCCGGCGTCGCCTCGAGGTTGTACATGTGCCCCGTCTCTTCCTGGAACTCGACCATCCGCGCGCGCACGTGATCGAGCAGTCGGCAGGCGAAGGCATGGCCCCACTCGGTGGTGATGTCGTCGCTATCGCCGGTGAAGTTGCGGATCAGCTCGTTGATGCCATTGACCCCGACCGTGCTGAAGTGATTCCGCAAGGTACCGAGATAGCGTTTGGTGTAAGGAAACAACCCAGTATCCATGTGGCGCTGGATTACCTTGCGCTTCAGCTCCAGGCTCTTCTTGGCCAGCTCCATCAGCTCGTCGAGCCGACGCAGCAGTCCGGCCTCATCGCCGCGATGGGTATAGCCGAGCCGTGCGCAGTTGATCGTGACCACCCCGAGCGAGCCGGTCTGCTCGGCGGAGCCGAACAGGCCGTTGCCGCGCTTGAGCAGCTCGCTGAGATCGAGCTGTAAGCGGCAGCACATTGAGCGCACCATGTTCGGCGAGAGTTCAGAGTTGACAAAGTTCTGGAAGTACGGCAGCCCGTACTTCGCCGTCATCTCGAACAGCAGCTCAGCATTCTCACTCTGCCAAGGAAAGTCTTTGGTGATGTTGTAGGTCGGGATCGGGAAGGTGAAGATGCGCCCCTTGGCATCGCCCTCGGTCATCACCTCGATATAGGCCCGATTGATCATGTTCATCTCGGCCTGCAGCTCGCCATAGGTAAACGACTGCTCCTCGCCGCCGATGACCGGCACCTGGTCCCGGAGGTCCTCCGGACAGACCCAATCAAACGTGAGATTGGTAAAGGGTGTCTGGCACCCCCAGCGGGACGGCACATTCAGGTTGTAGATCAACTCCTGGATGTACTGTTTGACGCGCGGATAATCGAGTCCGTCGACCCGTACATAGGGCGCCATATAGGTATCGAAGCTCGAGAAGGCCTGAGCGCCGGCCCATTCGTTCTGCAGGGTGCCGAGGAAGTTGACGATCTGCCCGATCGCGCTCGACATATGCTTCGGCGGCCCCGCCTCGACCTTACCCGGCACGCCGTTCAGCCCTTCGGCCAGCAGCGTGCGCAGCGACCAGCCAGCGCAATAGCCAGCGAGCATGTCGAGGTCGTGGATGTGGATGTCGCCCTCGCGGTGGGCCTCGCCGACCTGCGGAGGGTAGACGTGCGAGAGCCAGTAGTTGGCGATCATCTTGCCCGAGGTGTTCAGGATCAGACCGCCGAGCGAGTAGCCCTGATTGGCATTGGCCGAGACGCGCCAGTCGGAGCGATCCAGGTACTCGTTGATCGAACTGGCGACATCGACGAGCGTGCGTTGGTCCGCGCGCAGCTTCGCGCGCTGCTCGCGATAGACGATGTACGAGCGCGCGGTCTCGAAATGGTTGGCGCTGATCAGGGTCTGTTCGACCACATCCTGGATGCCCTCGATGTCCGGCAGCCTGCCGTTGCCGTAGCGATGAGCGAGCACCTTGATGACCTGCGCGGATAGCAGCTGGGCCTCCATCTCGCCGAATTCCCCGGTCGCCTGGCCGGCACGCAGGATCGCGGACTCGATCTTCGAGCCGTCGAAGGGTACCTGCTCGCCGTCGCGCTTGAGCACCCGTGTCGGCAGCGTAAGCAGCGCCGGCGCGGCCGCAGTGGTCGTTGTCATGGTCGGCATCCTAGAGTCATGAGGCACAAGATATTGTGTTCACCAGTATAGGGGACACTATATCTTGCGGAAAGAGCTGATCGGCCCAGCTTGATCCAGGTCAGTTAACGCCAAGCTGACGCATCGATCCCGGTTGACATGCAACGGCCCAAACTGCGGGACCCGCCAGCCCGCTTCATGATCAGTCGGATTCCGACCAGGCGATGCGCCCTGCGATCCACGGTTACCCTATGGCAAACCGACCATCGCCAGCGCAGGCATCGCCGATAATCCGCCGTGGAACAGCAAGACGCCAAACCTGACTTGTGATCCCTGGGAGCACGCCTACTATGTCGACTACCGTCATGAATAACGGCTTCGCACTCTTCGGCGAATCGCACCTGGCCACGCTCGGGTTGATCCTGGCCGTGTCGCTGCTGCTGCCCGTCGCCGTACGCGGCCTCGCCCCCCATCTGGCAAGGCCTATCGGCATCCTGCTGGCGCTGCTGTTGGTCGCCCAAGAGCTGGTGCAGCTGGCGCTGATACTGCAGCGCTATGGACCGATACCGGAGATGCTGCCGCTACACCTCTGCGCACTCGCCGTCTGGCTCACCGCTTGGGTCCTGATCACGGCGAGCTCGCGAGCATTCGAGCTGGTCTACTTCTGGGCGCTCGCCGGCACGACCCAGGCGCTCGCGACACCGGACCTGGTACAGGATTTCCCGTCGGCCCGTTTCATCCTGTTCTTCCTCGGGCATGGACTGGTCATGGTGGGCGTGCTCTATGCCCTCATCGTCTACCGGCTGCGGCCCGTTCCAGCCTCGTTGATCCGCGCCCCCCTGATCACCCTCGGGGTTGCCGTAGTCGCCCTAGCGGTCAACGCCGGCATGGGAACCAATTTCATGTATCTGATGGAGAAACCGGCCGGCGCCTCACTGATGGACTGGTTCGGCCCCTGGCCCTGGTACTGGCTGCCGCTGCTCGCAATCGCCGGCCTGAGCTTCCTCGTGCTCTATGCCCCGTTCTTCATCGCCGATCGGCTGAATACGCGAAAGCAGCGGCGAGCAGTGGAATCATGATCCTAGAAACCGCAGTTGACCGCTTAGACATGATGTTTTGACCTGCCCGTCCTCAACGTCCGTGGGTTATGTTGAGGACGGACACATCCATCGACACAGAG
>JAAAOQ010000038.1 GCA_009908845.1 Gammaproteobacteria bacterium
CATTGCCGCGGTCACAGCTCCCGGGGGTGCCTCAGCCAGTACCCACACCCGGTCGAACCCCTCCAGGGAGCGGTCTCCGCTCGCATAGCTGTGGTCAGCAGAATCCAGAAGAGTGCTGGGGTGCGCGCCGCCCGCCAGATTCCCCACAGCATCACGGAAAACGATCTCGCAGTAGCCCGAGCCACGCAGCGGCTTTAGGTAGGTGCTAGCTTGATACCATCGGCCGGCGATGACCGGGATCTGGTCCTGTGCGAGGATATAGTAGACGACACCGCCGGGATCGGTCTTCGTGCGCACGAAGACGGTCTGCGATCCATCTCGCGCCTCTAGGTTGTAAGTGGACGTATTCGCGAGCCCAGGACCGTAATCATCCACACCGGCGATGCCATAGGTACCATCGGCGTGGCGTACTCACCGTCAGCGGATAGCCGGGTCCAATGAGACCATTTGCGGATGTCCGGGTCTGGCACCGTATCGAGGAAGTGCTCGACGAGATACGAATCCGTCAGCAGGTTGCTGATCCCCGACGTGATCTTGGTTTGCAACACTGACACGTCACTGGCGACGGTGTCGACGCGGATGTTGACGCTCGTCAGGCTGCGATAGAACGCAGTCGCGAAATCCTGATTGAGTTCGTTGCCAACTTCGACCAGTCCCTTGATCTCGAGCGAGATTGTGTCGTTTCCGTCAATTGCGGCATCTGTCCACGGCGCGCCCTGCAGGACGCCATAGATGACACGTCCTAGCTCAGATTCATCGCCATTGTTGAAGTCCCACACCTGCGGAGTGCCGCGCGCGTTGATGAGCTGCGTCGCGACCCACCCGCCTTGCCGGCCTTCAATGCTCACCGTTCCGGACGCACGCCGGCTGAATCCGCGCTTCACGAACCTCGAGTTGCCGTATTCCTGATCGAATTCGACGCGACTGTAGTCGTCGATCTCGTGCTGGATCGGAGGCTGCGTCTCACCGAGCTCCGTGCTATGAACACCGAGGAATAGCCCTAGCTGAACCTCATCGCCTGGGTTTTCCGCTTCGAGCGTGACGTCATAGATCGGATCTGTGACTGCAGTATGCGCTGCTTGCCAATGCGGCAATAGATCATCACTATGCGGCGCATCGAAGGTCAGTGTCGCATTGATCGTCTCGACCAATGTGCCATCACTTGCGCGCACCGCGATCGTCGCGGTTTTGACGCCGACCAGGCCGGCGAGAAAGACGCCATTGCACGTGCCGTTGTCAATATGAACGCGTGCATTGAACGGCGAATCGCAGACCGTCTTGGTGTAGACGAGGCCGTCGACGAAACGATGACGATTGACTTTGCCCAGATAGAACCACCGCGCCGCGACATCATTGTCAAGCGACTCGATCGCCTTAGATGGTCGAATCGTGTTCTGCTCGGCACTGATCTCGGTCAGCGCCTCGAACGCCTCCATCGTCACCGGGTCGTATACCCGGTCGGCTTTGTAGACGATGGTGTCGCTGGCCCATGCGCCTGAGATATCGTCATCATTCATCGGCGGGAGCGGTTCACTCCCTACCTGTTTGATATCGACGTAGACATTGGCGCCCTCTAGGGCAAAGGCTTGTGGCTCGCGCTTGAACATCAGTCCTCTACCAGCCCGGTAATCTCGAGCGACAGCGTGTCGATGTGCTCGATCGCATGATCCGAGCGCTGCACCTGCGTCGGCACGCCGTAGACGATGCGGCCCGGCTCAGATGTCCCTGGCCACGCAGCGCCCTGAGTGTCGTTGAGATCCCAGATGGTCGGAGCAGCGCGCTGCAGGCTCACCTGCCGATCCGCCCAATCGCCGAGGCGGTCCGGCACGTGGATCGTGCCGCGGATGATGCGGCTATAGCCGCGCTCGGTGTAGCGATATGTGCCATAGTTCTCATCCCACGCGCGTTCGGAATAGTCCGCTCGGTCATGCGAGATCGGCGCTTCGGCAGGACCAAGCGATCGACTGACGCCGGCCACGATCTCACCGGCGCCCACGGTGCCGGATCCTGTCAGTGTCACAGCGTAGGTGGCCGCGGTGCGCGATGCGTGCTGCCAGCGCACGCACCTAGCGCCATCCGGCGCGGCAGAGAGGTGGATATCGGCGAGACCGTCTTTCGTGATAACCACCGAGATGTCGGTCACAGTCGAAGCAATGGACGTGATCGCTAGGGAATCCGCGGCGCTGGTCGTCGAGATCGTGAACTGCAGCGGTGAGCTTCCCGTCGCTCGAATATTCTGGGCCTCGTCGAACAGCCGATTGCCGTTGGCGATGTCGACCAGAGCCCAGCGCGCAGCAATCTCTTCATCGGTGCTGAGCACGGCCTCTGATGGGCGGATGGTATTGTCGCCGCCGCTGATGTCGACCAACGCCTCGTAGTCCTGGCCATCGTGATCATCATAGCGAATGTCGTCATCAGTGATGGCGGTGCCGCTCGACCAGGTCGTGAACCCCGAGATTACTAGATTGCCGGCACTGGGCACGACGAGGCCATATTCGTTGCGCGTCCACGGCGTGACGTGGAAGAAGTCCATCAGGCCGCCCGCTCAGTCGGCATACCGTCTTCGTCCCACTTCCGCATGCGGCGATCGAGCTTGTCGAGCAGCGCTTGCTGCGCTTGCAGCGTCGCATAGACCTGATCCATCTGGGTGCGCGAGGTCTCGGCCATGGTGTGCATAGTCGCGGACATCGTCTCTGTAGCGCCGGCCGCGCGGTCCACAGCGCTCACCTGTTCCTTATCCCGCAATGCCGCATCATCGGCCTCGGCGGTGCGCAGCGCATTGGCTTCCTGCTGCTCGATGCGCGCCTCATCCAATGCTGCGAGCTGCGCATCGCGCCATGCCTCAGCCTGTGCGATCTCACGCTCCAGGCGTGCGTCAGCCGCCGCGATCACCGCATCACGATGCCGCTCTGCCGCCTCGAGCGCTGCGTCGCGTGAGGCCTCGGCGGCGGCGAGTGCGGATTCGCGCGTCGCGGCGGCCTGATCTCTCGCGGCTTCTAGCAGATCGTCAGCAGCTTGCGTCTGCTCGTCACGCCAATCGTCGAGCAGCTCCATCTGTCTCTCAACCGCCGCCAGCTGCTGTTCAGCATCGCTCAGCTCGTCACCGACATTCCCGCGCACCGAGCGCAAGTCGGCGCGGATGCGTGCCTCTTCGAGCCTCTGCTCAGACAGGCTCGCGTACGTGCCGCCTTGGCTGATTCCGCTCGTGATGCGCGCGATCTCGTCTTCATCAGGAATACGGCCACTGCTCGCCAACGCTGCGAGCTGGCGGCGGCTGCGCTCGAAGAAGTCGGTGTCACTTTCACGCAACGAGCCAATGGCGCTGTCCAGCGTCGAAAGGATCCCGCCGAGCGATGCGACATAGTCCTGGACCGCCTCACGCTCTGCGTCCAGTGCCTCACGACGGGCATCATAGATATCGGCGATGCGTGCCATCTCGTCGTCATAGCGCGCATCCGCCGCCTCGAGCGCGGCATCATAGGCGGCTTCGGCCGCATCGCGCTCTGCGTCGTAGCGAGTATTGGCGGCTTCACGTGCAGCATCGTATTGCTCGTTCGCTGCATCCACCATGCGCGTCCTTGCGGTCTCGGCCGCATCGATCTGCGATTGGTAGACGTCGCTGATCGCCGCCTCGGCTTGGCGGCGCACATACGAAAATGCCGCCTCCAGCTCAGGGATGTGTTTCGCCAGAGAGATCAGCTGATCCTCAGAAAAGACCCCCGCCTGCACCAGCTCCAACAGGGCCGCCTTGTTCTTCGGAATCGAGATACCCCACTCCGTAAACACGCGCTGTAGCTTCTCCCATTCCTGCGACCCATCGCCAGGATTGAAGTCGTTTAGCCAAGCCCAGCCGTCCTCCAGCAATTGAGCCTGCTGTCCAGCATAATCGAACGCAAGCCCAAGTTCGTCTAAATGGGCAACAAGAATAGCAATCTGCTCTTCTGTGAACACGCCGGATTCGTAGAGAGCGCGTAGTTCTTCCTTAGTTGATGGGATTTGTATACCCCAGTTTGTGAAGACGTTTTGCAAGCGCTCCCACTGCTCAGCGCCAGGGTCTATGTCATACAGCCACCGCCACCCTTCTTCGAGCAGCTGCGTCCGATCTGCTACATGCGCGAACGCGGCATCCAGCCGCCCAAAATTTGCAACCAATGCGTCGAGTTGTTCATCTGTGAATGCGCCTGCCTCCACCAACTCCCGCAGTGCGGCGCGATTGCGCGGGATCGCGATGCCCCATTCATCGAACACCCGCTGTAGTTCGGCCCACTCCTCAGCGCCCGTGGCGCCGGTGCCCTGAAACAGCCAATCGGTAGCGTCTTGAACCTGCTGCGCCCATGCGGCGGATTGCTCTTCGGCGTGCCTCAGTGCTGCCGCTAGGTTGTCCGACTCAGCGGCCAGTGCTTCGATCTGTTCCGCGCTTAGTTGGCCGGATGTCAACAGTCGGTGCATTGCCTCAGTCGATTGCGGCACTATATCGACGCCCCACTCGCGCAAGACACGCGACAGGCGCTCGAACTGCTCAGCACCATCCGCTTCCGGTGCCAAGCTATCGATCATGTCACGCGCAGACTGCGATAGTCCTGTGGCCACGTCATCAGTGACATCACCGACCTGCTCCATCGCTTCGAAGTATTGCCGGAACGCCGGGATCGCCTCGCCTACAATTACAGCCGTCTCGCGCCCTGCGGTAGTGCTGAGATCGATCCAATCCAGCAGCCCCTGCAGTCCCTCCTGCGTTTGTGGTATCGCGATGCCGGTGTCGCGGAAATGCTGTTCTAAGTCCCCCATCACCCGCGCGGCCGTCTCTGCTGGCGTCTCGAGATCGCGAATATACTGCCCCAGCTGGGCCAACGCGGGCTGCACGCGCCCAGTGTCGATGCCGTCAGCCTCGAATGCCGCCAGGTAGTTGGCAGCGTCTGCAATACCGCGCACCTGGCCGGGCTCAATTAGGTTGATCGCGTTGCCGAATTGACCGAGCGCGGCATTAACCTGAGCGATCGCCTCAACAATGGCTTGCGGGTCTTCCATGCCCGCGGTGGCTTCATAATAGAGGTTCGACAAGTTACCGGTCGGGCTGCTCGGTCTCTCGACCCGCACCTCTTTCAGGACCGACTCAATGAGCGACTGTGAAAGCAGCTGCGCAACTCGCGCTGCCTCGCCTTCATCGACCACGCCATCGATCAGCATCCGATTCATCTCGTCGAGAATCGGCGTCCAGATATCCCAGTCACCGGACTCGATGGCCTCCGCCCACATGATGTCTTCCATGCCTTTGGCCCATAGCTCCGCGAGGTAATTGCCGAGCTCACCGGCCGGGACCTTTGCGAATTCTCCGCTGAGCTGCTGCAGCGCATCTCGCGCACCTTCGCCGAAAACGCTCGCGTACTGCTGCAGGCTAGTATTGACGTTCGCGACAGCCTCTTGCAGGTTTTGCACTGCCTCAGCAGTGAGATCGTTCGTATCACCGACCTCGACCTGACCCTGCGTATACCAGAGGTTGGCTTGCATGCGTGGCTTGTCTTTGCCAAACAACGAGCCAAGAAAGCCGCCGCCGGCGCCGCCGAGCAAGCTCCCGGCCAGCGCACCCACGCCAGGGATTGGGATCAACGCTTGTCCGATTGCCGCGCCTGCTGCGCTGCCAATGCTCGAGCCGATTTTCGATGCGCCGCCCTCAAAGAGCATTGAGCCGAGAAACGAGCCGGCGAGTGTCGATCCGGCGAATTGCCAATTGGCGGTCGATGCGAGGTTGCCCGCCATTTCGGCGACTGTCGAATTCATCATGCCGAGATTTGTCGCCAGGCTGGCGAGACCCTGACCGAGACCCTGGCCCAGGCTGTTGCCGCCAAACAGGCTGCCGATCCCCCCGAGCCCCCCTCCACCTCCGGCGGCTGCAGCAGCCCCGCTCGCGCCGCCGAGGCCGACCGCTTGCATCACAACTTGGATCGGCTTGGACGCGAAGGCGAAGGCGAGATCGGACAGCCACTTCGAAAAGAATCGGGTGATCTGATTCGCTACGTCCGCCGAGCCGGTAATCAGCGAATCCCAAAGGCTCTTGAACTCCCGCCCAATGCCATCGGCCCCCCTCTGCCAGGCCTCTGCCACCGGGTCCGCGTTGCGGGCGATATCCTTCATCGCCCGCGCACTGTCGCGCTGCACTCCAGCCACGACTTTTGCGTATTCTTCTGCGCTCAGGATGCCCAGTTCGTAAGCATGACTCGCTTTCTCGATCGTCTCGCGCAAGTCCTCGTTGGCCGCACGCACCGGCAAGTAGGCGGAAATCAGGTCGTCATAGCCGTCCGCGATGGACCTCTGCACGCCCTCAACGATCGCCCCGTACTCAGCAGCGTCCAACATCCCGAGCCGATAGGCCGCGGTCGCCTGCTCCAGCGACCGACGCATGTCATCTGTTGCCGAGCGCACCGGCAAGTAGGCACTGACGAGAGACTCGTAGCCGCCCGCCGCCTTCTTAAGTTCCGCCGCCAGGCCACCGACCTCGCCCTTCGCTGCCTTGGCCGCACCACCACTGCCCTTGATCGCGCCAGCCGCCGCGCCAGCCCCAGCTGCCGCTTCCTCGGATGCCCCGGCCAATCCGGTCAGCTCGGCTTCCATCTCTCGTGCCGCCGCGATGTTCGCCTCGTGCTCCTTCGTGAGCTGGGCCTCGGCTTTTGCCAGCGCACGGCTGGTGTCCAGCTCCTCTTTCATCGCCGCAGCCTGCCCGCGCGCCGCCGCCGCGTAGTCCCCAAGGGCGCCGACCTCCTTCAGCGCTACGCCAACGCGCTCGTTTGCCGCCGTCGCATTGGCCTTGAGTTCAGCGGTATTGTTGGCGAGCGCCGCTTTGTTTGCTTCGGCTCCGGCTGCCGATGCTTTGAAACTCGCTTCAAGCTCGCCCAGACCTTCCGACAGGCCGGCGGCGAAGTCTCCTACTCCAGGAAGGTCTTGGGCCTTGGCCGCGAAGCTCGCCATTTGCCCGGACAGCGAGGCCAGCTTTTCCGCGATCCACGCGACCCCGCTCGCAACCAGCGACTGCATCGAGTTCATCGCCCCGCCGATAGCCGCCGTGATGTTTGCCCACGTCGCGCTCGCGACCGAGAGCATCAGCTCCGATCCGCGCCTCCATGTCTCCACGAGAACATCGATTTCAGCGGCGATCGTGAACGCCATCTTCCGCACATGGTCCGGAAGATCGAGGATAACGCCGACGAACTGCCCAACATTGTGTGTGATCTGTTCCCAAGCCGTCGCCTGCCCAGTGATCCCCGGCATCAGGTCGTAGATCGCCCGCAGCGGGTTCGGTATTTCCTTCAGCCAGCCGACCATTGAGCCGGCGGAATCGCTCACATCACCGAATGCCTCGGCCCAGGGCGCGATGGTCTCGGCAATGGCCGCATCAGCGATCGCCTGTGACATATCGTCGATGAATCCGCCGATCCCGCGAATCGAGTCCGCGAACGCGTCCGTCGCCCCGGTATCCCCGATCGCGACCCAAAAGCGCAGCACCGCATCATCGAGATTCGAGAAGGCGCCGCCCAGGGTGTCCATCTGGGCCGCCATCGCGCCACCGAACTGCACGTCGCCGATCGAGCGCAGATAGTCTTGGATAGCATCCGCCGAGTCCTTGATGACGGTCGTTTGGCCTTGGAAGGTTAGCGCGATCTGGTCGCCTTGCTTGCTCGCATTGATGCCGAACTCTTTGAGGCGCTCGAACTCGCCGGTCGTGGCATCAGCCACCGCTTCGATCATCTGCGTCAGGTCTTTGCCCATCGCAGACGCGGTGTTGCCATACGACCGCATAGCCTCGGTCGATGGATCGAGGCCAAGCGCTTTCAACTTGATAAACCCGTCGACAGACTGGTCTAGGGTGTAGGGCGTCTCGGACGCGAACCCGAGCATCGTAGACCACGCGGCTGAGGCCGCTTCCGTGCTGCCTGTGACCGTGGTCAGCGTTGCGCGCATCTTATCGGCGGCAACATTCGCGTCAGCGAAAGCCCGGCCAACATTCGCAACAGCGAACGCGGCTGCCGCTGCCGCAAGTCCGCGGACTGCCGCCTGAGCCGCCGTCATTGCCTTCGCTGAGCGCTGAGCCCGATCCTCCAGACCGCCGATCTCACCGCGAAGGCGTCGCACGTCAGTGGAGGCCTGTCCGGTCTCTGAGCTGACCCTAATCCTGAGTTCGAGATCGCTCAATGTTGCCCCCTAGTGAAGCGATGAATTGGCGGGCCTTGGCGCGCTGTATGTCCTCGTCGTCCGCCATCCACTCGGGCTCTTCCTCCCGGTTCATGGCCGTGGCGTAGACTTGCGACATCCAGCGAATCAGCCGCGCCTCTCTCGGGGAGAGCACGACGCCGCACAGATCTACCCATGCCTTCATCGCCTGCCAACTGATCGCCGTCGCCCCGTTTGGGGTGTACGCGACCGGGCCAGCCTCGAACATCAGCCCAACCAGCTCGCGCGCTACCCGGCTCAACTCGGGCAGTTCGAGCAGCGCGGAGTCCGGGCCGTCATCATCCTCGATCCGCTTCGCCCGCGTGCGCCTGTCCTCCTTGGCCTCTCTTGGGATGCCGTTGAGCCATGCTTGATGTTGCAGCCAGCGCTCTAGGCTGCTTCGGACTTTCCCTCGGCGAAGTTCGTGTCATCGAAGACCGCGAGCAGAACCTGAGTTCGCAGCCACCGAAGCTTCGGATCAGTGTACAGCTCCCGAGCCGCTTTCTCCGAAAAGGGGATGGGCTTTCCGTTCGTCCCCTGCAACTGCCAGTCGACCGTTGCCTTGACCAACATTTCCGTCATGCGGGACTCTTCCCGCTCTGCAGTGTTACGCATCCCCTTGAGTTCTTCGTTGCGATACTTTGACCGCAAGCGCTGAATCTCGTCGTAGTCACTATTGGTTACGCGAACCATCATCGGGTCGCCGTTATCCATCACCAGTTGCTCGCCGGTCGCCCGATGGCGAACCGGCATATCGTAATGCTCAGCCAGGGTTACATCATAGATGCTTTGGATCGACATAGCTTATTGCTCGTGCCAGTTGGAAAGAACCCTTCTAGAAAGGGCGCGGGATAGCCGCTAATCATTAGGTGCCGTCGACAGCATCCGCATAGACGAGATCGCCCTCGATCAGAAGGATGATCTCGACCGTGTTGCTGTCGTTTACTCCGCCGATCGTATTCCGGGCAGCCCGAACCTTGCCCCGCATGAAGATGCGATAGGGCTTCATGCCGGCGCCGGCTGCACCATTGAAGCTCGTCTCGATCATCAGCGAAACGAGATCGTTCGAGCCAACCTTCGCGCGCAAGGCCACCAGCGCGGCATCAGCCTGAGACATACCGACCGTAAGCGAAATTTCGCCTTGGTCGACCGAGCCCATGTACTTGCATTTCACGCCTTCGAGTAGCTCGAATTCGTTGGCGGTGGCCTCAGGGCCGAACCCCCCGCCGATCGTCTGCAGCAGGCCGATGCGATCGGCCCAGGTCAGTGCATCGAAGCCGGCAGCGTCATGCGTCGCCGGTGCAGCCGCATCGTAGTAGAGTTTGGTTCCTTTGCTGCCGATTCGGTCAGCGCATGTTGCCATAGGCATATCAGTCGTCTCCACTCAGTTGGTGCCGCGCTGCGGCATTATCGAACCACGTCATCAGCAGACTTCCAGTAACCCGCCCACTTGTCGGGATATGGGCGACCCGGCCGCCAAAGATCCAAGTACTGCTTCCAGCCTTGCGTGCGGGTCTTCGGCAACGGGTCGGGCTCCGTCCAGAGCAGCAGCCGGGCAAAGCCGGTCGCCAGCAGGTCATGCCCTTCGAGCGCGCGCCAGACGTCATCGCTGTCCGGGTAGACGTGACAGGCCTCGCACAGCGCCCGCGCGCGCTTAGCGGTCCGCTGGTGGCGCAGCACTCCAGCCACTCCCCCGCGCCGCTCGAACTGCCAGAACCCGCGCGCCGGATACGCACCATCAGCACTAGGTCCGCCCGGCTTGAGCTGGTAGCGCCAGGTCCAGCTGGACTCCTGGCCAGCGATAGCAAGCAGTTCGCGCTCGGCCTCGCGTGAGTCCGGGATCTCGATGATGGGCAAGACCCGATCGAGGCTCGGGCGCAGGATATCGTCTCGGAACTGTTCAGGGGTCATCAGTCTGTCCTCTTCAATCTTCCGCAACCGGTCGTTTATCTAGCGATCACTTTCTTGACTCCCTTTCGCTCCCAACCGCTCTCGTATTGCTCGCAGTTCTGCGCGATTATCCGACACATCATCCGCTTGTTCTGCCAGCTCCTTTCTAAGGTTCTCGATGACTCCTGTCCAATATTCACGTTGAACCGCGGTGTTTTCGCGGAAGGATCGGTAGGACTCGCAACAAAGACTGTGAGAAACAATGTCGCGACGAAGCTCGTCCAGAAAGCCCAAGATCCCACTGCCAAGCGCATAGCCGACGCCGCCTCCAGCAATAATGAGGCCGAGGAGTGCATAAAGCCCCCGCCCCGCACTGTCATTGCTCACTCTGATGCAGCGCGCTCACTTCGGCGCCACAGATTTGCGAAAGAGACCAGACTCATTGAAGACGCTCACCACGAGTGCGACGACTTTCTGAATCATCGGCCAGAAATCCGAGATGCCGTCGACCGTCGCTTCGAGGGACTCGCGAACGAGGCGTAGTTTCACCGCTCCAAGGCCGGTTTCTGGCAATACGTCCTCGATCTCCTTCACGGCCCGGATGATGGCAGGTAGGATCATAAGCATCAGTCGAATGTTCTCGATCATTGGAAGGCCCTATGTGTGCAGTGAATATGAATCTCGGCGGCTTCAATCATTACCGAGCCAAGTGTTTCGGGACTCGTCTGCGCCGCTTCGACGACCAGCATCGGGCTCTTGATCGCTGGCCCTAGCTGACACGTCCCGCACCCTGTTAGCAGGACGGCCAGGATCAGGCTCCACAATATTGCCCCCAGGGTCAGGGAGCAGAGCCTCGAGCGCCGCGCCCACAGCAACGCCCGCCATAATGACCGCCTCGGTCTGCTCAGTGTTGAGCCCGATCCCCAACAGGGTGAGAAACGCCACGATGGCGCGCCAAGTCGAGCGTTCGTCAAGGCGACGCCGAACAAAACGACCGACCCGGCGGATAATGAATTGCTGCATATCTACTCGCAGTACTCGATCTCGGTGGTGTATTGGTCTTCCCAAGCATAGAGCCTATCGCCCCCCGCTTTCTGGGCTCCCCCGGTGTACACGCACGCCCCCCACTGGCCAGGGCGCCACCCGTCTATCAGGTCAATCGCCGCAGAGCGCACGAGGCGCACAGCGGCTTGTAGCGCGGCCCCGGCATCAGGTGTGGTGTTGATGTCTCGCTGCAGGACAAGCACGGCAAAGCGCTCCCGTATCGAGCCATCCCCGGACAGCGATTGAACACTGCCGCGCTCGGTGCTCAGCGGATACAGCCAGACGCTGGTGACCAGGTCGGACTCACGGAGCAGCGCCGCCGCGTAGTTGCTCGCCCGCCCGACATAGTTTGCGTGAGCCGGAACGAGGCTCTCAAGCCGGGCTTGGGCTTCCTCGAGCTCAAGTAATGGAATCATGGGCTGAGGTGCCTCGTGAGGATTCGCAGCATTTCGCGCTTGAGGCTTTCCGGAAGTTCTCCGGTGGGGATCATGGGCCGGGCCGGGATGTCGCCCCAGGGGATCGGTCCGCCGCGAGACGACCGCCCGTAGGCCCCTTGCCGCGCCCCGAACTGGTGAGTTCCAGCCCGTTTGTCCGCCGTCCCGTACTCAACGGACGTGCGATCAGCGCGCGCATTGAAGCTGTTTTGAAGAACCCCGGTATCACGCAGCGGACTGGAGCTGCCTTGCCTGCGCCTGGCGACAGTGACCGGGCTCAGCGGTGCCCAGGGTGTCCCGTCAGGCGCTTGGCCGGCACGGAACCCGAGCATGGTATGGGTGTCGATCGCGGCACCGATCTCGCGCATCGCTTGCGTCTGATCTTCCGCTTGGATTACCAGCCTTCCTAGTGCCTCCTGAACCTCCCTGTCATCAATCGTGATCGAGAGTCCGGGCATAAGCAACCTCCACAGCCGTGCCTGAGAACATCATTTGCCGAACAGGGGCAGCGATACCAGATTCGTTCTCGCTCTGGACGTTCAACGATAATGTTCCTTTTGCAACCTTCTCCAAGAAGTTGATTGCCTCATCTTTGGCGAACACAACCGTATCTGGCACTTCGTAACGATAGAGCTTGTAACGTGCAATGATGCAGGCTGCATCGATTACCGCTTCACTGGCCCCTACAAGCGGAGTGTTATAACCACCCCCCGAGAGGTAGGCATCGACCATTGCATTGGCGGCTTCGATACTTTCGGTAAGCCGCTGCGTATTGATCGATCCCGTCCTCTCCGGTGGATCAGTGAGCTGGACCAGCTCAGCTGTGCCGTAGCGGTTCAGCATCTCTTGGGTGGTGGCGTAGCTCATTACGCGACCGTCAGCTTGCGCTTGTCGTGGTCATTCCTAGCTGCGCCACAATCACGCATAGCAGGCTGCCAACAAAGCAGACCCACAGGATTTCGTCGTCAAATCTCGGCTTCATCGCTAGGGCTCCATGTGCTTAGCCCCAATGCGGCGATTGCTGCTGCGGGGTCGTCGAGTAGGCTGACGGCAATGTGATCGGGTGCAGCCGTCGCGCCAATGGCCAGCGCTTGCTGGGCTTGCTGAGCGAGCGCGAGGTTCACGGGGTGATCGTAACCAAAGCGCTTGATCGCTTCGGCTTCAAGGTCTGAGGCGGCGATGTCGGGAAATGCGGCGACAGCCAGGGTTGATGCGACGGCGTAGGCATTGCCTTGCGTGTCTTGATAACTAGCTTGGCCGAAGGTGCGGTCATCGTCTCTTGATTCGCCGATTGCGAGCGCAAACTGATTCGCGGAGGGGATCAGGGACTCAGGACAAGCGATGGTCACTCGGAGTGTGTATGGGCTATTCACAGCGCAGTCCCCTTATATGTCGGTGTCCAGCCTTTTCCCTTGAGAGAACTCACAGCAGCCATGAGCGTTGCATTCGCTTGGATGGTCGCTAGAGAGGCTGCTCCGTCGAGAGTGATCTCCGTACCTGATGCTGGTGCAGAAACGCCGGAAGTGTCAATGGAGACCAGGATGCCTTCTACCGATAACTCTTCGAGATTGGGATTATTACTCCATGCCAGGGAAAAACAATCGGTGACTGGCGTAGCGGTCCAGTTGTCAAAGAAGTTACTTGGGAATGACGTGAGATCGTTTCTGTACCAAGCGGCGCCGAAGTCAGTTCCACTACTCAGATCAAGCGTCCCTGGGAATGACGTTAGATCGTTTCTGTACCAAGCAGCGTAGAAGCTAGTGCCACTACTCAGATCAAGCGTCCCTGGGAATGACGTGAGATTGTTGTCGGCCCAAGCGTAGCGGAAGTCAGTGCCACTACTCAGATCAAGCGTCTCTGGGAATGACGTGAGATTGTTGTTGTACCAAGCGTAGCCGAAGTCAGTGCCACTACTCAGATCAAGCGTCCCTGGGAATGACGTGAGATTGTTGTCGGCCCAAGCGTAGCGGAAGTCAGTGCCACTACTCAGATCAAGCGTCTCTGGGAATGATGTGAGATTGTTGTTGTACCAAGCGGAGCGGAAGTTAATTCCACTACTCAGAT
>JAAAOQ010000216.1 GCA_009908845.1 Gammaproteobacteria bacterium
CGGCAAATACGAGCACAAAGGGTTGGAGCAACAGGAGCCCGGTGAGTCGAGAGGCTCACGCCGGGTTCTGCGAGCGGCTGAGGGGGCAGTTCCCTCGGCCGACTCAACCGGTCGTTTGCCTTTGCTTTCGCGCAGACCAGTCCGTGCTGCTAAGCTCAGGGCATGGAAACGCGTTTGGTCGGCGTGCTCATGATGGGTGCTCTCTTTCGCACTCGGTTGGTTGCCCTGCTTACCGCGCTCTGGCTCGCGCAAGCGACCGCTGCGCCTGCTGCGCAAGTCGAGATTGCTCCGGAACTGGAGCGCTTATCGAGCGAGTATGGTTTTTCGGTCACCGGCGCTGAGGCGCTGGCGGGTGAGCAAGGCCGCGCTGAAGAAGGCGCCCTCTACCGCCGGCTGCGCATTCTGCTGGAGCGCTTCGACCACATCATCGTGCACGGCGATGACCGTGAGGTCGAGCGGGTGATCATCATCGGTTTGACCGATACGTCGCCGCCGGTCCCGAAGGTGCAGCTCGATGCGGCGGAAGGCTCCGGCCCGTCTGATCCGATCGAGCTCGAGACCATCCGCAAGGGCGCTCAGCACTCGGTCCGGGTGACGCTCGAGGGGGTCGGCGGGCGCCGGGTCGATCGCGCCCTATTGATCGATACCGGTGCCGACGCGGTCGTGCTGCCGGCATCGATGATCGCGCCGCTGGGTCTCGATCAAGACGAGCTCGTCGAGCGGGAGGTGCAGACCGCGAACGGCCGCGCGCAGGCGCTTATGGGGTTCCTGAATGTGGTCTGGCTCGATGGCGAGCCGCTGGAGGATGTCGCGGTCGCGTTCTTAGAGCAGGAGAAGCTCGGCTCCTCCGGCCTGCTCGGGATGAGCGTGCTCGGTCGCTTTCAGATGACGATCGACGACGAGCGTAACCGTCTGACATTGAGGCCGACGCAAAAGACGGGCGCTGCGGCCGACGGTGAGGAGCCGAACAGCGCGCGCTAGGGCGGAAAGCGCCTGTCTTGCGCGGCGATGCGCTTGCATGCAGTAGACGGTATCAGCCCGCGGAGCGTCGAGTGCTGATCAGGATAGGGCGTTCGCGGTGCCGATCAGGATATGGCGTTCGCGTAGGTCGTCTAGCAGGCTGCGACCGAAGGCGATCACTTGGTCTGGATTCGGGTGCTGGAGCTCGCCTGCGATCGCGCGTAACACCTCGAGCCCTGACCGTTGTTCGCCCGCCTGCAGCAACTGCAGCAAGCGCTGAGTGACGGCATTGATCTTCAGGAACTCGACCTCGTCGCGTCGGTTGCGGTAGACGACCAAGTGGGTCGGTTCGGGATCGGGCTCGGTCGGTTGGAAATCCGGGCCGATGCGGTGTACTGGGAACCAGTAGCTCAGGTTCCAGGCCAGTGGAGAGACAACGGGCACCTCGGCGAGGAGATCACCATTCGGGTCGGCGAGCTCCGGGCCCGCCTCATCATCGCTGAACAGCAGGGCGGCTTCGACCCATTCGTAGTGGGCGAGCTCGAGCATGAAGGCCGGGTCTTCGGGCTCGGCCGCCCGCTCCTCGGCCAGGAAGGCGACGAGCTCGCGGCCGAGCTCGGGAAACAACGGCGTCTCGGCGCGATGCTCAATCATGAATTGGCGCACGAGCCTCGTCCAGCGTTGTTGACCAAGGCAGCGATAGAGCACCGGAAAACCCTGGCGTAACAGCGACGAGAGATTGTTGAAGAACAGTTCCCGATAGATGGCCATGCGCCGCTCTTCAAGCCCGTCTGGCGCAGGCTGACCCTCCGGGTCGCGGATATGGCCAGCAAACCCCCGTTGAATCGAAGCTAAATCCTTTGCGGCGGTTTCTATCGGCCGATCCGTTTGTGTGGTGTTGGTCTCAGCCATGCGCCACCTGTTCAGACCGGCTCGCGACGGGGCGCCCTAGATGGCGCTGCTGCAGGTCTGCGATCTGCTTGACCTCGCCGATGAGGTCCTCTAACGGCGGGATGTTGAAGTCCCGTTCGAGCAGGGTGGGGAAGACGCCGGCATGCTGATAGGCGTCTTCTAACAGGTCCCAGACCGGCTCGATCACGTCTGCCCCGTGCGTATCGACGCGCAGGTCCGGTGCCTCCTGGTAATGGCCGGCGATGTGCCCGTAGACGATGCGTTCGGTGGGTAGTCCCTTCAGGAATCCATGCGCATCGTAGCCGTGGTTGATACTGTTGACCTGGATGTTGTTCACGTCGAGCAGGAGGTCGCAATCGGCCTCTGCCAGCACAGCATTGATGAATTCGAGCTCGCTGAGCTGCTGGCCCGGCGCAGCGTAGTAGGAGACGTTCTCCAGCGCGATCCGACGTTCCAGGACCTCCTGAACCCGGCGCACCCGGGCGCTGACATGCGCGACGGCCTCCTCAGTGAACGGGATCGGCATCAGGTCGTAGAGATGCCCGTCATCAGAGCAGTAACTCAGGTGCTCGGTGTAGGCCCGGATCTGATGCTGGTCGAGAAACTGCTTGATGCGGGCAACGAAGTCCAGGTCCAGCGGCGCCGGTGACCCGATCGACAGGGACAACCCATGGCAGACGAATGGATAGCGCTCAGTCATGTGCCGCAGAAGCTTGCCCCATCGGCCGCCCACGCCCATCCAGTTCTCGGGTGCGATCTCCCAGAACCCGACCTCGGCGGGTGGCTGCTCGGCTGCGGCGGCGGTAAACGCGCGCCGCAGGCCGAGGCCGGCGCCATGAACCGGGTACTGAGGACTAGTCATGGCTTGGCCGTCAAACATCGTTCAACGGCTCAGCTCGTGCCGCCGCACTTGCCTTCGCCGCACTTGCCCTCGCCATCATCCTTGGAGCCACAGCTCCCCTCACCACCGTCCTTGGAACCGCACTTGCCTTCGCCACAGCTCCCTTCGCCGGCCAGGATCAGATAGCCGCCATTGAGCTGTTCGGCGCCGAACGGGTTCTCTGCCGCGCTCGCGAGGTTGGCGGCTGACAGGCCGCCAACCAAGGCCGCACCGATTACTGCCGCCGCCGGGGTCATGGTCTTCTTGGACATGCTTCCACTCCAGGAGAGATAAGGTTCTGTTTTGTTGGATTGTCTGCAAGCGTCCGTAGAGAAGTGTTTCGGAGCCCACTCGCAGGACACTACTGATAACACAGTACGGCGCTGGGTTAAAGCTGGGATTTCAGCGCAGCGCACCTCTGCTATCGCCCCTAAAGACCGAGTTCAGCGATCAAATGTTTCATGTCCGCAGAAAGGATCGCGTTGATCTGGCTCGACGGCGCCGCGGGCAGAGCCTATTCACGCTCGCCGCCGTCCAGCGCCGCGTCGCTTGATGCACTTGAGATAAGGCTTGGGTTGGAACTCGCCGCCGTCGCGCTGGACCTTCCAGATCGCCTCGGCGAGACAGTCGAGGATCTGGTGCTCAGCTGCATGGACGTCGCCCAGGCAGGCGTCGATCATCGCGCGATAGAGTGGCCGAATGCCCGTTGGGCGGTCGGTTGCGACCTGCTCCTGCAACGCGATGTGCAGGCCCATGTGTAGGAACGGATTCGTCTCGCCACCCTCCGGCAGCCAATCGCGGCCTAGAGCCGAATCGCCTCGCTCGAGGAGTGGCTGATATTCCGGATGCTGCCGAACGACGTCCACGATCTGTTGTTCGACGGGCTCAAGCCGTTCTTTGGCGCGGGCCTTGCGCCAGGCGTCGAGATAGGCTTGCCGGAGCGCGTTGCGGTCGTTGGTGAACATCAGCGTCCTGGGGCAACTGGCTTTGCGGTAACTGCTGCGCCTTGACGGCGCTGGTGATCTTGTCGAGCGGGCGCGAGCAAGAGGATGTGCAACCCCGGGATACCGCCAAGCAATGGCTGGGGGTGTTGTATTCTCCGCGTGGTCGCGTCGCCGAGGCCGTTAGGCCGTGCGGCTGCGAGCACAGGGCAAGGCCATTGTCTTGTCCTTGTACTCGCAGAGGTCGGAGATTGGACAATTCGGGCAGTCTGGAGAGCGTGCCTTGCAGACGTAGCGACCATGCAGGATGAGCCAGTGATGCGCATCTTTCAGGAATTCGGTCGGTACCAGACGCAAAAGACGTTGCTCGACGGCGAGGGGCGTCTTGCCGACAGCGATGCCCGTGCGATTGGCGACCCGAAATATGTGCGTGTCAACGGCGATCGTCGGTTCTCCGAAGGCCGTATTCAAGACCACGTTCGCGGTCTTGCGTCCGACCCCAGGCAGTGCTTCGAGCGCCTTGCGGTCTCTCGGGACCTCGCCGGCGTGGTCGGAGACCAAGCGCCGGCAGGTCTCGATGATGTTCTTTGCCTTGCTGTTGAACAGACCGATGGTCCGGATCTGTTCCTTGAGCCCTTCTTCGCCGAGCGCGAGGATCGCCGCAGGCGAGTTTGCGATCGCGAACAGCCGCGCCGTCGCCTTGTTCACCCCCTTGTCAGTCGCCTGAGCGGAGAGGATGACCGCGATCAGAAGCTCGAAGGGCGAGCTGAACACCAGCTCGGTCGTCGGGGCAGGGTTGGCTGAGCGCAGCCGCTGAAAGATCGCCGTGCGCTTTTCCCGGTTCACTGGGCGGCCCCAGGAGAATCACCGAGTCGGCTGGATAACCTTATGATTTGTAATCGATTCAAGCGCATTCTGTCAGGGCTTCTGAGATCGATCTACTCGATCGGATCATTCGTATCACGCGCAGAGTAAACGGGGTGCCGATGCGTTCTGGCTGGGACTAGACCGCAGCCCGGTCACGCAGCACCTTGACCTGGAACAGGGTATTGCGTTCCTCTTCCTCGAGCGCTGACTGGATGAAGTGGATGCTGCGCTGGTAGAGCGGGATGATGTTGTACTTGAGCGCATTGACACGCTTTTGAGCTTTACGCTGCTCTTCCATCAGCCGATACAGGGCGATCTCGACCTCGCCGAGCCGCGCGAGCAGCACCGCCGCCTCGGCAAGGTGCTCACGGGTGTTGTCGAAGCTCGCATCGGTGCCAAGCAGGCCGGTCGGCTTGATCGGCACCCGCTCCGCCGAAACCGCCGGATACTCGACGCCCAGGGAACGCCGCGGCAGGATATCGACGTGCAGACCCGGACTCGCGCCCAGTGCGGCCTGACTGAGACCGCGGCTACCCATGCGCAGGTGCGTGATCCCAAGGCAGCGATAGGCCTCCTCGAGACCCCGCTCGGCGGCCTCGCGCAGGCGCCGGTACTCACCGATGCGCTCATAGACCAGTCGGGTCAGAAGCTCACGCTTGCGCTCCAGCAGGTCATGTCCTTCTTCAAGGAAGCGGACCTGCTTCTTCAGCGACAGCAGCGTGTTCTTGGTCGGCGGGACCTTCAGGACTTGCTGGGCCATAAGATAGGACTCCGGGCGCTGGCTTTACTGCCCGCGGGCAAGATGCGGTTGCGGCCTATTGTGCCAAAAGACCGGGCCGCCTGAATGCCGGTTCCGGTCAAGCGCGGCGGCCGTGGCGTCCCGCACCAGAAGGGGATGCTTGCGCTCCGCTCAGAAGTAGACTGCGTGCAAACGACGACAGAGCCAACGAATGGCGTTGGGCTGGCCGGACGATGTTGGGGCTCGGGTGCCGCGTTGCGATCAGAGGCCACGCGCCAGGATCGCGGCGCCGAAGGCGGCCTCCTGCTGCGGTGCGGTCTCGACCGGCAGACCGAGCACGCGGGCGCGGATTCGGTTCCATTGTTCGTTGCGCGCGCCGCCGCCGGTGCTCAGGATGCGCTTCGGCCGCGGCGCGCCGAGCGCGCAGAGGCGTTGATAGCCCTCGCGCTCGATATGAGCGATGCCCTCCAGGATTCCGGCCAGGAACAGGTGATCCTCGGCCGGGCGCGGGGTGAGACGGGGTGCGCGCTGCGGGTCTGGGGTTGGAAACCGCTCGCCCGGCCGCGGCAGCGGATAATAGCGGAGGCCGGTTGGCCGGTCAGGATCGATGCGCTCGCTCAGCCGCGCGAGCTCGGGGTCGCTGAAATACTGTCGCAGCACGGCACCGCCGCTGTTGGAGGCGCCGCCGGCAAGCCATCGGTCGCCGATGCGATGGCTGTAGACGCCGCTTCGCGCGTCTTGCAGCGGGCGCTCGGAGATTAGCTTCAGCGCGAGCGTGGAGCCGAGGCTGGTGACCGCGTCACCTGGCTCGCGCGCGCCAGCGGCCAGCGCGGCGGCGTTGCTGTCGGTCGTCCCGGCACAGACCCTTAGCCCGGTCGGGAGGGCGGTGAGGTTGGCGACTGCAGAATCGATGGCGCCGAGATCGGCGCCAGGCGGATGGCAGTGCGGCAACTGGATCGGGCTGAGGTCCAGCCTGCTCAGCCAGTCCGGCCAGCGCAGCTGCTCGGGATCGAACCCGAGCTTCAGTACGTTGTTCCAGTCGCTGTCGCCGAAGCGGCCACGCAGCCGGCCGGCGATCCAATCGGCTTGATGCAAGGCCAGCAGCGATCGGTTGTGGCGCACCTGCGCACGCAGATAGAGGAGCTTTGCGAGCGAAGCGCTTGGCCCCCGTGCTGGCGAGTCTTCCGGTGCTTGCTCGGCAACCTGCTTGGCCTGCATCAGCGCGCGGGCGTCGTTGTACATCAAGCCCGTGGTCAGCGGTCGGCCGTCCTCGTCGCACAAGAGCACCGTCGCTGATGTGCCGTCGACGCAGAGCGCGCGCGGGCAATGGCTATAGAGATCGCTCTGGAGGTGGCGCAGCACCGATAGCGCGGCCTGCCACCAGAGTTCTGGGTCCTGCTGGAGCGCATTCGGGCTCGGCGCCTCGGGGGCGGACAGGGCGGTTGTGGCCGAGGCGATGAGCGTCCCATCGACGTCGATCGCGACTGCCCGACAGCCGGAGGTGCCGAGGTCGAGCCCGATCCAACAGGCGGCCATGGGCGTCAGACTCAAGGCAGCTGGACTGGCGCCGGTACGCTCCAGCTCGGTGCGCGGTGCTCGGCGACGACGGTAGTGTAGATGCCGCCCCGGACGTTGAACTCGGCGGTCAGCCGCATGAAGCGGGGGACGGTCGCTGCGACCAGATCTTCGAGGATGCGGTTCGTGACCGCCTCGTGGAATGCGCCCTCGTCACGATAGGACCAGACATAGAGCTTCAGAGACTTGAGCTCGACACAGAGCGCATCGGGCACATACTCGAGCGTGAGCTCGGCGAAATCGGGCTGGCCCGTCTTCGGGCACAGGCAGGTGAACTCCGGCACCCGGATGCGGATGGTGTAATCGCGCTCCGGCTGCGGGTTCGGGAAGGTTTCCAGATTCTGGCTCGGGGCGGTTGCCATCGAAATGGGTCTCGTCTGGATTGGTAGGTTGGGCTAGTCGTTGCGACCGGACTCGGTCGGTCCAGGTTTCGCTCGGCCCCGAGCCGCGCTGATCAACAGCCACAGCAGCAGAGCCAGAGGCAGGGCCATCAACATCAGAAAGACAACTCCGATCAGCGCTTCCATTGGTGCGAGCGGTCTGGACCTAGACAGGGAACCCTTCGGCAAGCCAAGTCAAGACGCAGCCGTCATGAGGCAGCTTAGAGGGAGCGTTACCGGCGGAGCAGAAGAAACTACAGCCGCGCGAGATTGTATCTTGCTTGGATACCTGGCGCGATGGCGCGGCCGGCGCGACGGGAAAAAGCGGCTAAGCGCTTGTCCGCGACTAACATGAACAGTTTCGCAAAGCTGGCCTTGCGTTGTGGCTGCCAGCAGGCCAGACCTGTTCAGGATAATTGCGGGTGGCCACTAAGCCGCAGCCAGACAGCAGAGATCGGCCGAAGCCTTAGCCGCAGCCAGACAGCAGAGAGCGGCCGAAGCCTTAGCGGCCGAAGCCTTAGAGCGGCCGAAGCCTTAGAGGTGCGTAACGAGAATTCGGTGCCAATAGTTGACAGGTCAAAACATATCAGCGCAATGGTCTTCTCAAGACGATTGCTTGATTCTGCTGCAGTGCCGGTGGGCTTCGGCGGGATGGTTCCGCTAGGCGGAACGCGCCGGGCGGCAAAGCCCGGCGCTTGGGACATCAGCCGTTGGCCACAAAGCGTCTCACGGCAAGCAGGCCGAGACCGAGCGGCATCAAGAGCAGGGTGCTGGGAACGGGAACTGTCACGCTGCCATTGGCGATGCCGCTTACCTCAAGCGGCTCGACTAAGGAGGAGCCATCGTAGAGTGCAATGTTCGAGAGCGTCAGCGAACTGGTTCCCGGTTGCTGGGCGAGGAAGCTAACGCTGGCGAGCGTAAAGGCGTCGGGCTGACCCGTCAGGTCAATGAGCGTGGAAAACTCAGCGAGCGTGAGCACGCCGCTTGCAGCGCTACTGTCGTCGCTGGAATCTCCGAAACCGCTAAACAACGGGTCAGGATCGGCCAGTCCCTGACCCAGATCGTATGACTGGTATTGCAGCACGCTCGGGTCGAAACTGAGATCAAGCTCGAACGCGCCGAGGTCATCTGTGTCGAGGCCGGCGATCTGGATCTCGACGTCGAGTGACTTCCCGCTAGTCAGACTAGTCAGCGTCGGTTCAATTGAGAGCTCGATCGGGCCGGCTTGCGCCTTCTGCGCGCCGCTCGTTAGAGCAGCGGCAGCAACGACGCATAGGGGCAGTGCATGGAGGAGGAAAGAACGCTTTTTCATGGGGCGGTGTTCCTTAATCTTTTGTCAATATGGATCAAATCGAGTTGCAAGGGCTGGGGTGTCCCCTAACGCGAGCGACTCAGAGTGCGATCAAAACGGCCACCTGACTCGCTCAAGCCCCTGATCTATTTGGCCGGATAAGCCATTTCGTTAAGGCTCATTCGTTTCGGAGCTCGAGGATCAACAGCCGGGCATCGCGGATGGAAACGACCCCGTCATTATCGAGGTCGCATGCCGGACAGCTGCTTGCCGGTTGGCGCAGGAATGTTCGGAGCGCAACCATGTCGTCCATATCGACGGCACCATTGCCGTCTGCGTCGCCGAGCGGGCTCTTGAGTACGCTCTCCATCGCGTCGAACAGATCCGTGTTATCCAGGGCACCACCGAGGAGGCTGCTACCGGGACCCTGGCTCCAGATGGGGGTATCCTGTGCGGTGTGGCCGCCGGAGGTCCATCCGTCCTCGACCTTATCGCCCGGTTCGGAGAGCTCGCCGTAAGGGCCGTTAATCATCATGCCCCCGGTTTCGTGGTCGCCTACCACGATCAGCAGGGTCTGCTCTTCGCGCGCAGGATCGGCCGCGATCCAGTCCTGAACCACCTGGACCGCCTCGTCGAAGGCGATGGTCTCGGCGAGCAGGTAGTCCAGATCATTGCCATGGCCGGCCCAATCGATCTGGGAGCCCTCGACCATCAGGAAGAAGCCCTGGCTCGACTCCTCGAGGACGTCCAAGGCCGCCGTCGTCATCTCGGGTAGCGTGGGCTCACCGAGGGGATAAGTCTCTTCGGGGTCGACGCGGAACATCTCAGGGGTCTTCCCGCCCGAGGTGAAGAGGCCGAGGATCTTCTCGTCGCCGGCGGCAACGGCGTCGTTCATCGCGGTCTCGTTCATGACATAGCTGTAGCCAAGGCCCTGGGCTAGGGCGAGCACGCTACTCGGATCCTGTCCAGCGTACTGGCCACAGTTGTAACCGTCCCTGTTGCCGCCGATGCCACCGCCCAGCAGGACATCGACGCCAGTGACCTCGACGAGCTGCCGGCCGATCTCCGCCTGGCACTGACGCGAGTGACTGTGCGCGCCGAAGACTGCAGGCGTGGCATGGGTGATGGTCGAGGTGGCGACCAGGCCGGTCATCTTGCCCTCGGCCTTGGCCAGCTCGAGGATGGTCGGCGGGCTTTCGAGGCAGGTTAAGCCATCGCTGTGACAGGATGCTTCGCCATTGTTGAACTTCTCACCGGTGGCCCAGGCCGAGCCGGCGGCGGCCGAATCGGTTACGGTGCTGTTGGCCGCATGGGTGCGCTGATAGCCGATCTGCGGAAGGGTCTCGAAATAGAGGGGATCACCGTCGGGACCGTTCAAGAAGATGCGGGTGGCGGTGACGTAGGACATGCCCAATCCGTCGGGCACCATAAGGATGATGTTCTTGGCAGTCGGGGCGTTGGCGCCCTGGCCGGGTGCTTCAGGGTTATTCGCGGTGACAGGTGAGACCGCCATCGTGGCAGCAAGGGCGGCTGATGTGGCTAGAACGAGCGTGCGCAGCTTGAGTTCTCGCATTGTGCTTTCCCGGATACAGGTTCGGTTTCGCGTTAAGACCTGAATCGCTGCACGGTTCCGTGCACGAAGGTCGGATTGAAGAGCACCTTCCACGCCCCGCGGCCGCCTGCCTCGGTGCAGGGGCGCCCTTACGCACAACGTTTTACCAGTCCGGTTTGAAAGCCATATGAATTAAGCAAGACGATAACGTGACAGACTTCCGCCCCTACCCATTGGCGGGGCCAGCAATACCCGGTTGATGCGACCTCGCGATCCGGAAGACTTGCCGGTGTTGGTCAGCTTCTAGACGCATCATCGTTGTCTGCCCGCAGGCCGTTGAGGTCGGTGGCGGTTCGCGCATGCGCGGGGAAGGATCAGCCGTATTCGTAGTGGATCACTGCCCGGTTGTGGCAAGCGTTACCCTTTGGGACGACCTGCTGGATGCGCGACTATAGTTAACGGCAGTTTTTTCTATAGTTAAAGGGCATTTGCAGCACTAACTCGGGGGTGATGAAGATGACCCGCAGTCGTCGCATCGAGATTCCGAACACGACGCTGTTGCGCCGGTACTTACAGGAAGAAAAAGACCCCACCGTGCGGCTGCGGCTGCGGCTGACCTTGCTGAACCTGCTCGCCGAACTGCCGCCCTCAATCACGTTGGCGCAGATCTGCGCGATGGTCGATGTGCCCGAGCCGACCGCCTATGTCTGGGTGCGTGCCTGGCGTGAGCGCGGGTATCAAGGCGTCTGCCATCCGACCGAGCGCGGCGGTGAACCCGGACGACCACCGTCGCTCGATGACGGCGACTTGGCTGCCTTGAAGGCCCTGCTCGAAGACCGCCCGTTCTGGCAGACCCGCGAGGTGCGTACCCTGATCCGCGAGCATTTTGGTGTCACCCTCTCCGAGAGCCAGGTCAGCCGCATCCTGCGCGAGAAGCTCGGGATGCACTTTGGCAAACCGTATCCCTACGATGCCAAGCGGCCCGTCGACGCCGAAGCGCAGCTCGAGCAACGCTTGATCGACGCCTACGAGCGCCTGCGGGCGCAGGGGCGTAGCGATGAGCAAATCGCCCTCGGCTTCCTCGACGAGGCCAGTCCCCAACTGACGGCCAACACCGTGCGGGTCTGGCACTTCGGCCACGGCGAGATCGTCAAGCACACCGCCCGTATGAAAGCCAACGCGATCGGCTTCTACGCCCTCGTTGGCGCGTCCGTGCAGGACTTCCTGCCGCGTTCCAACCAGACGGCGATCGCCGAGTTCTTTGAAGCCATCCGGTCCGCCAATGCCGACTACCGGGCCATCATCGTCATCCTCGACAACTTCAGCAGCCATCACGGCGCTGAAGTCAAGCGCGTCGCCAAGGAACAGGCGATCGAATTGGTCTTCCTGCCACCGTATGCGCCGGACCTCAATCCGATCGAATTCATCTGGAAAACAGTCAAACGGGTCATCTCGGTCAACTTCATCGACTCGCTCGACGAACTGAAACAGCACATCCGCGTGACCTTCAACGAAGCGAGCCAGCATTGCTCCTATGCTCGGTCCTGGATTGAGCGCTTCGTGCCGCATCTCTTAGGCTATAAAGAATTTTGCGGTTAACTATAGAATCTCCACCGCGACGCCCTGGCCGCCGTCCGGCAAACCAGCGATGCCCAGAACGATACGGCTGAGAGCTGCTGGAGGAATGGCTTCCGTTGTCCGGCCGAGCACCAGATACCAATACATACGCGACGGAGCAAGACCGGACTCGACCGAGGCGATGAGCCGACGAGTCCCATCTTCATCGACCCCCACAGATACCTGCAGGTAGGGGAACACAGGAACGAGCAACGGGTCGTGAAACGCGGCGTCCAACAAATCATCGACCTTGGCCTTGTGCTTCAGTGCGGCAGTTCGGAGAAAGCCGCCAAGCAGCGATGGGTTCCGTCGTTCATGATCCGTGGCGCGGTAACGCTCCAAGAGGCCAGCCCAGGTCTTCGTCACATCAACGGCGGTCTCGGCCAGACCTTCGCCAAACAAAGCCGCCTGGCGGGCATCCGGACCGAACAGCTCGGGCCAGTGATCGTCGAAGCTTTCCAGGCTTCTTCCCGCTTCTCGGCCGAGTCGCCGGTGCTCTGCGACCACGGCCTCGCGCGCCTGTTCATACTGCGCACCGTTTTCCCGATACGCGGTGCGTGCGATCTTGTGCGTTTCGGTCAAGACATAGCTGCGGAGGCGATCGCCCAAGCCAGTCGGCGCTAGCCGTTCTTTCATCGAATCCAGACGTGCAACCAGCCCCGGCTCCATTCGTTCGCGATCGAAGGCAAGGGTTTCCCGCACGGCGAGCCATCCCCCCGGCCAATGCTCCTGGGCTCCGATAGCCAGAACGGCCTTCTCCAAATGATCGAAGACGTGTCCGAAGCGCCAAAGACTGCGGAAATGCTCTGCGATCATTTGACGGGCCATTTCGCGCTGAGGCACGTTCGATAATGCAATCCGTGTCGCGATTGCCAGGGCGCCGCCGTACCAGTCCTGATAGTCGGCAAGGGTCTTCGGCCGCCAGCCGTAATGAATCGGGTGACCGGCGAAGGAGAAGTCATGTGAGCTGGTGAAGTGAGCCGCAGTCAGCATTCCTCGGAGCGCAATCATGCCACTAACCTGCGAAGGGCGGTCCGAGAGCGCCAGCAACTCTTCGACCACGGCAGGGCAATCGCATCAAGCTTTGCTAATATTAGCTTTCCCTGATGCTTCTGCGCTCTTTTCAGTTTTAGGCCACTCAAAGAGCAGTTTTGCAAGGTAATCTTCGTTGCAAGCGGCCTTCAAGCGTTTGTTCTGCAACCCGACCTTGGTGTCATCATTCTTCAGCCGTGAGAGCGCGAGGTGACGCAGCACGGCGAGATTCTCACGCGCCACCGGCTGGCGCACACGGCACTCATCCTCGCGAAAAGCGACATCGAGAGTCCAATGCAGCCCATTTTCGATGCCCCAGTGACCGCGCACCGCATGGGCAAAACGCGCGGCGCTGGTGCCGATGCTACCGATGACGTAACGGGTTTCGATCGCGACCTGACCGTCGACCTCGCGGCGCGTGTCGACCATGCCGATCATGTTCATCCCCTTCCACAACGCACTGCGGGGCACCCCGGAGAGATCCCCCAGGGTGCGGTAGCGACGGGTCTCGAGACGGCCATGTCCGCGCTCGACGGTCTCGAAGCAATCCGTCTC
>JAAAOQ010000069.1 GCA_009908845.1 Gammaproteobacteria bacterium
GCCCCGCCCTGGACCACCGGCGGGAGCCGATAATGGCTGGCGAGCCGGACCGAGCTCGTCTCGAGCCAGCCGCTCGCGTGCCAGACGAGGGCGGTTGCCAGCGTAATGGTGACGGCGTAAAGCAGTAGCGGCATCGCACATGAAACCCGATCGGCCTCAGGTCAGCTCGCCCCCGATCTCCAGCCGATTGTAGACCGCCTTGATATGGGGGGCGAACCAGCACAGCGATTCGGCGAGCCGCCGCTTCTCGGGATCGCTCACGGTGCCGGTGAGGGCGGCCTCACCGAGTCGAACCTCGACCCGGATCGGCTGGTCGGCAAGCCGCGGATGCTCGCGCATCAGCGTCGTCGCGGCCTCGGCGACGGCTTGGTCTTGGTCCTCCTTCAGTGGCTGGTAGCTGATCAGGTTTCGGACGTCTCGGCAGGCGCCGGTTTCCCAGGCCACGCCTTCGGCCAGTGCCGCGAACGACAGGTCCGGGACCCAGCCGCCGAGATGGATGATGCCATCACAGGCGATGACCCCGATCCACGGCTGCTCGAGCGCGGGCGGGCGCTCGCCGGGCTCGATGATGCGCACCTGCTCAAGGGCCGGGTCGCCCCGCAGGGTGCGCTGCACCTCGGCAGCGAGGGCGTCATCGGACTCCCGGATTGCCGGTTCCAGCGCGACCTCGTCCTCGACCTCGGCGGTCGCCAGTGCGTCGCGCGCGAGCGTCGTGGCCTTGCGCCGCGCCGCAATCGAGGGGACCTCGCCAACGACGCGCCATTGGCTGCTCTGCTCGCCCTCTTGCGGCATCAGATGCAGTCGGTCAGCCAGCTCGCCGATGTCCGGGTCGGCCTGCCAGGCCCTGCGAACGGCCTCGACCTGTTCAGTTCGATTCATCATTAGGGGCTCCGTCGGTTCGGTTTGGAGTGCGCTGATTGGGCCAGCACAACGTCATGACAAGCACAGTGCATTCCGGGTGCTGCCGACGGCCTACCGCTACGCATGCGCCAGATCGGGCCGAGAGGCGGCTTCGTTGGCCGCGATCGCTGGGGCAAATAACCCATCAGCGGGTGAAATCGCGAGGCTCGACCCGGGAATGGCTCGTTTCGAGAGGGGCGTCGTAGCGATTGCTCAGCGCCTGGTGTCAGCGCTTGGTGAGAGACCGACAGCGTCTCGCCGTATCGCCGTTTGGCCTGGGCCCGGCGTCGCCCTTACCTTGGGCCCGACGTCGCCATCGCGTTGGTCTCGCCATTGTCCTGGCATCGCCGTTGCGATAACGCAGTGTGAGCGGGCCGGGCTCGGCTCGGGCGCTCAGACCTGAACAGCGAGCGAAGGCGCTCAGGCGAGTGTTTCCGCGCTCGCTCCCTTTCGACTGCTTCGACAAACGGAGGACAGAATGCGATTCGATGCGAAGATGATGACCAAGTCGGCACTGGCACTCGCGCTGACCGGCGCCACGGCTGTCTGGGCCGCGGACCCGCTGGCTGAGCCTGATGACAGTTGGATCAGCGTCAGCGGGACGGTCGAGACCGTCAGCAACGACTCGTTCGTGCTCGACTACGGTGAAGGGATGATGACGGTCGAGATGGATGACGGCGACCGCGATGCGGACGGCTACAAGCTCGTCAGCGGCGATAAGGTCACCGTCAGTGGCCGGATCGACGATGATCTCTTCGAGACCCGCACGATCGAGGCGAGCAGTGTCTACGTGGAGAACATCGGCACCTACTTCTACGCGTCAGCCGTTGATGAAGAGGATGTCAACGAGGTGATCATCGACGTCGATACGCCGGTCGTGATCTCGGCGACGACTGTCCAAGGGACCGTGACCGACGTCAACTCCGAGGAGTTCATCGTCGATACCGGTCTGCGCCAAGTGCGCGTCGAGGTCGATGAGATGAGCTATAACCCGCTCGATGACGAGGGGTACCAGAAGATCGAGATTGGCGACCGCGTGAGCGTTACCGGCCAGATGGACGATGATCTGTTCGAAGGCCGGGAGCTGGTCGCCGACTCGGTCGTGACCCTGTCCGGCGCGAGCTGATCGACCTCGTTTGGGCGCCCGAAGCGGTGCCCGTTCATCTAACCTGAACAGCCGGTCAGCGCGCCCTGTGGGTTAGCTCGCCGTGACGCGACCCGGAGCGGTCGAGTAAAACCGAAAACCGATTTGAGATGGGTATAGCTGACGTCAAGCTAAGGGTTGCGGTGCAATCATCGTAGCGGCCGATTTGACCGGCCCGGCGCCGCCCGCTGTGGCTCGAGCGGGCGGCGCTCTTTCCTAAACTGAGCCAGCAGCCTATCTCAGCAACGGCGCCTCATCCTGCTGAGCCGTTTCGGCGCTCTTGCCGTTGATGATCTGGTTCAGCCGGTCGACCAGCGCCCGCAGCAGATTGGCCTGATCGTTGAGTTCTCCCGATGCGGCGGCCGCTTGCTCCGCATTCGAGGCGGTCTGCTGGGTGACCTCGCTGACCTGTTGCAACGCGATCTTGATCTGATCGATCCCTTCGTTCTGTTCCGCGGCGCCTGCGTCCATCTGTTGCATCGCCCCGTAGACCCGGTCGACGCTCCCGTCGATATACCCAAGCGCTTCATCCACCTGGGCCGCTCGCTGTTTGACCTCCTCGAGGAGCGAGACGACGGTGGCATTCATCGCAACGCCCTTCTCGCTGGATTCGACGGAGCCCTTGATCAGGGATTCCGTCTCCTTCGCGGCATTGGTGGTCCGTGTCGCGAGATTCCGCACCTCTTCTGCGACCACCGCGAAACCGGCTCCCGCCTCGCCCGCGCGCGCCGCCTCGACCGAGGCGTTCAATGCCAGGATATTGGTCTGGAATGCGATCGCGTCGATCGTGCCGATGATCTTTGAGATGGAGGCGCTGGACTCATTGATCTCGTTGATCGCCTGATTCAGCTCCCCGACAGAGCTTCCGACCTGTTCGACCGCCGTGCTCAACTGATGCATCGAGTCGACGCCATTCTTTGCGGCATCCTTTGCCTGTTGGGAGCTCTCGCTCGTCTGCCGCGTCAGCGCCCTGTTCTGGCTGACCAGATCACTGATGTTCTCCATGCTGGCCGTCGACTGCTCCAAGGAGGCCGCTTGCTCGTTTGCACCCTGGGCAAGCGATTGACTCGAGGCCGAAACCTGCTCCGATGCCTTCTCGGTCTCCAGGCTGCCGGAGTGCAGCTCATCGGCAATGTGCGCTAATGGCCCGGCGATGCCGCGCGCCAAGAAGTAGAAGACCAAGCCGGCAATAACGGCCATCGTGAGGGTCAAGATGAAGACCCAGTTCGTCAAGCTATCGATCGAGTGCTCGACGCCTTCTGCCGCCGCATAGAATTCGCTGTCATAGGCGCTTGCTGCGATCAGCCAGTCCCAATCTGGAAAATAGGCATAGACCGCGGTCTTCTCTCGGGCGGTTCGCTCACCGGGATTCTTCCATGAATACTGCATCGAGGCCGTTTCGCTGGGGCCAAGCTGCTGGGCTGTCTCAATCATCTCTTGGATGAAGTAACCGCCTTCGGCATCCCGGCTCTCCAACACACTCTCGCCGTCGCGTGCCCGCTCATCTGATAACACATAGTTTCCAGCCTCGTCGCCCTGGGTGTTGAGCACGAAGACATAACCGGTCTCGCCGATCTGTCGTTCAGCGAGCTGATCCAATAAGGGCTGTGTCGCGGTTGCCTCCGGCGTGCCGACATAGAGGATGCCGACCACCTCGCCGGCATCGTCCAGCAGGGGCTTGTAGGCCGTGACATACCAGCGATCCACCACATAGGCTCGGCCGACGTAGGTGCGCCCCTCCAGCACTTCGGCCAGGACCGGGTTCGGCTTGCCGTCCGGGTTGGTGGCTGGGATATAGGTGCCGACCGCACGCTTGCCATTCTTCTCGACATTGGTCGCGACCCGCAGCATGTCTCCAGCCGGATTCATCCGCTGGAACAGGGTCAGGGTATCGCCGGTCAGCTCGCCAAGGGTGTCGATCAACGGAACTGCTTTGTCGAAGGACTCCTGTCGCTCGATTCGCGTCGAATCGCCAAGCAATACCGCGGGCAGCGAAAACCTCTGCCTGGCACCGGTATATTGATTCGTCGCCGTCCATTCGACCTGTTCACTGCTCGAGAACGCGATGCCGCCGCGTTGCTCCAATCTGTCCACGGCCATGGTGAGCACCTTGCTGACCTGATCCTTGAGCAGCTGCTGGGTGATCTTGACCGTATCGAGGATGCCCTGAACCTCGTTCTCCATCTGCTGGTAGCCTTCCTCGATCAGGGCGTCCTTGGCCAGATTCGAGATGCTGTTGGACTGGAAATAGAGGAATGCCGCAACGATTGTGAGCGGTATGACGGCAACACCTATTCCTGCCATTAAAAGCTGCATTTTCATGCTTAGAGAACGCATTAAGACACCTCGTAGTGGTGGCAAGAGCATTAGGCTCCAATCGTTCATTCTTTCTATTAGATTGGAGCGGCCTGCTAATGATCGTGGTGATGAATGAGCTCTTGTCTCTCCATGATTGGCTCGTTGGCGGCTATGGTAATCTCCATAATCCGGGTAGTGGAATACTGTTCAGGCATGATGTGACGCGCGTCACGGACTGCTCGGGCGCGCTCGCTGGACGCTGTCGCATGAACCGCATCGGAGTGGCGGCCTCGATCATCGCCTGGTCCAATACCTGGCATCGCCGTCAATAGTGACAGAATTAAGGGTTTATAATCATGCTTTTACCTTGCTGCCTTTGTTCCAGTTGCAGCAGGTGGGCCCCGCGATGATCAAGGCCGGTGCGGCTGCCAAGGACCTCTTCGCGACCATGCAGATTGCGTTCAGGAACCTCATTTCCGGTGGCTTAAACGATCACGGCGCCTGATCCGGGAGGGCCTCGGCGCCCACTGAGGGCCGCTGCTGTTCGGGCAGGCGCCAGTTCCCCGCGAGCGCTGATCGGTTCGGCGATGTGTCGGCGCCGACTGCCCGGTTCGCCGGCTGCCCGGTCCGTCCGCTGCCCGGTCCGCCCGCTGTCAGGGCTACTGCTTGCCGCGTTTGCCTGTGCAGCCGAACTTGCCTCGGCCTCGTTGAGCGCGCGACTATGCCAAGCTGGGCTGGATCAAACGGACCGGGCTGGAGGAACGCGTGAACGCCGATACGACGACGAACCCACAGCGCTTCCCGATCGTCGGGATCGGTGCCTCGGCCGGCGGACTGGAGGCCGTGCGGGGGCTGTTCGAGGCGATGCCCGCTGATCTCGGCGCTGGCTTTGTGCTCGTGCAGCATCTGCATCCCGAGCATAAGAGCATGATGAGCGATCTGGTCGCCCGCTCGACCGCGCTGCCCGTGGTGCAGGTCAAGGACGAGATGCCGGTACTGCCCGATCGGCTGCATGTGATCCCGCCCAATACAGCGCTGACGATCGACGGGGGCATGCTGCGTCTGACCGAGCCGCGCGCGCGACGCGGACTGCGGATGCCGATTGATGATTTCTTCAGCTCGCTGGCCGAGGACCAGCAGGAATGGGCGATCGGCATCGTGCTCTCCGGTACCGGCAGCGATGGAACCGCTGGGGTCGGCCTGCTCAAGATCCGCGGTGGCATGCTGATGGCGCAAGAACCGAGTGATGCGGCGCATGACGGGATGCCCCGAAGTGCCATCGGCACCGGTCAGGTCGACTATGTGCTGCCGGTCGCAGAGATGCCCGCCACCCTCGCGGCCTACCTCGAGCACTTGCGCCTTGGAGGCATCGGGCTGCCGGGAAATGCGTCGGACGAGCTGGCGGTTCAGCACATCGTCGCGTTGATCCGCGCCCGTCAAGGGCATGATCTGAGCTGGTATAAGCCTGGCACATTGCGCCGGCGCGTGCTACGGCGAATGGCGCTGAAACAGATCCAGGCGCTCGATGACTACGTGCGGCTCCTGAGCGAGGATGACGATGAGCTCCTGGCGCTGACCAAAGACCTGCTTATCAGCGTGACCTCGTTCTTTCGCAATGCCGAAGCCTGGGATGAGCTTGCGAACAAGGTGCTCCCGGACCTCCTCAGCCGGCACGGTCAGGATGAGCCGCTGCGGGCTTGGGTGCCGGGCTGTGCTACGGGCGAAGAGGCGTACACCCTCGCAATGCTCTTGATCGAGGCGCTCGAGGCGGCCGGGCGCCGGGATCAGATCCTGGTCTTTGCGACCGACGTGGATCGTGACGCTCTGGAGGTCGCGCGCGACGCCTGCTATCCGGAGAGCCTGGTTGCGGACGTCGATCCCGCACGGCTGGAACGCTTCTTCAACCGCGAAGGCGAGCGGTACCGGGTCAAGAAGTTCGTGCGCGAGCGCGTGATCGTCGCGCCCCAGGATTTGCTCGCTGATCCGCCGTTCTCGAATATCGATCTGATCAGCTGCCGTAATCTGCTGATCTATGTCGATGGCGATTACCAACAGCGCTTGATCCGAGGTTTCCATTTTGCGCTGCGCGACGGCGGTTATCTGTTGCTCGGATCAGCGGAGAACATTGCTGGTCAGGAACGGCTGTTCCGGCCCCTGTCCAGCCGCTGGCGCATCTATAAGCGCCGTAACGTTGACGTCCGGCGGTCAGTGGCGTTCGCCGACGGCGGGCGTCATACGGCGCTCTCGCGTGGGGGTCAGGCTAGTAGCCGCTCGCGACGCCAGCCGATCGGCTACGGTCCCCGGATCGAGAAGACCTTGCTGGATCACTTCACGCCGCCCGCGGTGCTGGTCGATGACCAAGGCGAGGTCCTCTACTATCACGGTGACGTTCGCCGCTATCTCCGGCTGGGGCCGGGCGATCCCAGCAACGATGTGCTGAGGCTGGTGGACGAGGCCCTGCAGGCGAAGCTGCGCGCCGCGTTGCGCGGCGCAGCGGCGCGCGGCGAGCCAGTGGCCGAGGACGCCAAGATGCGACGCGGCGACGACTGGGAGCCGGTGCGGATCAGGGTCACGCCGCTCAGCGAGCCCGATTCGGACCGTGTCGAGCGCCTCATCACCTTCGAGGCCTTGGCGCGACGGGCCGAATCCGACACCCGCGTCGCCGCCGCCGGTGAAGCCGATCAGGTGGAAGCGCTCGAGCAGGAGCTCGAATCCACCCGGCAAGAGCTGATGACGACGATCGAGGAGTCAGAGGCGGCCAACGAGGAGCTGACAGCCTCTAATCAGGAGGTCATGTCGATGAACGAGGAGCTCCAATCGAGCAACCAGGAGCTGGAGACCTCCAAAGAGGAGCTGCAGTCACTGAATCAAGAGCTGACCACGCTGAACAATCAGCTCGAGGTCAAGATCCAGGAGCTGGAGCAGACCAATGACGACGTCACCAACCTGCTGTTTAGCACCGATATCGCAACCCTGTTCCTCGACCAGGGGCTGCGGGTGCGCCGCTATACCCCGGTCGCGACCCGGCTGATGCGGTTGATCCCGTCCGATATCGGCCGGCCGATCACCGATATCGTTCGCAGCGTCGACGACCCGCAGCTGGTCGATGATGCGCAGGCGGTGCTCGCTGGCGGAGAGCGGCCGGCGCGCGAGATCCAGAGCGACTCCGGCGACTGGTACCTGCGGCGGCTGCATCCGTATCGCACCGAGCGGGTGCCGATCAGCGGCGTCGTGGTCACCTTTACCGAGATGACCGCGCGCAAGCAGGCCGAGCTCGCGCTGGCCGAGAGTGAGGCCGCGCTGCGCCGCATCGCCGATGCGATGCCGACGCTGATCGCCCGGGTCAATCCCGAGCTGCGCTACACCTTCAATAATGCGGCCTACGCGGACTGGTTTGGGGTCTCGCCGGAGTCGCTAGTGGGCACGGCGGTCGCGGATCTCGTCGGAGAAGAGACCTTCGGTATCGTGCGCGGGGAACTGGAGCGGGCGCTGGCTGGTGAGACAGTCCGGTTCGATAGCTGGCTGCCCTATCGCGGGGCTGGGCAACGCTACTGCCATGTGATCTATATCCCCGATCGACGCGAAAACGGCGAGATCATCGGGGTGTTCGCCCTGGTCAGCGATCTGACCGAGCGCCACCGCAGTCAGCAGGCGATCGAGCGCCTCAATGCCGAGAACCGCGCCCATGCAAACGAGTTGCAGGCGCTGTTTGATGCGGCCCCGGCCGGCATCTTCGTCGCGCGGGACCCGGCATGCGAGTCGATTGCGATGAATGATGCCGCAGCCCGTCTACTCAGCCTGCCGCATCATGCGAATCCGTCGCTCTCGCGCGCTGATGCGGCGGCGCTGAGCTACCGGGTGCGGCAGCGGGGACGCGCCCTTGCGGCCGATGAGCTGCCGATGCAGGTCGCCGCGCGGACTGGCGAACCCGTGAACGGGATCGAGATCGAGATCCTGCTGGATGATGGCGCGATCAAGGAGGTAGTGGTGGCGGCCGCGCCCTTGTTCGACGAACAGGGCGCCGTCTCGGGCTCGATTGGCATCCTGACCGATGTGAGCTCACTGAAGGCGGCCGAGCGCCGCTACCGGCAGACCCTAGAGCGGCTCAAGACGCACATCGAGAACTCGCCGGTAGCCGCCCTGGAATGGGACGAGCGTCAATGCATCCTGCGCTGGTCGCCCGCGGCTGAGCGTCTGTTCGGGTGGACCGAGGCCGAGGCGATGTCCCGCTCACTCGATGAGCTGGGCCTGTTCCTGGAACAAGACCGGGCTGAGGTGGTGGCGATGCTATCTCGGCTGTTCACGCGCGAGGCCGAGCGCAACCGCGGCCTCTATCAGAACCGAGTCAAGGACGGCGGTGAGCGCTGGTGTGAATGGTGCAACTCGGTGCTGCGCGACCCGGATGGCCATCTGGTCTCGGTGCTCTCGCTGGCGCTGGACGTCACCGAGCATCAGAAGCTCGAGGCCAGTCTGCGTGAGCAGGCTCGGCGCCTCGAGGAGCTCGACCAACGCAAGAACGAGTTCCTCTCGATGCTTGGCCACGAGTTGCGCAATCCGCTGGCGCCGGTGCGCAATGCGCTGGACCGGCTTGCACTTGCACAAGCCGATGAGGCGACCCAGCGCAAGGCGCTGGAGCTGATCGACCGCCAGGTTCGCCATATCGAGCGGCTGGTCCATGATCTGCTCGATGTCGCCCGGATCAACCGCGGTGCGATCGAGCTGATCAGGGCGCCGAGGGACCTGCGCGAGCTGCTGCAGGAATCGTTGCAGGCGATGGACGCGACCATTCAGGAGCGTCGGCACCGGGTCGAGGTTGAGCTTCCCGATGCGCCGGTGCCAGTGGATGCCGATGAGACGCGTCTGGTCCAGGTCTTCAGCAATCTGCTGCACAACGCGGCCAAGTACACCGATGACGGCGGCCATATCCTGGTCCGGCTCAGGACCGACCAGCAGGCCGCGCAGGTGTGCGTCCAGGACGATGGTCGCGGGATGGAGCCCGAGGCGGTGCAATGGCTGTTCGATGCCTTCAGCCAGGGTCCGCGCTCGCTGGATCGTGCGGACGGCGGCTTGGGGCTCGGCCTGACCCTCGTCAAGCAGCTGGTCGAGCTGCATGGCGGCAGCGTCGAGGCGCAGAGTGACGGGCTGCAGCGCGGCAGCACCTTTCGGGTCCATCTGCCGCTAGCCGCGATCAATGCGAGCGAGCCGCTCGGGCGAGCGGAGCCGGAGCAGCGGTCGAGCGCTGGTGCGCCGACGGACGAGACGCGAGCCGATAAACGGCACGGCAATCAGTGCCGTGAGCAGCGGTCTAGCGGCGGTGCGCCGACGGACGAGGGCGCCGCGCAAGGGCTACGGGTGTTGGTCGTCGATGACAATACCGAGGTCCTGGACTCGGCGATCATGCTCCTCAACGCGATGGGCTACGAGGCCTCCGGCGTGAGCACTGGTGAAGCGGCGTTGGCCGCGATCCATGAAGAGCCGCCGAACCTGGTGCTGCTGGATATCGGCCTGCCTGAGATGGATGGGATCGAGGTCGCGCGGCGGCTCGCCGCGATGCCCGAGCGCGCCGCGCTGAAGCTGGTTGCGGTCTCAGGTTATGCGGCCAGCTCGCTGGGCGAGGACGCGGCCTTGTTCGACGATCATCTACTGAAGCCCGCTGGCCGGGAGGCGCTAAAATCGGTGCTGCCCTCAACCGGGCGTTGAGGCACCGCCGAGCAGGCGGCGGAATTCATAGATCGCCGAGAACGGCATCGCGCGGGAGAGCTCGTCCAGTGTCGTCTCCTCGGCCTTGAGCTTAGCGATCGCATCCTGCGCCATCAGCACCGAGCGTGTGCTGCGACGGATCGTCTCACGCAGCTCATCGATATCGGCGCTGTTGCTGATACCGAACAGGTCCCGTTCTTCCGGAGCCCAGAGCTCGGCGACGGCGACCCGGCCTTTATAACCGGTATTGTTGCAATGGGCGCACTTGGCACCGGCGACCCAGCGGATACCCTTTGGCGGCGCGCCGAAGAACTCCTTCAGGAGGTCTGCGTCGGGCTGCACCTCGGTCTTGCACTCGGGGCAGACCTTTCTGACCAAGCGTTGTGCGACCACGCCGACCAGCGACGAGGCGATGACACCGGGATCGACCCCAAGGCCCAACAAGCGGGGGATGGTGCCAACGGCATCGTTGGTGTGCAGCGTACTCAACACCAGATGGCCGGTTTGCGCCGCTCGGAAGGCCATCTCCGCTGTTTCGCCGTCACGTATCTCGCCGACCAGGATGACCTCGGGGTCTTGTCTCAGGAACGACCGGATGTACTGAGCGAAGCTGTTGCCGATCGAGGTGTTGACCTGGCACTGGGTGATGCCGTCGTAGACGTATTCGACCGGGTCCTCGGCCGTCAGGATCTTGATCCCGGGCCGGTAACTGCTCATCAGCGCGCCGTAGAGCGTGGTGCTCTTTCCGGAACCGGTGGGGCCTGCGACGAGCAGGATGCCGGTATTTCGCCGCAGCAGCACCTTCAATGAGGCCTCGATATTGGATGAGAATCCGAGCTCATCGATGGATTGCGGCGCCCGCCTGGAATCCAGGATACGCAGCACGATGTTCTCACCGTAATAGCCTGGCACGACCGAGATACGGAAATCCGCGCGGGCGCCCTGATCGCCGCTTTCCAAGACTGCGCTGAAGCTGCCGTCCTGGGGACGGCGCTTCTCGGCGATGTCGAGCTTTCCCATGATCTTGATCCGGGAGATGATCTGGCGCTTCAGCCCCTGCATCCTCCCTTCCAGGGAGCCGAGCGGTAGCTCGGTCAGCACGCCGTCGACGCGGTAGCGGACAGCGATCCGTTGCTCATGGCTCTCGATATGGATATCCGATGCCGTGTTCTTCATCCCGACCTTGATGATCTCGCTGACGATCGCATCAGCGCGTTTGAGCTCTTCGGAGCTGACGGGTCCGCTGCTGTCCTGCTGGTCTGGCTTGTCATCGGTAACCCGGAAGACCTTGGACGGCTCGGGCTCTTCGTGATTCGGATCGCCGTGGAGGCGGAAGAAGGCGCGCCGAATCGCATCACTGGTGGAGGTAATGACGTTGATCTTCAGTCCGGTGAATGCGCTCAGCTCATCGATGACGTCATTATCGGTCGGGTCGTCCATCGCCAGGGTCAGGGTCGAGCCCATCTTCCCGATCGGTACCAGGTTTCGGTTTTCGCAATATTTCTTGTTGATCAGCTTCGAGAGCGAAGCGTCAAGCGAGATCTTGTCCAGATCGACGAAGGGGATGTTCAGCTGGGCGCAGAGCGCCTTGCGAAGGTCCCGTTCCGAGATGATCTTGAGCTCCAGCAGGCATTCACCCAGGCGCTGGCCGGTTTCCTTTTGGCGCTGCAACGCGGTCTCGATGTCCTTGTCGGTGACGAATCCGGACTTCTTCAGGATGGCTCCGAGATTCGGGCGCTTGCTGAAGCGGTCCAGGATGTAGTTGAGCTGCCTTGGCGTGATCGCGTTCAACTCGACGAGTACCCGTCCGATGGGCTTGTACTCCTGCGATTGGCTTTGGACCTTCTTCGCTTCGGCGAGATCCTCTTCGCTGATGAGACCTTCCTCCAGGAGGATCTCGCCGAGCCTGCTGAGCGATTGCTTCATGATTCAAAATCCATGCGACTTCGGGCTATCAGCCCACTCATGGTGCGTTTGGGGGTCGAATGCCGGTCGGCACGGGATGATGGCGTCCCGGGGCCTCTGGCAGTTCGACGCGGAAGGTGGAGCCCTTTGCAGGCCTGGATGACAGCGAGATCTCCGCATCCAGGATCTCGCAGAGGCGTTTGACGATGGTCAGGCCGATCCCTTCCCCGGTATAAGACAGGGTGGTCTTCGGCTGGGGTAGACTCTGGACTCGGTCCGCCCGGTCAAGCTCTCGCGCCACCGTCGAGCCGCTCACATCCTGGATGCCGGGCCCGGTATCAGCGACCTCAAGGACCCAATGGTCCTTAGCCTGATACGGGCCTTGGTCCAAGACATAGCGCGCGCTCGAGGAATAGCCCTCATAGCGAAAACCGACCGCTTCCGGATCGGGGTTGCCTTCGTAATCGTCCATGGCCTCTTCGACAACTGCTAGCGAAGACGCAAGCCTAAGCCATCACTGCGCGCCGCGATAGTTTGCGAGAGGCGGTTCACGGTCGAAGATGCGCCTCGACTGGGCTTTGGCGCGAGCAGCGGCCATGCGACACTCACCCGCGGCGTGGCGCCCTGATACCTGATGGACTGCAGCGGCTAGGCACATAGTAGAATGTACCGCCTGTGCATGCCTCAATCTCGCGCCAATCAGGCGCCGCCGGCGTAGGACCATCGTGGCACCATGAGCCGAACCCAGACGCGAACGCGCGGACAAGGCACATCGGGAGCGCTGGAGGCGAATCGATCACCGCCAAGGGTAATGTCATGTCCGTGAAACGCCCAGTCGTCGGCCTCGACAAGTTCAATCAGCAGATGCTGGCGACCTTGCCGCAAGCGGCCGGGTCCGACTTGCGTCCGGCCCTGACGCTGGCCGAGATGGGCGATCACCCGGATGCGGACTGACCGATTCTTAAAGGTCCATGGCGTGTCGCATCTGTCGGTGGTTGTGGACCTCGCGCTCGGTCGCAAGCCCGCCCCGCTCGGCCGCCAGGGCAAGTGGAACGTCGCGGCGCACGTCTTCACCCGCGCCTTCGAGCCCGGTTGCGTCGCCTTCGTTCCCAAGCCCGAGGTGCTGGAACCTGTCAGCCGAGGGCAGGGCGACACCCGCATCCAGGTGATGGTCAACAAGGGCGATGATCTGCTCTCGAGTCGAACCACTGCATGCCTCTAGGCAGGCCACCGCGACCAATCAGTGATTGGAGCTGCAAGCAAGCGAAGCCCAGATGACCAAACCCATCGCCGAGGATCTTGAAAGCGACGCGCTGCAACAGTTCCACGCCAATCTGCGGCTCGCCTTGCTGATGCAGCATAAAGCGCGACTCCATCTGCTCTTTCGCCTGCAGTTTCCAACCTCCGAGATCGAGCCTTTCCACGATTCTGACGACGTCGAGGAGCTTGATTTCCGGGCCTTCTTGTCCAGCCGGCCCCCTGAACTGATCGCCTCGCACGGTGCCTACCACAAGCTCCTGCGGGCGCAAGATCGGCTAAGCAAGCGCGCCCAAGAGGCTTTGAGGGCAGCTGGTGACCAGTCACCATCCGCCGAGCAAGTCGCGCAACTGCTGCGTGAGATGCACAACTTCGATCGGGTGGCGGACCGCCTCGCGGCAGGCATCACGGCGTCCCTCACCGACGTCGATGAGCTCACTGGACTGCTGAACCGGGTCGCCATGGAGCGCGATTTCGAGCGCGAGCAGGCCCAGGCCCGGCGAACAGGGCGCTGCTTCACCATCGCCATGATCGATGCCGATCACTTCAAACCGGTCAACGATACCTACGGGCACGCGTTCGGTGATCGCGTGCTCGAGACCCTGGCCGAGCGCTTGATCGCGAGTCTGCGTCCGCGCGATGCCGTCTATCGCTATGGCGGCGAAGAATTCCTGGTGCTGCTGCCCGAAACGCCGCTCGATGCCGCCGCCCCCGTGCTTGAGCGGCTGCGCGTCCAAGCCGGCTCAAGCGAGATGGGTGATGCTGAGCACCAGATCATCCAGACGATCTCCATCGGTGCTGTCGAGGTCGCCGCCGACGACCCGCTCGGCGAGGCCATCGGGCGCGCCGATAGCGCGCTGTACCGCGCGAAACAGGCCGGCCGTGACCGCATCGAGCTTGCTCGCGAGCAAACGACGTATTAGCGAGCTCTCGATTCAAAAAGAATCGACTCATGGACAGCCTGCTCCGCCTCGGCCTTGCACCTATGAGCAAACAGCAGTCGCCCGAACATGGGCTCGCGTTCGATTCCCTCGGTGACCTGGGGCAGGCAGATGCCTACCCCTTTGTCTTCCCCCCACCTCCCCCCACACACACAATCCAGGATAAGCTGCAGCTCGTTCATACCATCATCCGTGGTTAGCGCGACGCCTGAGCAAAGCAAATGTAATAGCCCCTCTCTGCAGATGACGCTATATTCGCCGGGCTGGATCGCCTCTGCAGCCCTACTGCCGCGGCCAGCGAAACGGCTCATCAAGCGGGGACCGTAAACCTGCTGAGTATGAAGGCTCAACCACCCCACCAGGAACAACCAACAGTGAACGATAAAGACGCCTACATCGACAAGCTCAAGGCCCAGCTCGACCAATGGGACTCCGAGATTGACAAGCTCCGCGCGAAGGCGAACGAGGCCAGCGCGGATGCCAAGATCCAGTATCAAGAGACCATTGACGAGCTACAGTCGCGTCAAGACGAGGCAAAGCAGAAGCTCGAGGAGCTTCAGTCAGCCGGTGATGATGCCTGGGAGGACATGAAGGCCGGTGCCGAGGACGCCTGGAACAAGCTCTCTGCCTCGCTCAGCGACGCCGTTGCCCGCTTCAAGTAACGTTCGCACGATCACCCCAGCACGACACTCAGCACAACAATCAATAAGAGACCCTAACGATGTCACTGAAACACCAGCTGTTTGCGATGTTATTGGCGGGCGGTCTCGTCGCTCCGGCGTTCGCCTTCGCGGCCAACGAGGGTGACGCCGCGAGCATGAGCGCGGATCAGGTCCAAGAGGAGGCCACAGAGGCAATGCAAGCGCTCGCCGAGTATTCGGCGCAGGAGCGCGACCAGGCCCTGAGCGCAGCACGGGAAGCGATGGCGCACCTCGACCAAGAGATCGATGCGCGCGAGGAGACGCTGCGCGAGCAGTGGGCCGACATGAGCACGAGCGCACGCGAGCAAGCGAAGGCCTCACTGGCCCAATTACGGGACACGCGCAACGCGCTTGGCGAGCGCTACGGCTCGCTTGAGTCGGGTATGGACAGCGCCTGGGATGAGCTCAAGGCCGGCTTCGCGGCGGCCTACGAGGAGGTCGTCAAGGCTTGGGAGTCCAGCGGTTCGTCATCCGACACGAACGCCCCCGAGTAGTCATCGCCGCCGGCTCCCCGGCCGAGGAGCACTCGCCCCGCGCATTGCGGGGCACGGCCGCCGATCAATGCCAACGGCTCTTGCGAATCGCTTCTCCAACACCCCGACTCAGCAGGTATTGCCCTTCATGAAACGGAACCTGAAACTCGGCCTCGTGATCCTCCTCGTACTGGTTTTCGGCTTTTTGTATCTGCGCTGGGGCCCGAAATCCTGGGAGGTACAGATTACCGGCGCGACCGGCGATGGCCGCAATGTCCAATACCGCATCGAAACGGTCAAGGCCGGCACGTCAGACACCTTGATCTTCAGGAACGAGGACGCCGGCTTTATGCCGCCTTATTTCAAGTTCGATGCTGCTCGGCTGCAATCCATTGCCCGCAGAGTGAGTGAAAACTGCCCCCAAGAGGCCGTCGATCTCAATGGCTATGGCCTTCGCATCCCTTGGTTGAGCATGTTTCCCAATGCGACCTCCATCGACGCGCCGGAGCGTTGCCGCATGGCTCGGTCTTCTGAATCACAATGAAGATTGACCGCCAATGAGCGTCAAGAACTGGACCTACGTCCCCGGTAAACGCGCGACCATCGCCTGAGCGAAAGGAAGCGCGGAACACTCTTCATGTCGCATCAAGCGGCCAATCTGTTGGTCGGCATCGGTGTGCTGTCGCTGGCGGCGCACTGGCTGGCCTGGCGCGTGCGCCTGCCGGCCATCGTCTTCTTGCTCGCCGCCGGCATCGTCGCCGGCCCGCTGACCGATTGGCTGCACCCGGATGCCTTATTCGGCGATCTCCTGTTTCCGATCGTCTCGCTGGCGGTCGCGATCATCCTGTTCGAGGGCGGGCTGACCCTGCGCCTGCGCGAGGTGCGCGGGCTGGAAGCGCCGGTGCGACGGCTGTTGACGCTCGGGGTGATGATCACTTGGGCCAGCACCACGGCCCTCGCCTGGTTCTTCATCGATCTCTCGCTCGAGCTCGCCGTGCTCTTGGGCGCCATCACCGTCGTCACCGGACCCACCGTGATCGGCCCGCTGCTGCGCAGCGTGCGCCCCAACCAACGCGTGGCGCGTGTGCTGCGCTGGGAAGGGATTGTGATCGACCCGATCGGGGCGCTGATCGCGGTCCTGGTCTTTGAGTTCCTGCTCAGCACCGGAGAAGGCGCCAGCCTGAGCGCCTCCTTGCTGACCTTCACGTTGCTGCTCGTTGAAGGCACCGTCATTGGTGCCGCCGCCGGTTGGGTGACCGGGGTGGTTCTGCGCCGCTATTGGCTGCCCGCTTACCTGCACAGCCTGGGCACGCTGGTCGCGGCGATTACCGTGTTTCATCTCGCGAACCAGATCCATGCCGAATCCGGCCTGCTCGCGGTCACGGTGATGGGGATCTGGCTGGCAAACATGAAACGGGTGCCCTTGGACGACATCCTGCCGTTCAAGGAGAACCTCAGTCTGATGCTGATCTCCGGACTGTTCGTGCTGCTGGCGGCGCGTCTGGAGCCCGCAGCGATCCCGGCGCTCGGCTGGGGCGTCCTGGCACTGCTACTCGGGATGCAGCTGCTCGGCCGGCCGTTGGCGGTGCTTGCCAGCACCCTGGGCACATCGCTGTCCTGGTCCGAGCGTGCGCTGCTCGGCTGGATCGCTCCGCGCGGGATCGTTGCGGCCGCGGTCTCCGCCCTGTTTGCACTGCGCCTCGAGGAGGCCGGCTATCCCGGCGCCGAGGCCCTGGTACCGCTGACCTTTCTGGTGATCCTGTTCACCGTGATCCTACAGAGCGCGACTGCCAAGCCGCTCGCCAATGCGCTTGGCGTCAGCGAGCCACCGCCGCGCGGCGTGTTGATCGTCGGCGCCAACCCGGTCGCCCGCGCCATCGGCGCTGCCTTGCAGCGGCTGGAGCTCCCGGTGCTGCTCGCCGATCCCAACTGGGATCACGTCGCCGAGGCACGGCTGCAGGGCCTGCCGACCTATTACGGCAACCCGAGCTCCGAGCATGCCGAGCATCACCTCGAGCTCACCGGCCTTGGGCTCTTGTTTGCCCTCTCGCCGAGAACGGATCTGAATACCCTGACCAGCCTCGAGTTCGGCAAGGTCTTCGGCCGCAACAAGGTCTATCGGCTGCCGCCCGGCGAGCGCGACTTGCGCTTACCCGCCGAGATCCGCCGCCGTCATCGACGCGACCAGACACTCTTTGGCGAAAAGGTCACCTATGCCAAGCTCGCGAGTCTGCTTGGACAGGGTGCCGAGATCCGCATCACCGGGCTGACTGCGGCCTTCGCCTGGGAGGACTATCTCGCGGAGCACGGCGACCGGGTGACCCCCTTATTCGCGGTCGATCCGCAGGGCCGCGTCTTTCCATTCGGTGGGGTCGACCAACCGGAGCCAGGCGCCGACTGGGAAGTGGCTGGGCTCATTCGTGCGTCTGAGCCGCAAGAGCAGGCCAATTCGGGCTGATTACTCCGTAGTCGAAGTCGGGCCAGCCACGCACCCGATGTGATCCTGATTCCGCAGACGCACGCTTAGCGCCGATAGCAGCGGATCACCCTGCTCCTCGCTCAGGCGCTCCTGTGGTCCCAGTCGTGAAGGCATGTCTGAGCACGGTCGATCATCTACGAGCCTCGACGGCTACGTCGCTTGGTGTTGGCCTGCTTTCTGCTTTGGTTACGGACTCATGCTTGAAGTGACAGGAGGCTCCTGATGCCGCATTCAAAACTCTGGTTGGTCGTGGCCGATGAGGCGCGTGCAGCGCTCTATACCGCGGACAGCCCAACCGGGCCGCTGACCGAGCAACGCGACTTCATCGATGCTGAGAACCGGCTGCTGGATCAGGATCTGGTCACCGATGCGCCGGGACGCGCGTTCGACTCGGGCGGGGAGGGGCGCCACGCGCTCGAGCCGAGCACCGATCCGGGCGAGGTCGAGGCCCAGCGCTTCGCGAAATGGCTGGCCGAGACCCTGGATCAAGCGAGGAAGGAGAACCGCTTCGAGATGCTCGGACTGGTGGCGCCGCCGGCCTTCCTCGGCCTGCTGCGCAAGAGCCTGCCGGACGAGACCGCCCGTAGCGTCGTGCTCGAGGTGGACAAGGACCTGACCCGCTACGACGCCGAGGGCGTGCGGGGGCATTTGCCCCAGCGACTGTTCGAAATGCCCCTGCGCTGAGGCATGCCCCCATCCTTAACGGTCGGAGTGACCTTGAACCGCCCTATCAAAATGCTCGCCTAGTCTACACACGCTGCTGAGTCTTGGATTGTAGAGGGCATTCTGTCAGGGCTTCTGAGTACGCCGGCGGTCGCGCGCGGGTGCGATCGTCGAAGCGGCGGGGTCTGCGCCGTGCTGGTCGCTGCACATGAGCAGGATTGCAGGGGCAACCGCCGAATCTGGACAGGTCGCGATGCGATCAGACTGGGAAGTGCGTTGCGCCGGGCCAAGGCACGGTTGTTGCTGATAACTGGCGTGGGACGCTGATCGCCGGCGGAGCCTGCATCTGCCTTCTCGCGGCGGCTCGTGCTCGCTCAGGACTGTTGGGCTGCGCGTCAAGAAGAGGCGGCCGGTTCGGTCAGCGATTTCCGAGATCTTTGGACCAGCAACTTCGTCAACGTCAACAGGAGGAGCCAAAGCATGACCAAACAATTCCGACGCATAGCAGTACTCGCCATCGTCATGGCCTTCGGCGGTGCCGGCCTCGCGCCGGCTGCGGAAGCCACGATGGCCGAGAAAGAGGACCCGAGCGACCAAGGGACCTATCTCGGCACGCCCTGGGTGAGCGGCGGTGTCGGCGAGTCGGCTCGTGAGGAGCTGATGAAGGAGTACGACGACTACAACCTGAAGCTCGAGTTCGCCGTCGCCGATGGCAATTACCTCGCCGATGTGGCCGTGAACATCACCACGCTCGATGGGACACCGGTTCTGCGGGCCTTCTCGACCGGCCCTTGGCTGATAACCAAGCTGCCGGCGGGGCGCTACGAGGTCTCAGTGAATGGTTTCGAGAAGACCTTTGTCGAGCAGGTCAACGTCCCCGCCGGGGGAATGGAGACCGTGATCTTCAATGGCTGGACCAAGGCGGGGGTGGCGGAGGCGACGCCCGGGCCGAGCTATTGAGAACGCCTGGACCGAGCTTGTCGGCCGGGGGTTTCTACAGCTGTTCGTCAGCCGTCGAACAGCCTCACTCGGCGAGCCTGAACAGACGGTCCTGACTGGCTGCCGTCGTTGCCTCGCCAGCGGCGGCGGTTTTGCATCGACTCGGCCTTGACTCGATTCGTCCTGCGGCAAGCGCATCGCGCTGCAGGGGCGCAGCGTGCCGCCTAGCTTGCGCTCCAGCACAATGGGATTCGCCTTCGGTTTTCGGAAACAGGGATCAGCGGGAAGGGTCCGATGATCGCGCCTTTTGCTGGCTGATGGCCTGCTCCATCGCGCGCCGATAGAGCCTGAACAGGCGTTGGAAGGTGGCGTCCCAGCCATAGCCCGCCTCCAGCACGTGCTGCCGTGCGGCAGCGCCGAGCGTTTCGCGCTCTGAGGTGACGGCGACGATATTGGCGGCCATGGCCTCGGCATCGCCGACCGGCCCGAGCCGGCCGCGATCCGGCGCCACCCGCTCGCGCAGTGCGCCGGCGTCGACACCGACTACCGGCAGCCCCGATGCCTGGGCCTCGACCACCGCCAGGCCAAAGGTCTCGTAAGGGCCGGCCGTCACATAGACATCGGCCGAGGCCATGACCCGAGCATAGGCCGCGCGGTCACGTTCGTAGTGCAGCACCCGCAGCTGCGGCAGCCGCTTGGCCCGCGCTTCGAGCTGTTCGCGCAATGGCCCGTCGCCCATCAGGATCAGGTGAAAGACCGGCTGATCCGGCAGTCGCTCGAAGGCGTCGACGAGCAAGCTGACCGCCTTCTCGCTATCGAGCCGTCCGCAAAAGAGAAGCAAGACGTCCTCATCGCCAATCCCCTGCTGCCGCCGCCAATCGATGCTGCGCCGCTCGGGCGAGAACTGTGACAGATCGACGCCGAGCGGGACGACCTCGGTGCCGCTGACCCCGTACTCGGCGATGCGCGTGGCCTGCGCCGCCGTCGCCGCGAGCGTCAGGTCGCAGCGGCGGAAGATCTGGCCGAAGGTCGCCTCGGCGCCGTCCTCGACGACCTCGCTGACGCGATGCCCCCAGCCGGCGAGGGTCTCGCTGATCTCCTCGACCCCCTCGACGAGGAAACGCCGCAAGGGTGCGCCGACGTAGGCATGAGCGATGTCGGTATGGAAATAGGCCGAGACCAGGCAGTGCGCGCCGTGCTGCCGGCATTCGTCGCGGTAACGGAAGGCGGCCCAGGGCTCGACGAAGAAGCTGCCGAGCTCGACGACGTCCGGGGCACTGTGCTCGAGGGCGTGGCGGACCTTGGCCGGCCGCCAGAAGAACCGATACGGCTCGCAGCCGGGGATCATCGGGCTGTGCAGCTCGATCGTGTGCAGCCTTCCGGTTTGCGACGCGCGGTCCTGCTCGCCGGGGATGATCAGCACATGCTCGTCGTCACTGTGCTCGCTGATCCAGCGGCGCTTCTGGTCGATGTAGGTGCGGATGCCGCCGCTGGTCTCGGTATAGGCGAGGGTCAGGTCGCAGTAGCGCATGGCTGGGCCTTCTCGAGTGATGGGTCGATCAGGACACGCTCGGCGAATCCCGTGTGGAAATGGGTGCTCTTTCCCTGCTGCCTGACCGAGCCCTCGAAGCAATCGTCATCCAGCATTCGCAGCTGGATGTGCAGCCGGTCCATGGGCAGGCGGCCAGCCCGGTCTCCGGTGGCGGGAGCGGAATCCACTGGCAGGTCGAGGTCGAGCTGCATCCCGCGGCCGGCAGGAGGCAGCCGCGGACAGAGGGTCCATTGCGCCGGTTCCGGTCCCCGCTCGATCCCGAGGAGCACCTCGAGCAAGAGGTTGTTGACCAGCCCGGTCCAGCCGACGAAATCCCGCTGCGGTCCACGGCCGAGGGTCAGCTCTTTCCACCAGTTGCCGTTCTTGCGGCGCAGCGCTTGGGTATCCAGGGTATCGGGGTCATAGAACTCGTAGATGCGCTGCTCGCGCTCGAACACACCATAGACCGCCTGGCAGAGCCGAAAGGCGAGCTCGCCGGCCTGGCGCTGCAGATCGTAGCGCAGCAGCCCCTGGACGACTGCATAGGCGGTGTTGAGCCAGACCGGGCCGCGCCACATGTCCTTCTCGAAGCTCGGCTCGTCACGCGCGACCGAGGGCAGCGGAACAAGGGTCCCGAAGCGCTCGGGATCGGTCAGTTGCCGCGCCAGCCGGGCCGCCTGTGCCTGATCCGGAACCCCAGCCCATAACGGCATCAATGACGCGATTGTGGCGACCCGGATCGGTGTGCCTGAGCCGTCGCGGTCCAGATAGAGACCGGCCTGCTCATCCCAGAGCAGCTCGTTGATCCGTTGGCGCAGGGCGGCCGCCTTGGCTCGAAAGATCTCGGCATCCGGCTCGCGGCCGAGGCGCTGTGCCATCTGTGCGAGGGCCTCGAGCTGCAGCACGACATAGCTACTGAGGTCGGTCGCGCCGATGGCGCGGGTATCGCGCAGCGCGCTCTCGTCGGTATTGCTGAAGCGCGGTGCGTTCTCGACGCCGGACTCGTACGGGTGCTCCCAGAAGTAGAGCCCATCGGCGAGCCGGCGGTGTGAGTCGAGCCAGGTTTGATAATCCCGCAACGGCTCGTAGATGGCCTCGAGCAGCGCGCTGCGCCGCCCCTCTGGCAGCGTCTCGATAACCGGGAGGGCGGCCCAGGCGATCAGCGGCGGTTGGGTATAGCGTGACTGATGGAACTCGGTGACCACGTGCTGGAGCCGGTCGCCGTCGCGCAGATCGATCACGGCGCGCAGCACCTCGGTGGCGATATCCGCATCCCACCAGCGCCAGATCTGGGCGATGAACGCTGAATCCCAGAGATAGACACCGCGAAAGGCCGGGCCCGGGATCGCGTGCCGGGTTGGTGAGAGCAGGTCCGCCTGCTGCAGGTTGGCGAACAGCAGCGCATAGACCTCGGCAAAGCCGCGTCCGAAGGCAATGGCCTCTGGATGACCGCTGATCCGAAGGTGCGGTGGTGCGGTCCTGACCCCTTTGCGCCGCAACACCTCGGCTGGCAGCTCGATCGGCAACAGCCCCGAGCGTCCGGCCGAGATCCGCGACCAGACCAATAGATGCCAGAGATAATGCAGCCCACGCGTGCCACGGCCGGCGTAGGCGCCGACGCGGCCGGTGGTCGATCGGGCCTGTCGTAGCAGGCGCCGCAGCGGCGCTCTTAGATCATCCATTCGGTATCGTCGCTCTTCAGTTTGGGCACGTTATAGACCAAAGAGGGCGCTGCGTCGGATGGAGGCGCCCGCTTGGCGGAGGGAGCCCAGCGGCTCGCCGAGCGTGCTCGGATAACCAAGGATGCAAGCGTAACGAGATTGATGGGATTGGTGCTCGAAGGTGGCTGCAGGTTGCCGGCGGCTGCAGTGGAGCTTACCGGAATGGTGCTTTTGCCAAAACGTCGGGTTATTTGACCCACTCAAATAGGACTCCGGTGTTGAGATGCCGGCTCGCGAACAGCGCCCATGCCCGATGCTGGGACCAGTGCTGCGCCTTTTGATGCGCCCCTTATCCATCCTGGCGCATTGTTTGCTCGATGGTCTTATCAGCTGAGGCGGTGTCCAGCCGCAGCAGCTGTTGTATTCACAAAGATCAACGCTGAGAGGTTTCCCAATGAGACAATCAACATCGCTCCTTTCATTATCTGTCGCGACATCTGTCGCGACATCTGTCGCGACGTCGATCCTGCTCGCTGCCGGCGTCACCTTCGCTGCCGAGCCGATCGGGGAGCAGGCAGCCGAGAAGTATCAAGGCTTCGCGGAAGAGAACCCTGATTTGGTCGATGACCGCGGCAAGCGGCTGCAAAAGGCCGGTGAGCAGGCCGAAGATGTGCGGGCTGGCAAGGCAGACCCGGCCGGATCGGCGGTCTATCCCGAGGAGGTCGTGGAAGGCAACGAACCGCTGTCACCGGATATCGAGAATCAGCCGGAACCTTACGCCGAAGAGACCGATGTGCATGGCGACTTCGGCGATCAGAACCCGGACTTGCAGCGATGAGTAGGCTGCAGCAAGACGGGTGGCGGGGTCGGCCGCGGGCCGTCCCTTTGGTCCTGAGTGCCGCGCTCGCCGCTGCGGCGCCCACCACAGTGCTAGCGGGCGAGGCAGCGCAGACGGCGGGGTCCAATGCGGCGACGGATGCGACCAAAGCGGCGGACTCGGCGGCGCAGTCGTCAATCTCTGCGGTCGAGGAGGATCGTCGCCTCGCGCAGCGCATCGGACGTCGCCTGGCCTGGGACGCGAAGCTCGCGCCCTATGACCTCGAGGTTCAGGTCAATAACGGGATCGTGAACCTCTCGGGGTCAGTCTCGACCATGGCCGAGAGCCATCGGGCGCGGCGCATCGCGGACGAGACCGCCGGTGTTGGCGGCGTCGTCAATGCGCTCTATATCGACCCGGCCTTAGCCCCGTTCGACGAGGGCCACGCGCCGGCGCCACCGGATGATCAGACGCTCAAGGAGCGCCTGCAGGTCGCTCTGGCCCATGACGCCGATCTCGCCGATGAGACCATTCAGGTCGAGGTCGACGATGGCATCGTCCGGCTCGACGGTACCATGAGTGACGCTGCATTCGAGATGCGGGCAAAGCGTGTTGCCAAGTCGCTCTACGGCGTCGAGCGGGTCAAGAGCGAGCTCGAGGTCTCTGCGCCCTGATGCGATCACTGCCGGCACCACCGCGATCGGTTCAGCGCAGTCGCGCATTCGGCGCCGTGGTGCGTCGGTGCAATAGCGTTTCAGCCTGCGGCGCCGTCGAATCGTCGCCGTCAACCCGAACGGGTTGGGACGGGCTTGGGCGCTGATGCGTTAGCGCATCGCGCCTGCGGCCGTCCCAGACGAGGAAGCAGTGAGCCCTGAACAGCTGCCACTGTCGCTGACGCTGCTGCTGTTCGGTGTCGGCACACTGGTCATCGCTCTTGCTGGCTCGCGGTTGACCTGGATCGCCGATCGGCTGTCGGACCTGACCGGCCTCGGCGAAGCGGTATTCGGTGCGGTCCTGCTGGGGGCGACGACCTCGCTGCCGGGTGCGGTCGCGTCGATCACCACGGCCCTCGCCGGCCGGGCCGACCTTGCGGTCGGCAACGCGGTCGGCGGCATTGCCGCGCAGACCGCCTTCCTGGTCATCGCCGACAGCGTCTACCGGCATGCGAACCTCGAGCATGCGGCGGCCTCGGTCACCAACCTGATCAACGGCGCGCTGCTCTGCGCGCTGTTGGCGCTGCCGCTGCTGGCCGCAACCGGTCCGGCGATCTCGCTTTGGGGCGTGCATCCGGCCTCGGTGGTCGTGCTGGTGGTCTATGTGTTCGGGCTGAAGCTCGCGTCGGCGACCAAGGAGGCCCCGGGATGGATGCCGGTGCGTACCGCCCAGACGCGGGAGGATTCGCCGGACGAGGCCCCGACCAGTGCGCGCGGCGCCTGGCGGATCTGGTTGACGTTCTTGGGCCTGGCGGCAACCGTCGGCGTCGCCGGCTGGGCGGTCGGCCTCTCCGGAATCGCGCTGGTACGCCACACCGGCCTGTCCGAGACCCTGATCGGCAGCCTGTTCACCGCAGTGGCCACCTCGTTACCGGAGCTCGTGACCGCGGTCGCTGCGGTGCGCCAAGGGGCCTTGACCCTGGCCGTCGGCGGCATCATCGGCGGCAATACCTTCGACGTGCTCTTCCTGGTGTTCGCCGATGTCGCCTATCGCGAAGGCTCGATCTATCACGCGATCAGCGACCAGCCGCTGTTCACGATCAGCCTCACCATCCTGCTCACCGCGTTCCTGCTGTTGGGCCTGATTCGGCGCGAGCGCCGTGGTGTCGCGAACATCGGCTTCGAGAGCGCTGCCGTGCTGCTGTTCTACCTGGCCGGGATGGCGACGCTGGTCTTTTGGTGACCCTTGATTCCGGTTGCTCTACCAGCCTATGCCGTACGCCGGAAATCAACATGACGCGGTATTTTGACCCCGCCGAACCCGGAGATGAACCCGGAGACGAACCCGGAGATGAGACCGACGCTGAAACCGAAGGCGTGCAGGCTCGCCCCTCGGCGATGGTGCTGCCATGACACCGCCGCATGGGGTAGGGCATTTTGGCCTTCACCGGAAGCGGCAGCGGTCAGCGCTGGACGGCCCCCATCGGCCCCATGGTCTCCAGCAGGAACTGATAATGGTCGCGGGTGATGAACTGTTCGTCCTTGGGTCGGCCGCGCGGATACATCAGCGGCAGCAGGGCGCGCGGGTGCTCGGCGTTGCCCTCCTCGGCGGACTTGTTGAGGGCGCCGGCCCCGTCGGCATCGACCCGCAGGCCCTCGATTCCGTCGAAGTGGGTGTTCAGGTTGTCCCACATCATGCGGCAGCGTTCGGCTGCCGTCTTGGCGTCGTCCGAAGCCGCCGGGATATGGTCGAGGCCGAAGACATGTCCTAGCTCATGGGTGACCGTGCCGAGCCTGTGCACGGCGGCCTTGCCGCTGTCGGGCCGGGTCAGTGACATGGCGATGGTGGGGTAGGAGAAGTCTGGGACTTCGCCCTCGACGATGCGCCCCAGGTCATAGGCGGCGAACCCGCCAAGCCCGATCCACTCGTAGGGCATGAACACCACCACGGCGTCGAAATCGGCGCTCAGGCCGGCTTGTGCCAGACCGTCGTGAACGGCCTTCAAGAGCGTCTCGCGCACGACCTCGCGGCGTTCGTCGAAGACCAGGTTGAACCTGAAGAGCTGCTCTTCCGTCCAGCTCTTTTGCGGGCACAGCGAACCGTCTGTCCCGCGCAAGAAATCCGGCAAATCGCTCGCCTCTAGCGTTGGCATGTCGTCGGCAAGCTCTTCATGCAGATCGGGGCTGGCGGTGAACTCGCCCATATCGCTCAGGTTGACGTCCTGAACCGGAAAATTCTGCAAAGCGAAGTCCTCGGCCTCACGCGCGACGCGCTCGCCCTCCTGGCGCATGGTCGTGGGCACGGCGTCGCGCCAGGGCCCGACCTTGGCGAACAGATAGCCGACGTTCAACTCGCGCTCAAGCGGGTGCCAGTCCAGGGGCTCAATGCCAGAAAAGACGCGCGGCGTGCCGCACTGGCGGACGGGCTCGACCTCGACGACGACACTGCTGGCCTCTTCATAGGTGGGCTCCCAGCCGACCAGGTTGACGGTGTTCTCGGCCAGCCGCGTTTCGCGCGACGTATAGGTGTCGGGCCGCTTGATCCGCATGTTTTGCATCGCCGGGGCCAGCAGTGCGCCGTCGCGGTCGTCGGCATTGCGCGCCCGGACATGGGCGCGGAAGCTCGTGACCTCCCAGCCCTCCGCGATGTCCGGGTCTGGCGCCCATTTGACGTAGGCCCGGATGACCGCCGGCTTGCGGCGCACTAGCGGGACGTCGGTCGCCACCTGAATGGTGTTGCTTTCGATGCCTTCGCGTGGCGTCAGGAACGAGGGCAGCCCGGCGACGCTCTGGGTGTCGTTCAGGTCGACCATGGTCTCGAACGCGAACACACGGTCGGCGGCCAGCGTGGCGCCCTCCTGCCCGCGCGGGCCGGCGCCGCCGCCAGCGACGGTTAGGCGATAGCGCACGCCGTCGCGCAAAATGGCGTCTGGCACCACGGCGATGGTCTCCGCGTCCACGAGACGAAGATTGGCGGTCACGGCGCGCATGGAGGCGTCGCCGCTCTCGCCGCCATAGGCCGTTTCCAACCGCACCGCGCCGGGCCGCAGCGAGATGGGGTCCAGCGGCCGATTGAAGGTCAGGCGAATGCCCGGACGCTCCCACGAGACGTTCACCGCCCGCCGTGCGGGGGTGTGCTCGATCAGGGTCAGGTCGGCCGGACCCGGACTGGCCGCGTGCGCGCTGGTGGGCGCCTGGGCGATCTCACGCGTCGCCATGGCATAGCCCATGCGGCGCAGGTTGGGGGCGGCGAAGCGTCCGCTGACCTGTATGGGGCGGGGGTCGTTCTGGCGCTCCACGATATCGACCCCGCGCAGGCGCCCGCCCTCGTAATCCCAGTGGCGGCGCGTCCAATCCCGCTCGGCCTTCCCGGACAGCACGAAGCGCCCGATGACGGCGGTTTCGGTGATGCGCTCAATGGTGACCGTGCCGCTCAGGGCTCCGCCGCGAACGTCGGTGCGCGTGCCGGCCTGCGCGACCCCACTCATGTCACAGCGCCAGTCCCGCGCTTCGCGCCCCTTGGTGGCCTCCAGCGGCACGCCGACAGAATCCATCAAGTTGAGATAGGTGCGCCGCAGATCGCGACAGGCCCGCTTTTCGATGCGCTGTTCGCGCGCCAACCGGGGTGTATTCGGAATGCCATAGGGCACCCAGCGGATGTCTCCCGTCCAGGCGGTATAAAGGCGACCCGGATTGCCTTCGCCATCTGGACGCACCGCCCGCGCCTGATAGGTTCCGCCGGCCTCCAGGTCGCCCGGCCCGACATCGGTCAGGGCGATGACCAGATGGGCGCCGGCGTTGCGCGGCCAGCCGCCCACGCCGCCATGCCGCAGGCTGAGCGGGCCATGCAGCCCGCCGCCCTGAAGGGCGACGACGTTGGGGCTGAAGACCTCGAACACGGCCCGGCGGGTGCCGCCATCGGCGGTTGGGATGTCGAGGTCCTCGCCCGCCATCTCGCCCAGGAACTCGGCCATACCGGGGTCGAGGCCAGGAACGCCCTGCGTCCCGCCCACGCGGCGCGCGGACAGATGGCGGGCGCAGGCCGCGCCACCGGCCGAAACCGCGCCAGAGAGCATCAGGCTGGCCTGACCCGGCAGCAAGCCGGTGTTGGCCCCGCCGGAGAAGGCGGCCGGGTTGAGGTTGCCGAATACATCGCCGACGCGCGGCGGATTGATGGCCTCGAGCATGCCCACGACCGAGCACACCGGCGCTGCCTGCGGCCGCGTAGCGGGGCAGCTGTCGGGCTCGGCCGGGCGCGCGGCCGACGAGATTGCGCCCAACACCACCAGAGCAAGCCCGAGGCTTGCTGCGCGGCCGGTCTCCCTCATGGCGCGCCGAAGCCCTGCATCATGCCCTTCAGGTCCATCGGCTTGGCCGGCAGCACAAAATCCCCGTCCGGCCCGGCGTCGCCCCGCACCTCGACCACGGTGAAGCGGTCGCCAAAGGTCAGCGGCGCCAGCTTGCGGCGGTCCAGTTCGACCATCAAGGGGTTGGGCTCTTCCCCGGCGACGGCCTGCGAAAAGCGCATCTTGACAGCCTGGTGCTCCAGCAGGCGCGGATCATCGGTCAGCACGGCGGTGCTGGTGTGGGCCTTGCCCTGATTGTCCACCCATTGGATCGCATAGACCTCGCCTTCGATACCAGCGATCGAGCGGGTCTCGCCAGTGGGCTCCATGCCGTCGATCTCGGTCGGGAACGCGGGCCCCGCCTTGGGCGCCGAGGCGTTCGCCCCGGCGGCGCCGGGCATGCCGGCCAGATCGCTGATCGGGATGACCATGACCTGCCCGCCGGCGGCGGTGATGGAATAGACGCTGTCATCCTTCAACAGCATAAAGGCGTCCATGCCCTCGATATCGACGCGCAGGGCGTCGCCCTGCCAGCGGTCGGTCATGGACATGCGGCCCATCTGGCCGGCGTCGGCCTCATAGTGGACGGTGCCATCGGCCAAGGCCAGCAGCGGTGCGCCCCCCATGATGGCGGTCAGCAGGGTTGCTGAGGCGGCATGGGTCGAGAAACGAAGCATCTGAACCTCCCGGGATCGAGAACAAGAACGTCGGCGCGTGAACGCCGGATCAGTCGGCCGCTTCCTTAAAGCCCTCGAGGTCTATCGCGCGCTCCGCCGACACCGGCCTTAACGCCGGTGCCGGCGAGGCCGCCTAAGGGGCCGAAGAAGGGCGAGCCGCTGGTCACCAACAACATTGGCACCCGCAATCGCCCTATTCGGCCGCTGACGTGGTCTGCGCCAGCTCGATGCGATCGAACATCACCAGTGTCTGCTCCGGACCGCGCGTGCCCGCGAACAGCGCCGGGGCGCCCTGGCTGCGCAGCACGGTCACGGGTTCGGTCTCGATGCTGTCCGGCCCATCCGGCTGCAAGGTCCAGCCCGGGGTTTCCAGCCGGCCGATATAGTCCCGCCCGCGTTTGACAAGCGTCAGGCGTGCCCCCTTGTTCTCGAAGTCGTCGAGGATCTGGGCCAGATCATAGCCGCGCACATCGCCGGCGATCTCGACCTCTTCGACGGTTGCGCTGCCGCCAGTCACCACGCGCAGCCGTAGCCACATGTCATCGTTCGAATTGCCCTGCCGCGCGATCTCCACCGCGATGTAGTTCTCGGCGTCCTGGTAGCGGCCGACCTGGACCACTGCGCGGCGACCGCCGAGCGTCTGGACCTCGCCCATGCGGGCGGTGAAGTCGGCAGCGATCGCGAAGTCGCCATCGGGCAGCTCGGCTCCGACCCAGCGGAAGATGTTGGCGGCCTCATCGCTGCCCATCGCCCCCGGCTCGACTGTCATCGTCAGCAGCTCGCCGTTCTCGAGCAGAAATGCGGACGGCTCCGGCCTGACGATCTGCCAGCTCGAGCCTAGCGTGTCGCGCTCGAAGTCGTCGACCTGGGCCGGGCTCATCTCGGGCTCGGTCTCCTCGCGCGCGACCTGCAGTGCGCTCGCGAGGCTCTCGGCATCGGACGCCGCAATGAATCGCCCACCGGTCTCGCTCGCAAGGCAGGCGAGCTCGCCGCTTTCATCGTCGACATCGAAGCCGATTACATGGGCAGTGAAGGCGGCACCGCTTTGCTCCAGGGTTGCACCGAGCTCGCACAGGTCGGCCTGACAGGTCTCACGCCCATCGGTGACGACGATGACGGTCGCCGGGCGGTCATCGGCAGCAAGGGTTTGCGCGGCGCGCTCGACGGCGGCCCCGATCGGCGTCTTGCCGCGCGGCGACACCGCTTCGGTCATCGCGTTGAAGGCGGCTCGATCCACGGACGCGGGCTCGGCGAGGACCTCAATATCCGAGCAGTCGCCCTCGCGACGGTGCCCGTAAGCCATCAGGCCGAGCTCCCGCTCGGCCGGCCAGTCGGCGAGCATGCGATCGATCGCATCGCGTGCAATCTCGATCTTGGCGACGCCGTCGATCTGGCCCCACATGCTTCCGGAGCCGTCCAGGATCAGGATCGATTGAGGTCCTGAGTCGCGGGCTGCAGCGCTCGGGGACAGCAGCGGTGCCGCGGCGACGAGCAGCGCCGCCAAAACAGTATGGTGAAAATGGAATTGCGATATCCAAGTGGTCATAACGGCCTCCGTGATCGGCCACCCTGAGTAACCGAGCTGGCTCGAGTGTTATCAAAAGGCGCGCGCCTTCCACCGGGCTTGCTCGCCAAGCAATCCGCGCAAAAGCCCGCCGTGGGGACGGTTGCACCTCATCTCGGTCTCGCACTCTAACAGCGACCGGGTCTTGATCGCTCATGCTCAGCCACAGTCTGCGATAGGCGGCGAAAGCACCGGCAACAAGATCAGCGCAGAGCGGAGGTGGCGGCAGGTAACGGGCTCGATGCCCGAGACTACTTATTGATCCTCATGCAACGCTGGTATAGTCACTCGCCCTGGTTTCCGGACAAGCTGAGCCCATCGGTGCTGACTGTTCCGGCGCTTTCTGTCCGGCGATCAGGCGGAATGGCTATACCGCGGTCGGCAACTCAATCCAGGCGAGCCAAAGCGCCGACCAATGCTGCCAGTCGACATCCGATAGGACCATCGCGAAGCCGGCCGTGAGCGCGGCGAGGAGCGGCAGACCAACGCGCCAAGCCAGCCTCGGGCCGGCGATCAACCCGCAGAGCGAGGTCTTGAACAGGGCATTGGTCGCGAGCGCGAGCAGGATTGCGATCACCGCGGTGCGCTCGCCGAGCGCGGTCGGGTCCATGCGTGCGACCGAGAGGGTGATCGCATTCAGGTCGGCGATGCCGGAGATCGCGGCGACGCCAAGCAGCCCGGCGCTGCCGAACAGGTTCGCGCTGATCCGTGCGACCAGCATGACGGCTGCGAGCAGCAGCCCGAAGCGCAGCGCTTGACCCAATGCGAGTGGATTGCTGACCTGCAGCGCGTTGGCGTCGAGCTGCGCGCCGCGGCGCAGCCAGAACAACGCGGTCGGCAGCAGGGTCAGCAGCGTCATGCCGATCAGCGGCGGGGTCAGTGCCAGCGCCAGCGCGGGCTTCAGCAGGGCGATGATGACCAGCACCCGCGGAAACAGGGTCGTATTGGCGATCAGGATGCCGGCGGTGAGCAGGTTGGCGCGCTCGCGCTGCGCGCGCCCGATGCGCGCTAGCTGCAGCGTCAGCGCGGTCGAGGAGGCGAGGCCGGCGAGGAGCCCGGTCAGCGCGATCCCGGCATTGGCGCCCAACATCTTCACCGCGAAGTAGCCAACATAGGAGATCGCGGCGATCAGCACGACCAGGGACCAGAGCTCATAAGGGTTCAGCGCCTCGGCCGGCCCGTAGCCGCGGTCCGGCAGCACCGGCAGCAGTACCACCGTGATCAGCAGCAGCTTGAGCGTTGCCTGTAGCTCCGCCTGATCGATGCGCGCCAGCCAGCGATGCAGTTGGGGCTTGAAACCGAGCAACAGGGTCGAGACGACGGCAGCCGATGCCGCCTCGGCTTGATGACCAAGCGTCGACAGCGCGGCCAAGGCGAACGCGAGCAGCTCGGCGACCAGGGTCGTGCTGCCGGTCTCGCCGGTTTCGCGGACATGGAAGAGGAAGCTGCCGACTGCGATCGCGGCGAGCGCCACGAACATCAGGCCGAGGACGAGCGGTGAGAGCGTCTGCGCGATCACGCCGCCGGCGCCGCCGAGCAGGCCGATCAGGCCGAAGGTGCGGACCCCGGCCGGTTTCTTGGTTTCGCCGGGCTGCTGGGCGCCATGTCCGTGCCAGCCGCGCTCGAGCCCGAACAGCAGGCCGATCGCGAAAGCGACGGCGAGATCGAGCAGGATGCGCTGTTCCTCGCCCGCGATCAGGCCCGCCATGCCTTCATCGTTCAGACGTCTGCCCTTCCGGGATCAGGGTCTCCCGGTAGGCATGCCAGCTGGCATAGCCCAGGATGGGGGTGACGATGATCAGGCCGACGAAGTAGGTCAGGATGCCGAGCGTCGTCAGCGCCGCGATCAGCAGCGCCCAAAGGGTCATCGGCCGCCAGTTGTCGCCGACGGCTCGCCAGCTTGCGAAGGCTGCGTTGAAGGCATCCACCCGCTGATCGACCAGCATCGGCAGTGCCAGGGCGGTGAGCCGGAACACCAGCACCGCCATCACCAGCGCAACGCCGCCGAACACCAGCGCGAACGGCCAGCTCTGACCGAATAGCACCGGCAGCGGCCGCACCTCGGTGTAGGTCGGCATCAGCTCGTGGAAGACCCCGCCGAAGAGCAGGTTCGAGAGCATGATCCAGTTGATGAAGACCAGTAGCAGGAACAGGCCCATGAGCGAGAGGCTCGAGGTGTTGACCGCGAGGATGCGTCGAACGGTGTCGGCTGGCTCCTTTGCGCCCTGCTGTTCCCGTTGCCTATCCGGGTGCTCATCCGGGTGCCGATCCGGGTGCTTCTCCCGGCGCTTCGCCATCGCCATCAGCCCGACCGAGAGGATCGGGCCGATGATCAGGAAGCCACCAAAGATGAATGGCACGAAAAAGAAGCGATTGATGCCGACCGTCAGCGAGACCAGCAGAAACGCCAGCGCTGCGACGGCGGCACCGTAGAGCAGGCCGGTGATCGGCGCCGCCATCAGGTCATCGAAGCCGCTGCGCAGCCAAGAGATCGGCTGATTCGACGGCAGGTGCGGGATCGCGAAGCTGCGTCGCGGGATCTGGCTGGTTGACAGCACGTAGGTATTCATGATGCCTCCTCCGCCTGGCGGGTGCGGATGATCGTTTTCTGTTCAGGCTGATGGCCCTAGCGGTTGGCTTCTTCGGCCGTCTCCGGCGGCTGCTCCACGATCAGGTTCATCTCGGAGCGGTCGATGACGCCGTCGTTATTGGTATCGATCCGGCGCCAGTCGTCGCCGATGCGCGGGCTGGCATGGGCCTCGTTCGGTGTCAGCACGCCGTCTTGATCCAGGTCGAGGTCGCTGAACGGTCGGATCGGGTCTGCCACCTCATCGAGCGGAGCGGTACCGGTGAGGGGGGATTCCTGCTGGGGCATAGCACCCGTCGACGGTTGATTCGCCTGCCGCTTATCGCCCTCGGGCAGGGTGTGCGCGCCACGGCCTTCGGTGAGGATGGCGTCGTCCTCGACCGCAGGGTCTGCGTCGCCAGCACCGACGAGCAGCAGCGCGGCGAAGATCAGCGCGATGGCGGCGAGTGAGAGTAGGAGTGGTTTAACTGCTCTATAGGACGTCATGCGATTCCTCCTCTTGGTCTGCCGTTGGGCGGTTCGCCCAACTCGATCTCATCAACGCAAGGGCTATGCCGGAGCGGGTCTGCGCTTACGTGCGCCGGGGATCGGGGAGTGAATGGTTCGGTCGCGCGCGGCGGGCTCAGTCGTGCAATGCCGACGGGCTCAGTCGCGCAAGGCCTTGCGGGATGGGATACCGGCGACCTGCTCGTCGGCCCTGAGCGCCTTCAGCAGGCCCCAGCTCGCGATCAGCAGGAACGCCGTCATCGGTAGCCCGGAGGTCAGCGAGGCCGTGCGCAGGGCCTGTAATCCGCCTGAGAGCAGCAAGGTCGCTGCGACCGTGCCTTCGGCGACGGCCCAGAAGATCCGCTGCGCCTTGGGCGGATGCGGATGGCCGCCGGAGGTGACCATGTCGTCAACCAGTGAGCCGGAGTCGGACGAGGTGACGAAGAACACCACGACCATCAGCGTCGCCAGCACCGATGTCAGGGCCTGCCAGGGGAGCTGATCAAGCATTGCATAGAGTCCGGCGCTGGCGTTGCTCTGCACCACGGCCTCGATGCCGCTGTCACCGAAGCTGATGCTGTGCAGCGCGGTGCCGCCGAATACGGTCAGCCAAAGGAAGGTCAGCAGGACCGGCACCAACAGCACCGCCAGGATAAATTCCCCGACCGTTCGGCCGCGCGAGATGCGGGCGACGAAGACGCCGACGAACGGCGACCAGGAGATCCACCAGCTCCAGTAGAATAGGGTCCAATCGAACTGCCACTCGCTCCCGGGCCGGACGTCCAGCCATAGGCTCTGACTGACGAAATGCTGCAGATAGGCGCCGGTGGACGAGATGAAGAGCTTGATCAGGTAGACCGTCGGGCCGGCTAGGAAAACGAACAGCATCAGCACGCCGGCGAGGCCGATATTGAACCGCGACAGCAGGCGGATGCCGCGATGGACACCTGTGACGACCGAGACCGTCGCCACCGCGGTGATCACCGCGATGATGACGACCTGGACCGCTGCAGCCTGCGGCAGGCCGGAGAGCCGGGTCAAGCCGGAGTTGATCTGGATCGCGCCGAGGCCGAGCGAGGTGGCGACGCCGAAAAGGGTCCCGACGGTGGCCAGGATGTCGACCGCGTGACCGATCGGCCCATGGATGTGCTTGCCGATCAGCGGATACAGCAATGAGCGCGGCGCCAGCGGTAGCTCATGGCGGAAATGGAAGTAGGCGATCGAGAGCCCGAAGACGATATAGACGGCCCAGGGGTGCAGCCCCCAATGGAAGAAGCTCAGTCGTAGGGCCTCACGCACCGGCCCGCCTTCGGCGGCGTTAGAGAACGGTGGATCGCTCCAGTGCATCACCGGTTCGGCCACGCCCCAGAACACCAGGCCCGTGCCCATGCCGGCGCTGAACATCATTGCGAACCAGGACAGATAACTGAGCTCGGGCTCGCTGTCTTCGCCGCCCAGCCGGATAGTGCGATAAGGACTGATCAACAGCCAGAGCACGAACAGCAGCAGACTGGTGGCGCCCAGGACATAGAACCAGCCAAAGTGGGTCAGGATCGCCGACTGGATCGCGCCAAAGACCTGTTGTGCGGTATCCGGCCAGCCCACGCCGAGCGCGACGAAACCGATGACGACGGCGGCCGAGCCGAGGAAGACGGTCGGCTGCATCGTCGACAGCAGGCTCGACAGGCGCGGCTGCACGGCTGACAGGATCTGGGAGAGGCTAGACACGTTTGAAACACTCGAGTCGAGCGGGCTGGCTGTAAGGGCGCTGCGGGGGCGCCGGGGCGCCCCCGTCATCGGCTTACAGGATCACGCGGTCGATCACGTGCACGATGCCGTTGCCGGCGACCAGATTGCTCTGGACGATCTCAGCACCGCCGACGCTCAGCTGCGCACCCGGGGCACTGAGTTGCAGTGCCTTGCCGGACAGGCTCTCGGTCTGGTCGGCTTGCAGCAGGTCAGTGATTCCGAGACGTGCCCGCACGACGTGATTGCTGATCAGGTCGATCAGTGCCTGCTGATCCTGCATCAGCGCCTGGCGCTTCTCTTCGGGCAACGCATCGAAGGCCGAATTGGTCGGCACGAAGAGCGTGAAGGGCCCGTCTTCCTTCAGGACCTCGAGCATGCCGGCTTGCTCGACGGCCTGCTCGAAGTCGCTGAAGAGCGCGGCGTCCTGGGTGATATCGAGAACCGTGCTGTCGGCGGCCGAGCCGACCGTCTTCGGCGGGTCGTAAGAGGCGAACGGACCCGGGGCCTCGTAGTTCCGGTCACCGGCCTCGGCGCGCGCCAAGGTCTCCTCGTCCGCGTACTTGCTGCCAAAGGTCAACGCGGTGAGCGGGCCAAGGCCGATCACGAGCGCAAAGATGATCGTCCAACGCTGCTGGGTCAGGAAGGTGGGTTGTTCACTCATTGGGGAATCCTCGTCAGGGTCGATGGATGAGCGCTCGAGACAAGCACGCTTGGCCGACTGCTCATCCGGTTGCTGGGTTGAGCCAATTGCTGCAGGCGCCGTGCCAGCCTGCAGATGTGCGCCCTGAGCCGTCACTCGCAACGGGTTTGCGGGGCATTTGGCCCGCTGAAGGGGGAAACGCACCGGCTCATGAGGTCTTTCGTGGGTGGTGACCAGGCTCGGGTTCGGGCATTGACCTTGCAAGCCTTTGAGTCATTGCCCGCGAGTCAGCCACGAGGAGCGCCCCGATGTTCTTTAAACAGTTTTACCTCCCGAGTCTCGGCCACGCCTCCTACCTGGTGGGCTCCGAAGAATCCGGCGAGGCCCTGGTGCTCGATGTGCGCCGCGACGTCGAGACCTACTTCGCTGAGGCGCGCGAGCAGGGGATGCGTATCCGCTATGCCTGCGACACCCATCAGCACAACGACTACCTGAGCGGGATCTGCGAGCTGCCCGAGCGCGGCGACGTGCAGCTGCTGGCCGGCGCGCGTGCCGAGGTCGGCTACCCGGTACGCGCGATGGACGATGGCGAGACCCTCGAGATGGGCGAGGTGCGCTTCGAGCTGATGCACACTCCAGGGCATACGCCGGAGCACATCAGCCTGCTGGTCACCGATCGCTCCCGCGGCGACGAGCCGGCGATCCTGTTCTCGGGTGGGGCGCTCTTGGTCGGCGATCTGGCGCGGCCGGACCTATTGGGCGGGGAAGAGGAAACGCGGCGCGGCGCTGAATCCTTCTGCGCGACCCTGCAGCACAAGATCCTGCCGTTGCCGGACTTCGTCGAGGTCTTCCCGACCCATGTGGCCGGCTCGCTCTGCGGCGGCAATATCGGCAGCCGGCTGTCGACGACGATCGGCTACGAGCGTCGCATGAACCAGCTCCTGAGCAACCTCTCGTCTAGTGACGAGTTTGTCCGCCAGTGCATGAACCTGACCGATCTGCCCGCGGTGCCGCCGTACTGGCCGCGGATGCGCCAGCTCAACACCGAGGGGCCGCCGCCGCTCGGCGTGCTCGCCGATCCGCCGCCGCTCGGCATCGACGAATTCGAGTCGGCACGCGAGCGGGGTGCGCTCGTCGTCGACTGCCGTTCCCCAGAGGCGTTCTCGGCCCATATCCCGGGCGCGATCAATGTCGGCATCGGCAACAGCTTTGCGACCTGGGCCGGCAGCGTCCTGCCGCCGGATCGCGACCTGGTTCTGGTGCTCGACCGCGCAGAGGATCTCTGGGAGGTCTGCTGGCAGCTGTTGCGGATCGGTTATCCACTGCCGCGCGGCTGGCTCGGGGGCGGCATGCTGGCCTGGCGCACGGCCGGCAAGCCGATCGATGTGCTGCCGCAGTGGACCGTGCGCGAGCTCCGGCAGGCGTTGGACAAGGACCGCGATCTGCTCGTGCTCGATGTGCGCCAGCCGGCCGAATGGAGCGCCGGCCATATCCCGGAGGCCCAGCACATCACCGGCGCCGAGATCACCAAGCGTGCCGATGAGCTGCCCATGGACCGCCCGATCGCCTCGATCTGCGGCAGTGGCTATCGCTCATCGGTCGTGGCCAGCGTGCTCAAGGCCCAGGGTCATCGGCAGGTCTACAACGTGCTCGGCGGCATGACCGGCTGGGAGGCCGACGGCTTCAAGACCACGTCCTGATCAGAGGCGGTGGATTGCCCCTTATGGCTCGCGAAATGAGGCGTCTGTGCGGCCTCGATGCGTCTTCTGACAGGGCCGCTGAGGGGTTCTACAGCATTGACTTCCCGGCGCTACCGCGATCAGTGGTCCGCGAGCCGGGGAGGGAAGTGAGGACAGTCACTCAGCATGCTGCGGCTGATCCCGACGAACCATGAATCCAAGCGAGGGTTTCGATGGCGACCGACGAAGACAAGGCAGATGAGGCAGGCCATTGGCCGACGCCGTTGCGCTGTGAGCAGTGTCAGCGCGAGGTTCCGCCCGATGAGGCCCTGCACCCCGAAGGTCAGGACTACACCTTGGCCTTCTGCTCGCCCGCGTGCCATGCACTCTGGCGCGAAGACCAGGCCGAGCCCCTGATCTCGCGCCATCGTCAGCGCAGCGGGCGCGACGAGTGATTGGAGACCAGCATGAACCAGAGCTTTCTCTCAGTGAACACACTTCTCGGCTGGAGGTTGCGCACTCAGGACGGCATGACGGCGGGTCTGCGCGACGTCCTGCTCGATACCGACAACTGGACCCTGAGCCTGCTGTCGGCCGAGGCCGAGGGTTGGGCACCGGAGCGCGAGCTGCTGCTCGCCCCGCGGATGGTGACGGGCTATGACGAGGCCCGCGCCGAGCTCGATCTGGACGTCGATGCCGAAACCCTGCGATCGAGCCCGGCGATGGCGACCGAGGACGGGATCGCCGGATTCGGTGACGAAGAGGCGCTGCCTCCCTCTTGGGATGCGCATTGGCGGGCCGAGATCGATCCTGAAGACGGCGTCGATCCGCCTCCAGCGCCGACCGAGGAGCTGGATACCGAGGTTCCAGCGGACCTCGGCGTCGAAACCGATCTGTCAGCGGACGATCTACTGCGCGCCGAAACCCTGATGGGTTGGACTGCCGAGACCGCTGATGGCGTGAGCTTGACCATCAACGATCTCGTCGTCGACGACCGGGACTGGGCCTTGGCCTACCTCGATGTCGGGATCGGCGATCCGAGCGCCGTTGCTGAAGGTTCTGGCGGCTCTGGTCGCGGCAGCGAACAGCCGTGCCTGGTCTCGCGCCAGTGGATCGACTGGCTCAACTACAGCGGGGAGACCCTGCATCTTGCGGTCTGGGCGCAGGAGCTGCGCACAGCGCCGACGGTACCGAGTCCGGTGGCCTCCGATGCGCGCTCGCAAGTGCGCGTCTATGAGCCGGCCTGATCCCCAACAGCCCAAGCCCCAACAGCCTGATCCCGCTCGAGATCGCCTTCGGCGAGCCGGGATTTCACCGAACGGCGCGCGGCGACCGCGATCGAGCCGGCATACCCAAAGAGGGGTCCGCGACGGCTGGCCCGGGGGCGGCTGATCGTCGAGTGTCAATCTTTCCCATTTCAGGAGGTGTCCCGATGAACGACCCGAACAAACTTGACGCCTTGCTGGACCAGGACGGCTTTCTGGCTGATCCGACGCAGTGGAGCCCGGAGGTGGCCAAACAGCTTGCTTGGCGTGTCGAGATCGGTGAGCTGGACGACGCCCATTGGCGGATCATCGAGCGCCTGCGTGCGCATTTCGATCAGGCCGGGACCTTACCGGTTCAGCGCACCCTTTGCCGCGAGCTCGAGCTGGAGTCGGACTGCCTTCTGGCCTGGTTCGGAGGACCGGTCGAGGCCTGGACCGTTGCCGGCTTACCCAATCCCGGCGAAGAGGCGAAGGTCTATATGGCCGACATGGAAGAGCGCGCCAAGACCGGCTATGGGGAATGATCTCGATAGTGTCGCAGCAGGAGGTTGATCATGGCTCATGAGACGCGCAAGCACTGGGGGCAGATGCCTTGGTGGCAAAAGGCGGCGGTCTGCTGCTCCCAACCGACACTCTTCTACAGTTTGATGTTCGCCTTCGTTGGTCTGCTGTTCCTGCTCGGGGCCTTCTATCTGGACCCCGACATGTGGACCGTCGGCCTGATCCTGATCCTGATCTCAGCGGTCATGGTGATCACCTACCTGGTGCTTGCCTATCGCGCATTCGGGCGCAGCGGTCGCCGGGGCGAGTCGCCCGCGGTCGACTATGTGAACAAGGGCGACGCGGCCAACGCTGAGCGTGGCCAAGGCCGAGGCCGTTAAGGAAGGCGGCTCTCATTGCTGGCCACAAGCGCCGTTCTGCGTCGCCTGCTCTTCCAACTTGCCGGCATTGCTGGCGCCCGGGGCCTGGCCCGCGGCTGGCGGACCAATCCGCATGTTACCGGGGATTTTCTTAACCTGAGTCATCGTCTGGTGATCCCGCGTCGCCGTAAAGTGCCCCCGGTTGGATACCGCCGGACCGAAAGTAGCGAAACTGTAGCGCCTCTTGGCGATCAGCAACGGAGATGTGAAACAGTGTTCGCGACTGAACAGACCGAGGCGCTGCTCCGGTTCGGCTTCAAGTTCGGTCGAGGCGGTGTCCACGCGGCACGGACGATGATGCTCCCGGAGCTGCAGCGCCTACTGGAAGCGCTACCCGAGGATGCCGAACAGGCCGACTACCGGGCCGCGGTGGTTGACACCAACCTGCTCGACAAGCCGTCACTGAAGGCTCGCAAGCTCGGCTTTGAGCATTTGTGCAGCCTCTATGCCCTCGACCCCAACGTCTGTCTGTTCCGGGTCCTGCGGCGCTTGTGGCACAGCGATGCGCCGAGTCAGCCGGTGCTGGCGCTGTCGATGGCGCTGGCGCGGGATGCGTTGCTTCGACTCAGCGCGCCGCTCATCCTCGAGGCCCGGCCCGGCGTCCGCGTATCCCGGGACCAGATGGCTGAACGGTTCGCCACCTGGGGCGAGGGCCGCTTCAGCGCCAGCTCGGTCGAGGCCATCGCTCAGCGCGTGAACGGCACCTGGACCCAGGCCGGCTATCTGACCGGGCGCGTCAAGAAGGTCCGCGCACAGCCCGGGATCACGCCGGTGAACCTCGCCTTTGCGTTGTTCCTGGCCTATCTTGATGGCCGCGTCGCCCAGCGCCTGTTCACCAGCGACTGGGTGCGTGTGCTCGACCTCCCGCAGGAACGGCTGATCGAACTGACCCAGGCCGCGGCCCAGCGCGGGCTCCTGGTGTTTCGCCGCACCGGCGCCGTGATGGAGGTGCGCTTCCCAGGCTATCTGACCGAGCAGGAGCAGGAGTGGCTCAATGAGCAGGCTTGACCGTCTCGTCGAACGCTACGCCGATCACATCGCCACCCCCTGGCCGGCCGGGCTGTCGGGCATCGAGCGCGTGATCTTCGTCGTCTACCCGCCCGCCGATGAACTGCGCTTACGCATCTACATCGACGAGTTCGAGCTACGCACCCGCGACGCCGGCCATGGCTGGAGGCTGCTCGACCTGACCGGAGCCTTCCCGCAGTGGATGGCCGCCCACCGCTACCGCGAGAAGTATTTTCGCCGTCCCACGCTGCTCGCCGGGTACCCCGAAGGCCGCCTGACCGAGTTCACGGCCCACCTCGTCGAGCAGACCCGGGAACAGGTCGCCGCGGCGCCGGCCGACGACGTGGTGGCCCTCGCCGGGGTCGGCACCCTGTTCGGGGTCTCCAGCGTCTCCGAGGTCGTGAACGGCGCCGCGTCTGCCATCAATGGGCGCCTGGTCGTCTTCTTTCCCGGTGAGAAGGACGGCAACATCTACCGCTTGCTCGATGCCCGCGATGGCTGGGACTACATGGCGCACGCGATCACCGCGGACTGAATAAGGAGTTGACCATGAAGAATCGGGAGCTCTACAGCAAGGACCCTCTGGCCAACCGACTGATCAACAACGGCGTGGCCGAGGTCTCGGAAGACCGTTCCAAGGCCGCATTGGCGATCCTCCGCTACGAGCTGGACACCTTCGTCTGCGACGGCGAATACGAAAAGGGCCTGCAGAAGATCCTCGAAACCTACCTCGGCAACCTCGGCAGCGCCCCCGAGCAGCCCGGCGTCTGGATCAGCGGCTTCTACGGCAGCGGTAAGTCGCATCTGGCCAAGATGCTCCGTGCCCTCTGGGTCGATGTCCCGTTCGACGACGGTGCCACGGCGCGCAGCGTCGCCAGGCTCCCGACCGAGATCAATGACCATCTCCGGGAGCTGAACACCCAATCGAAACGTTACGGTGGCCTGCACGCCGCCTCCGGCAAGCTCGGCTCCGGCGCCGGCAACAACGTCCGCCTCGCCCTGCTCGGCATCGTCTTCAGGTCCGCCGGCCTGCCCGAAAAGTACAACCAGGCGCGCCTGGTGATGTGGCTGCGGCGTGAAGGAATCCTCGACGGGGTCGAAGAATCCCTGGCGATCAAGGGCACCAGCCTGGAGCAGGAGCTCCCCGACCTGTTCGTCTCCGACGAGCTCCATGCGGCCCTGCTCGCCGCCAAGCCCGAGCTAGGGCCCGATGCGATGCACGTCGGCGACCGCCTCATCGCCCAGTACCCCGAGGTTCAGGACGTCTCCAACGACGAGATGATCCGTGCCATCAAGGAGGCGCTGACCAACGACGCCGGCTTCCCCCTGACCCTGGTCGTCCTCGACGAGGTCCAGCAGTTCATCGGCAACAGCGGCGACCGCGCCTACGCGATACAGGAGGTTGTCGAGTCCTGCAGCAAGCACTTCGGCGGGCGCCTGCTCTTCGTCGGCACCGGGCAGACCGCCATGTCCGGCACCCCGTCACTGCAGAAGATCAAGGGTCGCTTCACGGTGCCGGTGCAACTCTCCGATACCGATGTCGAGGCCGTGATCCGCAAGATCATTCTGCAGAAAACGCAGGGCGCGATCCCCGCGATCCAGACGACCCTGACCGACGACCTCGGCGAGATCTCCCGTCATCTGCGCGGGACCAAGCTGGAGCACACCACGCAGGACGAGCACATCATGGTCGCGGACTACCCGCTGCTGCCGGTGCGCCGGCGCTTCTGGGAGAAGGTCCTGCACAAGCTCGACGAGTCCGGTACCATCTCGCAGCTCCGTAATCAGCTTCGCATCGTCCACGAGGCCGCCTGTGCTACGGCGGAGCAGCCCCTGGGCCAGGTGGTCTCCGGCGACTTCATCTACGACCAGCTCAGCACGGACCTGCTGCAGACCGGGCTGCTCTCAAGAGAGGTTTACGACCGCATCGGCAAGCTCGCCGCCGGCGACGCCGACGCGCAGCTCAAGGCCAGCCTGCTCAAGCTCATCTATCTGATTGGCAAGCTACCCACCGATCCGATGGCGGACATTGGGCTGCGTGCCACCGAGGACAGCCTGGCGGACCTGCTGGTCACCGAGCTGGCTGACGGCTCCAGTGCCCTGCGCAAGCGCATCCCCGGTCTGCTGGATGAGCTGCACAACACCGACGGGCTGGTGATGGCCATCGCCACCGCCTCGGGCACCGAATACCGCCTGCAGACCGCCGAGAGCAGCGCCTGGCACGACGAATATCGCAAGCAGGTCTCGGAGCTATCGTCGAATACCCAGCGCCTGGAGATGGAGCGTATCGACCTCTTCAAGACCGCCTACCGGGAAGCGCTCAAGGGCGTGCACCTGACCCAGGGGCAGACCAAAGAGGTGCGTACCCTCACCCCCTGCTACGACGACAGCCTGCCGGCGGACGCCGACAAGCAGATCGTCGCTTGGCTCCGCGACGGCTGGAGCAGCTCCGAGGCCGAGATCAAAGGCGATGCCCGCAACGCCGGCCCCACCAGCCCGACCATCTTCATCTTCCTGCCGGCCCAGAGCCGCAACGAGCTGCGCTCGGCCATCATCGAGCACAAGGCCGCGCAGCTCACGCTGGACACCCGCGGTGTGCCGGCAACGCCCGAGGGCCAGGATGCCCGCTCCGCCATGGAGACCCGCCGCAACGACGCTGACCGCCGTATCGCCCACATCGTCAAGACCGTCGTCGGTGGCGCGCAGGTCCACCAAGGC
>JAAAOQ010000088.1 GCA_009908845.1 Gammaproteobacteria bacterium
TCTCGGGTTCGACTTCAAGATGGCCCTGCAGCCGATCGTGAACGCGACCGATCGTAGCGTCTTCGCGCACGAGGCCCTGGTTCGCGGCCCCAACAACGAGCCCGCCGGCACCGTTTTCGCCTCGGTCAACGACAGCAATCTCTATCACTTCGACCAGCTCTGCCGCATCCGCGCGATCGAGCTCGCAGCAGCGTTGAACCTCGATACGATGGTCAGCGTCAACTTCATGCCCAATGCGATCTACCAGCCGGAACGCTGCATCCAAACCACGCTGGAGGCCGCAGGGCGCTGCAACTTTCCGCTGGACCAGATCATCTTCGAGATCACCGAGAGCGAGCAGGTCCAAGACATCGAGCACCTGAAGCGCATCGCCGAGTACTACCGCGAGGTCGGCTTCACGGTCGCGATCGATGACTTCGGCGCCGGCTACTCCGGCCTCAACCTGCTGGCCGATGTCCCGGCAGACCTACTCAAGCTCGATATGGCCCTGATCCGCGGTGTCGACACCGACCCGACCCGCCAGGCGATCATCTATGGCGTCATCGATACCGCAACCCGGCTCTCGATGCGCGTCATCGCCGAGGGCATCGAGACCTACGCGGAGCTGAGCGTGCTGCAGGAGATGGGCATCGAACTGTTCCAGGGCTACCTGTTCGCGCGTCCCGCGTTCCAATCGCTCGCATCGGTACCCGATGCCGCCTTCGAACCGCCGACAGCCTGAAACCCCGAGCGGAGGGCCGACTCACCGCGAAGTAGCCGCCCGCTAGTCGGCCTCGTTCACAACCCTGGCCAGCTCGCCAAGGCCAGGCGTTCTCGCCTTGGCGCACAGGAATGCAGCGATCCGGGGATGCACTCGCCCCACGGCCGCCTGACTCGAGCAAGCGCCTGATTCAGTTCGCCGCAGAGGCCATTTGATAGCCCTTTGCCCTGACTTCCGGACAGGGTGAGCCCGCCGACGCTGACTGTTCCTGCGCGTTCTGTCCGGCGATCAGGCGGAATGGCTCTATTTGGGCTTCTGAGGCTCAGCTCGTGCGCCGGAATCAGCGCTCGAGTCCCCCGTCGATCCGGCACCGGTCGCCGTAGACCGCCATGATCTGCCGAAGCTCGTTCAGGATCAGGCCGCGCTCGGCCGCCGAGAGTCCGCGCGTTTCCGACAGCTCGCCGCCTTGCTCAAGGACGGTGATATCGGCGCGCACCTGTTGGCAGCCGCGCGCACAGATCGCCTCGATCCGCACCTCGAGGGCCGCGTCCAAATCGGGGCCAGACTGGCGTTGCTGCACCGTCACTCCATGCACACCAACGACGCCCACGCGGCTCCCTCGCGCCGGCGCTCTCGGGAACCTTGTGCCGGATCAGGCTCATATCCAGAGTCGAGCGGCTCGCTCCGGACCCATGGACCAATCGAGCCATTGATGCCCACCGCCAGTCGCATCGCGATCTGCGCGCTCGACCCGAGCGCCAACACCGGGAGCCCAAGCTGCGCCGCGCTGAGCATCGCCCCGACCAAGGCCGCATGCTCAAATCCGCCCAGATACCGAAGCGCCATGTAGGGGTCCGGCGGCAGACTAGCATTGCGCGCCGGCAGCGCCTCGCTGATACCGCGCAGCGATCGGAGCGGCCTCTGGACGGGTTTCGTTGCGTCAGCCCACACCGATGAGCCGCTCGCAGCCGCCTCGCCCGCTAGCCCTCCCATCCAGTTGGTATTGGCCCTCGCCAGACCGTCCCCCGCACCGCTGACGACGATCAACCCGACCCCATCGAGCTTGGCCCGTTCCACCGCCTGACGCCCCGCACTCAACGCCCGGTCGAGCTGGTGCGCAGTCATTGCCGTCGCGAGGTCGGCATCAGCAATCCTGTATGCAGGCTCGAGCCCCTCGGCACCGGCCTCGCCGCTGCCCGGACTGCAGCGCCCGAGCTCGAGCACGACGCGGATCGTGAATGGCCCAGCCGGCGCGCGAGTGCAACCGACTGCGCGTCGCAGCCGGCCTTGCAACACGTCTTTCTGAGGCGGGATCGCCATCTCGGTCTTGCCCCGGCCCCTCTCTGAGATCGACGAGCCGCCTGACCACCCCTGATCACCTTGCACCTGGAGCAGGCGACAATGTCTGGCCGAAGCGGTCTCGAAGCACGCAGGACCCGCTGCTGCAGGCACCGCCAGCCAAAGCGGACCTGTTTGGATGTCGGTCATCGACTCGACCACGACCGAGCAGCGCCGGCGGCCAGACCACGGCAGCATCGGCGCGCGACCTTCGCGCTCAAGCGGCCAGGCCAGCGGACGACGAGGCCAGAAGCGCCGACCCGATCTCGCTTACCATTGCAGATAAAACCCACTTTCTCGCGCAACCCTCCTCCTAAAGGCAAGGACATCTCATGCAACAAGAGCGCAGTATCTTGATCACCGGCTGCTCGAGCGGCATCGGCCATCGGTGCGCACATGGCCTCCATGAGCGCGGTTGGCGCGTGATCGCATCGGCGCGGCGGCCAGAGGACGTCGAGCGACTGCACAGCGAGGGGCTGAACGCAGCCCAGCTGGACCTGGCCGATCCGGGGAGCATCGCCGACGGCCTGCAGGCTGCGTTGGCACTCACCGGCGGGCGCCTCGACGCCCTGTTCAACAACGGTGCCTTCGGCATTCCCGGCGCCGTCGAGGACCTCACGCGCGAGGCCTTGCGCGCCCAGTTCGAAACCAATCTGTTCGGCTCGCACGACCTGACACGCCAGGTGATTCCGGTCATGCGCGCGCAGGGCCAAGGGCGCATCATCCAGAACAGCTCCGTGCTCGGATTCGTGGCTTTGCCGTTTCGCGGCGCCTATGTCGCGAGCAAGTTCGCGCTCGAGGGGCTCACCGACACCTTGCGGCTGGAATTGCGCGGCAGCGGCATCCGCGTCTCGCTGATCGAGCCGGGGCCGATCAGCAGCCGGTTCCGCGACAACGCCTACAGCGCCTATCAAAGGTTCATCGAGCCTGATCGCAGCCCGCACCGACAGACCTACCGCTTGATGGAAGAGCGACTGAAGACGGAAGGCCCCACACAGCCGTTTACGTTGACACCCGATGCGGTCCTGCGAAAGCTGATCCACGCCCTCGAGCATCCGAGGCCGCGCGCGCGCTACCGCGTGACCTTTCCGACTCACCTGCTCGCTCTGGTACAACGGCTCTTGTCCACCAACGGCATGGATTGGGTGCTGCGTCGCGCCTCACGCGGCGGACGCGGCTAGGCGGGCTCCTCGCTGCGCGCGAACGGCGAGCGCAGCGCGACCGGCTCGGTCTCGGTCTGCGCGAAGTAACGGGCCAGAAAGGTATCGAACTCGCAGTCGTCACTGGCCTCGATCTGCGCCTGCTGGGCATGTGATTCGAGCGCGAGACCGCGGAAATGCTCCGCACGCACCGGGTCGAGCCTTTGCTCGCAAAGACCGCCACGGTGGCGCTCGGTCAGCCGCCGAGCGAACTCGGCGAAGCCTTCACCGTTGGCGCGCATCTCGGCGAGGATGCGCGCGGACGGGGTCGCCTCAGGCTCGGCCATCTTGTGCTGTTGCGCGCGCAGCGCTGCACGATAGTGGTCGCCACCATCCTGATCCAACAGCTCGGCGAGCGGCTGCATCGCGTCGAGCACCCCGGCCCCCCAATCGCGCAGTGCGATCGGACCGCCAGCGCGTTGCAATACCAGCCCCGGCTCGCGGCCGCGATGGGCCGCGAGCACCTCGTTGGCATCGATCCAGCGCCGCTCTTGCGGCCGGATCACCGGGCTCGGGATCAGCAGGCAATAGAGCATGAACAGGGTCAGGAAGCGCAGCTGCTCCAGATCGACCCCGAGCGGCTCGAACAGATTCACATCGACCGAGCGCAGCTCGACGTAGCGAATCCCGCGCCGGCGCAACGCGAGGGTGGGATACTCCATCCACTCGGTGAGCTGCTTCGGCCGCACGGTGCTGTAGTACTCGTTCTCGATCTGCAGGACGTGGTCATTCAGCTGCTCCCAGCGGCCGTTGACCTTGGTCCCGATCGGCTCATAGTGCGGGCAGGGCGTCTGGATCGCCCAAGTGAGGCTGCGGGTGTAGGCATCCAGCGAATCGTAGTTCGCCTTGAGCCCGGTCCCCTCCTCCTGCCGGTTCTGATAGCCGATATCGCCCATCCGCAACGAGGTCGCGTAAGGATAGTAGTAGGTCTTGCTGTCGAATGAGTGCAGATCGGTGCCGGGGTCCTTGACGAAGCTCTTGCAAACCGCCGGCGAGGCGCCGAACAGGTAGGGGACCATCCAGCCGAGCCGCTGCAGGTTCCGGACCATGCCCATATAGCGGTCATCGCGGAACGCGCCCGGGCCATCGCCGCCAGCCTTCTCCCGCGCCTGCAACAGCGGCCAGATCGCCTCTGGCAACGAGAAGTTGAAGTGCACGCCAGCGATGATCTGCATCACCCGGCCATAGCGGTTGCCGAGCCCGCGCCGGTACACCGTCTTCATCTGTGCGGCATTCGAGCTGCCATAGCGCGCCAATGGGACATCAGCGCCGCCGCCGAGCACGCAGGGCATGCTCGCGGCCCACAGCCGCTCGTCGCCGATGTGCTCATAGACGAACAGATGCAGATCGCGCAGGAAATCGAGCACCGTCTGCGGGCGGGCCAGCGCTGGGGTCACCAGCTCGACCAACGCCTCCGAGAAGTCGGTCGTGATGTAGGGGTGAGTCAGCGCCGAGCCCAACCCCGGAGGATGCGGGGTCGCGGCCACCCGACCTTCCGGGGTCACCCGAAGGGCCTCCTTCTCGAGCCCGACGAGCGATTCGGCCAGCAGTGGACGGACGGCGGGGTCCGAGAGCGCCTTCAGGCGTGCCCTCGGGATTGAATACGACGGGGTTAAATCGATCATTCAATCGCGCATGGCCGCACGCGGACGCTCATCGGCCCGCCGCTCAACGATGATGTCGGCCAGGATACGCGCCGCCTCCTCGGTCAGGATGCGGTCGATGATCTCCTGCTGACGCTCCAGCGCCTCTTCGTCGACATCGTCCGCATCCTCATCCACTGGCTCGATCCCGCGTGCCCGCAGGAAGGCCGCCTTCTGCTCCTTCAACACCTCATCGCGTCGTTTCGACTCAGCCCGGCGCTCGCGCTCGCTCAGGGAGACCTCATCCTGTGCCTCGATCTCGCTGAGCACACGTCCCTGCGCGATCAGCATCCGAAAGCCGTCATCCCCCTTGATCCGCTCGGCCGAGCGCCGCTTGAGCCTCTCGAGATCGAACCCAGACGCCGGCGTGTAGCGCGCAGGCCGAATCTGTGCCCAAGGCAGCGCATTCTCGAGCGAGCGCTCGCCATGGTCGACGCCCTGCAGGCCCAGCTCAAAGCGGATATCGGGCTCCACGCCCTTGAGCTGGGTGCTGCCCCCGCTGATCCGGTAGAACTCAGCCATCGTCAGCCGCAGGCGCCCTAGCTCCGTGTCGTCGCCCGGGACATAGCGGTCGAGGTCGATCAGCGTCTGCACCGTCCCTTTGCCGAACGTCGGCTCACCGATGATGATGCCGCGGCCGTAGTCCTGGATCGCACCGGCGAAGATCTCGGACGCCGAGGCACTGTTGCGATCGACCAGCACTGCGAGCGGGCCGGTGTAGACGACGGCCGGGTCCGGATCGAACTCGACCTTGACCTTGCCGAACGAGTCCTTGACCTGAACCACCGGTCCTTCCTCGATGAACAGACCGGTCAGCTCCAGCGCCTCGGTCAACGAGCCACCGCCGTTACCGCGCAGATCGATGATCAGGCCGTCGACACCGTCGGCCTTGAGCTCCTTGATCAGCTTGCGCACGTCGCGCGTGGTGCTGCGGAAGTCGTCCTTACCGGCCGACTCGGCCCGAAAATCACGATAGAAGGCCGGCACCTCGATCACACCAACGCGCAGCGATGGGGCGTTCTCGGGCCCGTCGATGAGGAACTGCTGTGCGGCCTGATCCTCGAGCTTGATCTGGTTTCGCACCAGCGAGACCTCGCGCATGCGCCCGCCACCGGCCTCGGATTTCGGCAGTGTCTGCAGACGCACGACCGAGCCCTTTGGCCCACGGATCTTGTCGACGACATCCTGCAGCCGCCAGCCGACCACATCCTCCATCTCGCCGTCGAGCCCCTGCGCGACACCGACGATGCGATCGCCGGCATGGATCTGGCCGGATTGCCGCGCCGGCCCGCCCGGGATGGTGCGCTGGATCACGGTGAACTCGTTCTCGGCGCGCAGCACCGCCCCGATCCCTTCGAGCGATAGGCGCATGCTGATGTCGAAGTTCTCCGAGGTGCTCGGCGACATATAGCTGGTATGGGGCTCCAGCGTGCGCGCATAGGCATTGACAAAGGCCTGATAGACATCGTCCGGCGTAAATTGATGGATGCGCCGGGTGATGCCCTTATAGCGCTTGCGCAGCTGCTCGCGGATCGCGTCATCGTCCTTGCCAGCGAGCTTCAGCAGCAGGTAATCGTTCTTGACCCGCTTGCGCCAGACCTCGTTCAGCTCCACCTCGGTCGTGGCCCAGTCCGCTTCCTCGCGGTTGAACAGATAGGACTCATCGCGCGAGAAGTCGAACGGCTCCTCCAGCAGCGACAACGCGTGATCGATACGCGCATCGACACGCATTCGGTAAACCCGAAAGACATCGAACGCCGTGTCCAGCTTGCCTCGGGCGACATCGTCGTCCAACCGCGGGGCCGAGCGCGCGAAGCGATCGACATCCCGCTTCAGAAAGAACAGCCGGCCCGGGTCGAGATCCTCGAAATAGTTATCGATCACCTGCTCGGCGAAGGCGTCGGTCAGCTCGAAATCCCGATAGTGGAAGCGCTCGAGCACCTTATTGATGACGACCATCGTGCGGGCCTGACGCTCATCGGGGAAGAGCTCCGCCAAGCCGACCTCTTGGGTCTTCGCAAGCGCTCCCGAGGCGAGCGGCACCAGCAGCGCAACGAGCATGACGGCCAGCGTGCGCAAGAAGCGACCGCGATCGGCGGCGCCGGTGCGCCAGCCCGAGGCGCTCGGGACGCTCGGTGTGACGGCGGAATTGACGCGTCTGTGAATCATTATCGGACGTCTATGAATACACTCAGGATGTTAATGACGAGAGTAGCGGCACGGTGACAGGAGATCAATCGAGCCAGCCGGGAAGCGCGGTGGCAGTCACGCTTGCGACTCGCGCCTGGATGCCCGATCGGGGACGGAGTGTGGCTGTAGCCAGATCAGACTCGCCATCCGACCGGTGACCCGGTCGCGCCGATAGGAGAAGAAGGTCTCCTCCTCGGTGAAGGTGCACCGATCACCGCCGCTGACGTGGCTTACGCCGAGCGCCTCTAGCCGCTGCCGCGCCAGCAGTGGCAGGTCCGCGAGCCAACGCCCGTTCGGGCTCGGACGGAATGCCTGCGCTGAATCGGCTGCGGCAGCACAGAACGCAGCGCGCACCTCGTCGCCGACCTCGAACGCATCGCGGCCGATCGACGGCCCGAGCCAGGCCATCAACTGCTGCGCCGGCCGCTGCATCCTGGCCAAGGTCGCCTCGATGACGCCCGCTGCCAGACCACGCCAGCCGGCGTGCGCCGCGGCCACGACGCTCCCAGCCCGGTCGCACAAGAGCACCGGCAGGCAATCGGCGGTCATGACCGCGCAGACCGATCCGTGCTGGAACGCGACCGCCGCATCGGCATCGGGCCTGCCGACAACCCCGGCGTCGATGAGAGAGACAGCACGGCCGTGAACCTGGTGCAGCCAAACCGGCTCGGCCGGCACCCCGGCCTGCCGATAGAGCCGAGCGCGATTCGCACGCACGGCCGCCTCGTCGTCACCGACATGCTGGGCCAGGTTCAGGCTCCGATAGGGTCCCGCACTGAGACCACCGAGACGCGTCGTGCTCAGCGCCCGCACCGCGGTCGGCGCATCCCAGTCAGGTCGCAGCAGATCCATTCTCGGCATCCTGTTGCAGTACCGCACAAAGGTCGGCGAGGTCGGCCGCCATCGGCACCTGCCAGTCCATCGGCTCACCGGTGGCCGGATGGAGGAGACCGAGGCCAATCGCATGCAATGCCTGCCGGGGGAAGCGCTGCAGCAGCGTCGCGACCTCGCTGGAATCATCCGCGGACGCACGCTGTCGCCCACCATACACCGGGTCCCCCACGAGCGGGTGGCGCAGATGCGCCATATGCACCCGAATCTGGTGCGTCCGCCCCGTCTGTAGCCGCACGCCGAGCAGCGTATGCCGACGATATTGCGCCAACACCCGGTAATCGCTCACCGCAGGGCGTCCATGCGAGACCACCGCCATCGCGGTCCGCCGAGTCGGGTGGCGGCCGATCGGGGCCTCGACCCGCCCGCCGCTCGACAAGCGTCCCAGGACCAGCGCACGGTACTCGCGCTTGACCGTGCGCGCCTTCAGCTGCGCGACCAGCGACCGATGCGCCAACAGGCTGCGGGCGACGACCATCAGGCCGGTCGTATCCTTGTCGAGCCGATGCACGATGCCGCAACGCGGCAGCGCATCGAGACGCCGATCATGATGGAGCAGCGCGTTCTGCAGGGTGCCATCGGCATGTCCCGCGGCCGGGTGCACGACCAGCCCCGCGGGCTTGTCGACCAGGATCAGGTGCTCGTCCTCATAGACCACGGACAGCGGGATCGGCTGCGCGGCGCACGCCTGCGAACGTTCGACGAGCGGCTCGACCAGGACGCATTCAGCGCCGCGCACGCGGTCCTTCGGGCGCGGCGAGCGGCCATCGACCGAGATACGCCCCTGCTCGATCCATCCCTGCAGACGGCTCCGGGAGAAGGCCGGCAGCAGCTCGGCCAGGACCTGATCGAGCCGCCGACCCGCATGCTCGGGCCGCAGCTGCAATGATTGGGGCGCGGTCTCGGCGTCATGCTCAACCGGGTGCGCTTGGTCGTCTGTGCTGGTCACGAGGTTTCAGTATACTGGCGCGCTGATGATCGATTCACGACGATCCGCGATGGCGCGACATCCTTGGCGACGTCTAGCGGCAGGCAGCACCATGACCCGAATCCTAGTGACCGCCCTTTTGGCGACCACGCTCCTCAGCGGCTGCGGCATCCTTGGCAAGGAATTCGACGAGACAGAGGGATGGTCGGCCAGCGAGCTCTACAACAAGGCCGCCAGCGAGCTCGATGCGGCCAATTACCAACGCGCGATCGAGCTCTACAAGAAGCTCGACGCTCGCTACCCGTTCGGCCGCTACGCGATGCAGGGGCAACTCGACATCGCCTACGCCCACTACAAGGCCGAAGAGCCGGAGGCCGCGCTCGCCGCAGCCGATCGCTTCATCAAGCTCTACCCACAGAACCCGTACGTTGATTACGCCTATTATCTCAAGGGCATCGTCAACTACAACCGCAGCATCGGTTTCCTCGACCGCTTCGTGCCACTGGACACCTCCCAGCGCGATCCCGGCTCGGCCTTGGATGCCTTCAACGACTTCGCCGAGCTCGTCCGACTCTTTCCAAACAGCAAATACGCGGCCGATGCCCGCCAGCGGATGTTACACCTTCGCAACAACCTGGCCGAAGGCGAGCTCCATGTTGCGCGCTACTACATGGAGCGTGGCGCCTATCTGGCCGCCGTGAGCCGGGCACAGTACGTCGTTGAGCGCTTCCAGCGCACGGGAGCAGTCGAGGACGCGCTCGAGCTGATGGTGGCCGCCTATCAGCGTCTCGGCGAGGACGAGCTCGCGGCCGACGCCCAGCGGGTCCTGGTGATGAACCGCGAGGCAGGACGTTTCCTCGACGACGAGCCCGACCCGAGCGAGGTGAGCCTCGCCCGGCGCGTCTGGGACTATCTCAGTCTCGACGAGAACTAACGTTAATACCCAAAGCACATCAATGCTCGGCACGGCAGAGCGGAGGGTCGGGTGACGGCGAGCGGGGGTGTCGACGGCATGGATGCCGTCGTCAAGCCTCCACGGATGGATTCACGGCGTCCCCCGAGCGCCGTGACACGACCCGGAGCGGTCGAGGAAAAACCGAAAATCGGTTTGCGGTGAGTACATCAGACTGCAGCCGATTTGGCTCCATCCGCGGCTGACAGCGCCGGTGCCGGTGCTGCCGAGCGCGAAGGATCGCAGGGCTCGCACTCCCGCTTTCGGCCAGCCCCAACGAATCCGCACCGCGGCAACTGCATCCTCGGTGGGAAGGCCGCGACGGAATGACGCTCTGAGGTTCGGCCCGCTCGCCAGATCGCCTACGCAAGGCCCTGGGACCGCGAACGGAACCGCTGCGCCGGCGGCGGGAGCGCGGTTATCCCAGACTTATCCCAGACGGGAGGACGCTGCGCTGGACGAGAGACGCTGCGCTGCTTCGGGCGCAGCCAGGCCAGCCTAGATCGCCGCCTCGTCTTCCTCGCCGGTGCGGATGCGAACGACCCGATCGACCGGGCTGACGAAGATCTTGCCGTCGCCGATCTTTCCGGTCCGGGCCGCCTTGGTGATCGCCTCGACACAGGTATCGAGCTGATCGTCGGCCACCACCAGCTCGACCTTCACCTTCGGCAGAAAATCGACGACGTATTCGGCACCACGGTAGAGCTCGGTGTGGCCTTTCTGGCGGCCGAAGCCCTTGACCTCGATCGCTGTCATGCCGGTGATACCGGCCTGCGACAGCGCCTCGCGCACGTCGTCGAGCTTAAAGGGTTTGATGATGGCTTCGACCTTCTTCATTGAGATTCTCCGTTCAACCTCTCGGCTGGTTAGCGGTTGAGTATAAGAGCCTGATCGGGTGTTGGCCATCCTCGATCAGACGCCGGGACCAACCCCCGTGATCAGACGCTGAGATCCAGACGGCGGATCAGGCCTCGGAATCAGCTGCACGGACCGAGCAACGGGTACCTTCGGGCAAGTGTGACGAAGCGCGGCTCGGGGCTGATCGCCGGCCCCTAGCCCGCCAGGGTCTCGGCGACGGTGCGACCGAGCTGTGCCGGGGAGCGCACCGTGTGCACACCGGCTGCAGCAAGCGCCGCGTACTTCGCCTCGGCGGTGCCGGCCGAACCGCTGACGATGGCCCCGGCATGCCCCATGCGCTTCCCACTCGGCGCCGTCACGCCCGCGACATAGGCCACGACGGGCTTGGTCATCCGGGCCTGAACGAAGGCCGCAGCGGTCTCCTCGGCATCACCGCCAATCTCTCCGACCATCAGCACCGCCTCGGTATCCGGGTCATTCTCGAACATCGCGAGGCAGTCGACAAAATCAAGCCCATGGATCGGATCACCGCCAATGCCGATACAGGTGCTCTGCCCGAGCCCCTCGGCCGTCGTCTGCTCGACCGCTTCATAGGTGAGTGTCCCGGAGCGCGAGACGATCCCGACCCGGCCGGGCGTATGGATCGCACCCGGCATGATGCCGATCTTGCACGCCCCAGGCGTGATGACTCCGGGGCAGTTCGGGCCGATCAGCACAGCGTCGCTGCGCGCCAGCACCGCCTTGACCTTGAGCATCTCGAGCACCGGGATGCCCTCGGTGATGCAGACGATCACCCGGATGCCGGCATCGGCCGCCTCCAGGATCGCGTCGGCCGCATAGGCCGCCGGCACATAGATCATGGTCGCGTCGGCCCCGGTCTCGCGCACCGCAGCATGGACGGTATCGAACACCGGGAGTCCGAGATGGCGCTGCCCCCCCTTGCCGGGGGTGACGCCGCCGACCATTCGGGTCCCATAGGCGATCGCCTGCTCGCTGTGGAAGCTGCCTTGCCGGCCGGTGAAGCCCTGGCAGATCACGCGGGTCGACGCATTCACGAGCACACTCATGGGCGATCTCCATTGGCTGTCGCTGCCGCGGCCCGGACAACCTTGTCGGCCGCATCGGACAAGGTGGCCGCGGTCTCGATGGCAAGCCCGCTCTGAGCCAGCCGCTCCAATCCAGCGGCCGCGTTGGTCCCTTCAAGCCGCACCACAACCGGCACCTGCACGCCGACCTCCTTGACCGCCTCCAGGATGCCATCAGCAATCAGGTCACAGCGAACGATGCCGCCAAAGATGTTCACCAGGACCGCAGAGACCTGCTCGTCGCTCAGCACCAGCTTGAACGCACGCGCGACCCGCTCGGCGGTCGCGCTGCCGCCGACGTCGAGGAAATTGGCCGGCGCACCGCCGTGCAGCGCGATCAGGTCCATCGTCGCCATCGCCAGTCCGGCACCGTTGACCATGCAGCCGATATTGCCGTCCAGGCTGATATAGCTGAGCCCTTCCGCCCGAGCCGCCAGCTCGCGCTCGTCCTCCTGGGTTACATCCTGCATCGCTGCCAGCTGCGCATGCCGATAGAGTGCGTTGTCGTCCAGATTCAGCTTTGCATCGAGCGCCATCAGCTCACCGCCGGCGGTCACCACGAGCGGGTTGATCTCCACCAGACTCGCATCGCATTCAGTGAACAACCTGTAGAGCCCCTGTAACAGGTCTGTCAACTGCCGCTGCTGTTCCTCGTCCAGCCCGAGGAACAGCCCGAGCTGACGGCACTGCCAGGGCCTGAGACCGGCCGCGGGCTCGATCCGCGAGATCAGCAGCGCGTCCGGCTGATTGGCGGCCACCTGCTCGATGTCCATGCCGCCGACGGACGAGGCCATCAGGACGACCCGTTCCGCGGCGCGGTCCACCAGCAGCGCCAGGTAGCACTCGCGGGCGATCTCGACCGGCGCCTCGAGGAGCAGCCGCGAGACCGGCAAGCCCTGCGCCGGCGTCTGAGCCGTCACCAAGCGCGTACCGAGCAGGGCTTGCGCGGCCGCTTCGGCCTCGGCAACAGAGGCGCAGGGCCGCACGCCGCCGGCCTTTCCGCGGCCGCCCGCATGGACCTGGGCCTTGACGACCACCGGCGTGCCGAGCGCATCGGCCGCAGCCCGCACCTCGTCGAGATCGGCAGCCAGCCTCGCCGGCGGCACCGGGACGCTATAACGCGACAGGAGCTCTTTGGCTTGGTACTCGTGAAGATTCATGATGAACGAAAGGCAAGCGCACTGGACCTCGGCATCGACCGCTCACGATTCAGACAGTGATACGGCGCGATCGCGTATTCTGCTGGATTCGGCCGCGGTGACCAAGTCTCGCGTCGACCTTGCGTTCGTTCCCGGAGGCAGAGAGTCTGGCCAGTAATGTCCACGCGACAAGCCCCAGCACCCGATCCCGACCCAACCCCCGCCCACCAGCCAGCGCCCCAGCCTGGCCCCGA
>JAAAOQ010000197.1 GCA_009908845.1 Gammaproteobacteria bacterium
GTCCCTGGGGGCTCGGCAATCGCCGTCCTGGCGATTGACGCCGCCGGTCGCGACTCCGGCCTCGACCCCATTCAATCGTCGTGCCGGCTGCGCGCTCATGGCGGGAGCCTCTGGCGTGCGGAGGGCCTGGAGGCTTGATTTAGCCTTTGCTGATACCAGTTCGAGGTCCAGCATCGGGGCCGATGCGGCAGCGGTGGTTGTCGCGGCCGGCCGCACCGAATTCAGATGAGCATTAGAAGCCCGCGGGCCGCCGCGGTCGCCATAGACAACGGAGTTACCCATGCCAGAAGTGACCAAAGAGACCGTCGAAGCCGCCCTCAAGGGCTACACTGAGCCGCACCTGGGGCGGGATCTGGTATCAGCGAACTGCGTCAAGGGGATCGAGGTCGAGGGCGACCAAGTCAAGGTGCAGGTCCTGCTGGGCTTTCCGGCCGGCGGGGTGAAGGACGCGGTCGCCGACGCCGTCAAGCAGCAGATCGAGGCGATCGACGGTGTCAGTATGGCGCAGGTCGATGTCGGCTGGCAGGTCAAGGCACATTCGGTCCAGAAGTCGCTGAAGCCGATCGACAATGTCAAGAACATCATCGCGGTCGCGTCTGGCAAGGGTGGCGTCGGTAAGTCGACCACGGCCGTGAATTTGGCGCTTGGACTGGCCGCCGAAGGCGCGACGGTCGGTATCCTGGACGCGGATATCTATGGTCCGTCGCAGCCGCGGATGCTGGGTGTCTCGGGCAAGCCGGAGTCGAAGGATGGCAAGAGTCTGGAGCCGATGGTCAGTCATGGGCTGCAGACGATGTCGATCGGTTTCCTGATCGAGGAAGAGACGCCGATGATCTGGCGCGGGCCGATGGTAACCCAGGCGCTGGAGCAGTTGCTGAATGATACCAACTGGTCCGAGCTGGATTATCTGGTCATCGATCTGCCGCCGGGCACGGGCGACACTCAGCTGACGCTGGCGCAGAAGGTGCCGGTCTCGGGCGCGGTGATCGTGACGACACCGCAGGACATCGCGCTGCTCGATGCGCGTAAGGGTCTGAAGATGTTCCAGAAGGTCGAGGTGCCGGTGCTCGGTATCGTCGAGAACATGAGCATTCATATCTGCTCGAAGTGCGGTCACGAGGAGCATATCTTCGGCGAGGGCGGCGGTCAGCGCATGGCGGAGCAGTACGGTATCGAGATGCTCGGCGCGCTGCCGCTCGATATGCAGATTCGCGAAGAGACCGATGGCGGCAAGCCCAGCGTCGTGGCCGACCCAGACTCGCGCATCAGTGAGCTCTACCGGGAGATCGCCCGCAAGACTGCCGCGAAGCTCTCGCTGCAGGCGAAGGACTATGCGGCCAAGTTCCCGCGGATCGTGATCCAGAACAATTAGGCCGTGCGTTCTGAACGGATCGGCGCCGGCCGGCTTGCAGAGCATTCAACGAATGCAGTGAGTCGGCCGCTAAGGACGATGGTGACGCGCCAATCCGGAAAATTAAGTGCTCCTACCCATTGGTTCACGGTAACCGTTTTGCTTGGTCTCGTTCCAGTGACGGATCGGGCCCGAAGACTATGAAATGTCTGTTTCCGCCTTTGGTGGCTCATCCCCGGCGCGTGGCGCCTCGTTGCCAGCCTTGGCGAGGGCGCTGTCGAACTTGGCGAAGTCCGCCCGCGCCGCCCGCTCGCGGAAGTAGGCTGTCGTGCGCAACGCCGCGGTCTTCTCGGCGATGGCTACATTGATGAACTGATCGACGGTCGTTCCCTCCTCCACAGAAAATGGGGCTCGACCGGGATCATCAAGGCTGCGAGGCCATCCAGGAAGCTGCCCAGCTCGCTCAAGCTAAGTCCGGTGGCTGCCAGCTGCTCCTCTCGGGCCAGCACTGCCTCGTACTCCATCATCATGCCGACTGTTGCGACAGCGCTTACGCGTCCTGCTCGCAGCAGTTCGATCAGCCGGCGCGATGCGCCGCTGGGGCTGCGAAGGGCGGCAACGACGACGTCGGTATCTAAGGCCAAGCGCATCACCCGTAATACTATCCTTTCCTGGGCGGCTGCAACCGACTTGCCGTAAGCTTTGCGTTGACCTCGGCTGGCGCCTCTGTCGCGGCGCTAAAGCGCGGCGCGCCATCGGTATCGGCGATCCCGGCAGGGCCCGGGTTGTTGCCGCAGTGCAACTTGCAGGCACAAGCTCCCGGACCGCTCGCTCGCGCCACGAAGCATCCCAACACTGGCTCGCGCTGGCTTTGGTTGGATGCCAAGACTGTGCGCTCATCGCCACGCTGCGATCATGCTCGGACGCCCCGTCGGGCGCGATTCGACCTCGAGATGATCTCATCTCGAGCCTGTAACTCGCTGGTTATGCTAGGCTTAAGGGTACCTGACGCGGCCTGGCGGGTAGCAGCAGCAAGGTGCATGTTGCGAAGCTGCAACGAACACTTAAGTTGTCTCTTTTTTCAAAAAAACTGTTGCGGGACTTGTTGTCCTGGTCTACTATTTCGTCTGCAAGGCACGATTGCGGAAGGTTAGTGCAATCTTTCGTCCTTTTCACAACACAGCGGAGATCAAGATGCAGAAAAAGCTTCTCACCCTGGCGGTCGCTGCCGCCATGGCCGCGCCGGCCGCCGCGCTGGCCGAGGCGACCCTGTACGGCAAGTTGAACATGTCGATCGACTATGCCGACGTCGATAATGCTGTCGGTCTTCAGTATGAGACTGATGGAGCGGGAAACATTCGGCTAGATGCCAACGGCAACCCGATTACTTCAGGCGGCGAAAGCTTCGACGGGTTTGGTATCTCGCGCGAAGGTGACTTCATTCCAGGCTCAAGCCGCGCGAATCGTCTCGGCGTTAAAGGCTCGGAAGACCTCGGTAACGGCCTAAAAGCGATCTATCAGGTCGAGCTGGGACTTAACTTCGCAGCTGGGCAAGACGACATCGGCGATGGCGGGGATGGTATCAGCTACCGGAACAGCTTCGTTGGTCTGGCCGGGAACTGGGGTACAGTCCTCGTCGGCCGCCATGATACGCCCTACAAGATCTCGACCGGCAAGCTGGATCAATTCAGCGACACCATGGCCGACTTCAACGGCACCGTCGGGTTCGACGATCAGCGGACTAGCAATACTGTCGCTTACATCTCGCCGAACTTCTCTGGCTTCTCGTTTGCCGGCGCCGTGATTGCGCCCGGTGGCGCAACGGCTGGCCAAGGCAATAACATCAACTCGGATTCTTTGGCCGAAGCGTTCTCGATCGCGGCGATCTACAGCAATGGGCCGTTCTACGCTTCTGCAGCCTATGAGTCGATGGGCTCCGAATTGGGCATGGATACCTTTGACAGCCTGAACGGCTCGACGATTTGCACCACGACCTTCTGCAACGACACTGGTGATGACTACACCAAGTGGAAGATCAGCCTGGGGCTGCTGGACTGGAATGGCTTTACGCTAGCGGCGATCTATTCGCAGCAGGATGACCGCTTCGAGGGTCAGAGGCGTCAAGCATTCACTACCGTCACACCCGGTGGCGTCGTGGATACGGTCGGTGTGAGCGGCGTCAAGGATCAGAGCCTGTGGCAGATCCAGGCCGGCTATGCCTTCGGCAACAACAAGGTCAAGGCGATGTACGGCTCGGTCGATCGTGATGACGGTGGTGTTCTGGAGAACACTCGTGACACCATTTCGATCAACAATCTCCGTGACGACCTGGAAGGCGATCGCAACACCTGGGCAATCGGTTTCGATCACAACTTCAGCAAGCGGACCAAGGCCTATGTGCTCTACACCGCGGTTGACGATGATCGCAACGATACCCCCGGCTTCGGCATCAACGACGGCCGTGACTGGGATGGCTTCTCGCTCGGCATGATCCACAAGTTCTGATTGCAGTCAGTCCTTGTGATGAAGACGGGGCCTTCGGGCCCCGTTTTTCGTTGGGGCGATGAAGCTCTTCTGGCGTCTGGTTAAGTGGCTCGCTGTAGCACTGACGCTGCTGCTGCTCTTGGCAGCGGCGCTCGTCCTTCTCTTCCGTTGGGTTGATCCGCCGACCTCGGCGTTCATGGTTCGTCATTGGCTCGCCGCAGAGGGCGCTCAGCGGCTCTATCACGAGTGGGTCGAGGGTCCGGCGATTGCGCCTGAGGTCAAGCTGGCCGTGATCGCGGCCGAGGATCAGCGGTTTCCGACCCATCATGGCTTCGATCTGGTCGAGCTGAACAACGCCCTGACGCGTTGGCGGGAAGGTGGCCGGCTGCGCGGCGCGAGCACGCTGTCGCAGCAGGTGGCCAAGAATCTGTTCCTGTGGCGGGAGAGCGATTGGCTGCGGAAGGGGCTCGAGGCGCCGTTGACGCTCTTGATCGAGGCGCTCTGGCCAAAGGAACGCATCCTCGAGGTCTATCTGAATCTCGCTCAGTTCGGCCCGGACACCTATGGCGTCGGCGCGGCGAGCTGGCGCTTCTTCAATCGCCCGGCCGCCACGCTGAATCGCTCGCAGGCGGCGCTGCTGGCCGCGGTCTTACCGAATCCGATCCGCTATCGCGTCGAGTCGCCGTCGGCGCAGGTCCGCCGCAAGGCCGCTTGGATCGAGCAGCAGATGCGCAATCTGGGCGGCCCCGCTTATCTCGATCGGCTCTAGCGCCTCGCCTGTTTCAAGAGGGTTCGCGTGGCGGCGGGTTGGCGCTGCTCCATGGGTCTACCAGTGGCAGGCCGCAGTTGCGGAACTCTGCCCGGTTGCGTGTGGCAACGGTGAAGCCGGCCGCCGCGGCAGTGCCGGCGATCATTGCGTCCGGCAAGTGATCATCAAGGGGCTCTCCCAATGCGCGTTTCCGCGCCATGATCTCAGCACAGGCCTCGGCTGCGGACGACGTGAAGTCGAGTACGCCGGCGCCGAGAAGTTCCGCGAGGAAGCCATCGAAGCGGAGTATCAGCTCATCACGACGCTTGCCCTCCGGGAGCAGTGCCAGTCCGTAGCGGATCTCCCAGCGCGTGACTGCGGCGATCGCCAGCCCGCTGACGCCCGCGGCGTCGATCCAGTCGAGTACCCTTGCGCTCGGCTCCGGGCGCATCAGCTCGGAGACCACATTGGTGTCCAGTAGGTAACGATTGCCGCTCAAGATGCCTCGAGGTCCTGGAGCCTCGACGGATCAAAGCCGAACCGCTTGCGCTCCCCGAGCTCGACCCCGCGCTGAGGCCCGAAGTAGCGCAGCACGATGTCTGATGGCTTTGCGTTCTCCATCGATTGTTGCCGCTTCTCATGGATCAGGCGCCTGACCAGCGCCTCCATCGAGAGCTGCTGGCGCGCGGCCTCCTTCTGCAGCCATTCCTTATCTGCTTGATCGATTTGACGAACCGTCAGCATCGCCATTGCGTCACCTCTGTGAAACGAATTGTTCCTCTTGAGGCTAGTGCATGCATAGGTTGCATGCAAGGGTCAGTGGTGGCCCAGGCCTGCTAGCCGTGCAGGGTTGCTGTTCTCGATTGCTGCTGTTGCTGGGCACCGCCTAGCGCTCTCTAGGCCCGTAGCCAGACATCTGACTCCGGGCTAACAGAGGCCGGCTTGGCTTGTCGGATTCGAGCGCCGTTACGCGCTGAGCAGCCATTCCCGCGCCGCGTTGGCGTCGCGTGCGATCTGCTGTTTCAGCGCGTCGAACGACTCGAAGCGTAGCTCGTCTCGGAGGCGGAGCCGGAATTCGACCTCGAGGTGCGCGCCATAGAGGTTGCCGTCGAAATCGAACAGATGGACCTCGAGCCGTTCGTCGGTGCCGGCGACGGTCGGCCGGCGGCCGATGTTGGCGACGCCGGGCCAGGGGCTGTCGGCGATGCCGTGCACCTGGACGGCATAGACACCGCGCAGCGGGCTCACACGGCGATGCAGGTTGATGTTGGCGGTGGGGTAGCCGATCGTGCGGCCACGCCGGTCGCCATGGGCAACCCGGCCGCAGATGCGGTAGCCGCGCCCCAGCAGATGGGCGGCCTGTTCGAAATCGCCACCGGCGAGGAGCTCGCGAATCCGGGTGCTGCTGATCCGCTCGTCGTTGTGTTTGATGGTGCGCAGGTTTTCGACCGCAAAGCCGTTTTCGCTTCTGCCGCTGCTGATGCCGCTGCTGCCGCTGCTGGTGCCGGTGCTTGGCGAGGCACCTGATGCGGCCGTTGGCGGTCCCAGCTCGCGGCCGACCTGCTCGAGCAGTTGGTAATCGCCTTCGCGCTGGTAGCCGAAGCGGAAGTCGTCGCCCACTAAGAGGTAGCGGACACCGAGCCCGGCGACGAGTACCCGCTCGATGAAGTCGCGGGCGGGCATCTGCGCCAGCTTCGCACCGAACTCGAGCAGCAGGACCCGGGCAACGCCGGTGTTGGCGATTGCGGCGACCTTCTCGCGCAACCGGGTCAAGCGCGCTGGTGCCATCGCCGGCGCGAAGTACTCCATCGGCTGGGGCTCGAAGGTGATGACCGTGGCGGGCAGTCCGAGCGCCTGCCCCTGCGCGAGGAGCCGCCGAAAGACGGCCTGGTGGCCGAGATGCACGCCGTCGAAGTTGCCGATGGTGGCGACGCAGCCATGGTCCTGGTCGCGCAGATTGTGCAGGCCGCGGATCAATCGCATGCGGTCGAGCTGCTCTCGCTGGAGGGAGGTGCGGCGATTATAGAGCGCGCACCGGCTGGTCGGGTCTCTGGGTCGGCTCAGGTCGCGGCCGGCTTCGCTTGCGGGTCCATTCGCAGCAGGTGGCGCGGCCGGATGCCGAGGAGCAGTGCGGCCAGCGCGTAACAGAGTGCGCCGATCGCGATCAGCCCGGCGAGGCGAACGATGCGCTCGATGACGGTCCAGTCGGTCCAGGCTGCTGTCGGGCCGCTCGCGAACCAGAGCAGCGCGCCCATCAGCAGACTCGCGATCAGTCCCTTGAGCAGCAGCCGCCACCAGCCGGGCAGCGGCCGATAGACGCCCTGTGCCGAGAGGCCGCGCAACAGGAGCGCCGCGTTGGCGGCGGCGGCGATGACGGTCGCAAGCGCGAGGCCGGCATGGCCGAGCGGCTCCATCAGCAGGATGTTCAGCGAGAAGTTGATCATCATCGCGACCACGGCGATGTTGACCGGCGTCTGCATGTCCTGCCGGCTGTAGAAGCCGGGCGCGAGGACCTTGATGCCGAGGAAGGCGAGCAGCCCCAGCGCATAGGCCATCAGGCTGCGCTCGGCCATCAGGACGTCATAGCCGGTGAACGCGCCGGAGTAGAACAGGGTCGCGATCATCGGCCCGGCTAGCGTGAACAGGCCGACCGCGGCCGGCAGGCCGAGCAGCAGCACCCAGCGCAACGCCCAGTCCAGCGTCTTTGAGAAGGCCGCCGGCGAGGCCGCGGCATGCTGGCGCGAGAGCTTCGGCAGGATCACGGTGCCGAGTGCGACCCCGAGGATGCCGAGCGGGAACTCCATCAGCCGGTCCGAATAGTAGAGCCAGGAGATGCTGCCGGTCTCGAGGAACGAGGCCAGCAAGGTGTCGATCAGTAGGTTGATCTGGGTGACCGAGACGCCGAACAGCGCCGGGACCATCAGCCGGACGATCCGCCGCACGCCCGGGTCGCGCGGCTTGAGTCGGGGTCTCGGCAGCAGTCTGAGCCGGTGCAGGAACGGGATCTGGAACAGCAGCTGGGCGATGCCGGCGATGAAGACGCCCCAGGCGAGGGCGACAATCGGGGTTTCCATCTGCGGTGCGAGCCAGAGCGCACAGCCGATCAGCGACAGGTTCAGCAGCACCGGCGTGAAGGCCGGCACGCCAAAGCGCTCGTACGTGTTGAGGATGCCGCCAGCGAAGGCCGTCAGCGAGATGAACAGCAGGTAGGGGAAGGTCAGCCGCAGCATGTCGGCGGTGAGGAGCTGCTTGGTCGGGTCGGCCGCGAAGCCGGGCGCGAAGATCAGTACCAGCACCGGTGCGCCGAGCACGCCGAGCGCCGTGATCACGAGCAAGACGGCGCCGAGGGTGCCGGCGACGTCGTCGATGAAGGTCTTCAGGGCGCCGAACCCGCGCTGCTCTTTGTACTCGTTGAGCACCGGGACGAAGGCCATCGAGAACGCGCCCTCGGCGAACAGCCGTCGCATGAAGTTCGGGATCTTGAAGGCGACGAAGAAGGCATCGGTGCCGGCATCGGCGCCGAACAGGCGCGCGACCAGCAGGTCACGGACGAAACCGAGGATGCGCGACAGCAAGGTGTTGCTGCCGACCTTGGCGATGGACGCGGCCAGCGATGCCATGGCGATTGCCTCGTTGCGCGGTCAACTGAGCGGTGGTAGATCGGAGGCCGCGATTATAAGGATCATGTTCGAGCGGGCGTCGATTAACTGGCGCACGACGCCCCCGGTTCGAAACGCTAAAACAAGACGCGCTTCGAGAACCTCGAACGATTCAAGTGGCAATGCCACCATTAAGCGTTGCGCAACGCGGCCAGCGGCGAAGACGGCGATGTCGGCAGGGTGTCGCACTCGAGAAGGGTTGCGAGGCGGCGGGTTACCGTGATCTTCCGCGATTTAGCGTCCGCGGTGGCCGCCTGCTATGAGCGTTAGATGCCTGGTTCCCAGATAGAGGCGAGCGGCAGCGCAAGCCCGGGCAGTAGATCGGCGTCGCCGATCGTGGTGGGGGCATCGAGCCGCTCTGGGTCTGCGTCCGGTGTATAACGCCAGACCTGTCGCTCATCGGGCAGGATCAGCCAACCGAGCTGGGCGCCAGTGTCGCGCCACTCTCGCATCTTGGCATGCAGGTTTTCTGGCTCGTCGCTCGGTGAGGCCAGCTCGATGACGAGGTCCGGCGCCAGCGGCAAGAACTTGCGCTTCTGTTCGGCGCTGAGCTGGGCCAGGCGAGCGCGCAACACCCAGGACAGATCCGGCGAGCGCATCGCGCCGTTCGGCAGCAGAAAGCCGGTGGAGGAGTCGAAGACGACACCGCGACCGTCCTGCCTCGCCCAGCTACCGAAATCCAGACCGAGATCGGCGTTGCGATGGCCGGTCTCGGCGCCGGTCGGGGGCATGAGCTCAAGGTCTCCATGGGCATTGCGCTCGATGCGCAGGTCCGGGTTGGCGGCGCAGAACGCGAAGAGCAGGTCGTCGTCCAGCCGCAGGGCCTGCGGGATCGCGAGGTCGATTCGCCCCGTAAGCGGGGCTGCTGTCGGGCTTGTAAGCTGGATCATGGCGACTCAAGCATCGTTCAAATCTTATCGCCATTCAAGGCGCTGCCTGGCAGCATGCTGGAAGGGTGCCGCCTGGCAGCATGCAGGAAGCGTTCGGGCGGGCGCGAAAACGGATGCCGATGGGCTGATAGGTGTTGAGCCGCTCGGGATAGGCAGTTGACGCGCAATCTGTTTGGCGCGATACTGCGCGGCTAGGCGTGTAAACGCCAACAAGCTCAGTCTATTCGCCTTTTCCCGATTCGCCAAGCCTAGGAGATGACTCTTGGCCAATACCGTCCAAGCACGCAAGCGCGCTCGTCAAGCCGAGAATAATCGGCAGCGCAACGCCGCACAGCGCAGCACCCTGCGCACCGCGATGAAGAAGGTCCTGAAAGCAGCCGCCGCTGGTGATCAGGCCGGCGCCGCCGAGGCGTACAAGAAGGCCGTCCCGGTCATCGATCGCGCCGCCGGAAAGGGTCTGATCCACGCGAACAAGGCCGCTCGCCATAAGTCTCGGCTGAACGCCCGCGTCAAGGCGCTCGCGTAAGGGCCTTGTCATCCTCTATTCGGCTAGCCTATTCGGCCACCCAGTCGCGCTCAGCTCACCCGACGGGTCCTGTCCCTTCTCTCCGGCCCGTCCCTCGACCCCGCCAACAAAACGCTGCATCGACCCAAGTCTTGTCTGCAATGCTGCGGCGGCGGCCGGGATTGACAGTGGACCTGCTGCGCAGGCACTGAGACGCGAAGAGGTCGAGCGTAGGGAGCGAAGCCGCAGATGCCACACCTCTTCATCGCGGTTACCGCTCATGGCTACGGGCATCTCGCTCAGGTTGCCCCAGTCGTTGCGGAGCTGCGCCGGCGCCTCCCTGGTCTCGAACTAACACTCCAAGGCCCGGTCTCGACGGCGTTCGCAGCGTCCCGGCTGCCCACTGATTTCCGACATATCCAGGCCCCGGCCGATGTCGCGCTGCCAATGGACGGGCCGCTGGCGACCCGCTGGGTTGAAGGACTGGCCGACTATATCGCCTTCGATGCGGACTACTCGATGCATTGGGCGCGACAGCGTCAGCTGTTCGAGGAGACGCGCCCTGATCTGGTGCTCGCCGACATCCCCTGGCTGCCGTTGGATGTCGCCGGTGCGATGGGCCTACCTGCAGTCGCGTTGTCTTCGCTGAGCTGGTACGACATCCTGTGCGAGAGCCCTGTGGGGGGGCAGGTCCCGGCCGGGCTCGCCGAGCGCATGCGTGATGCCTATGCGCGCGCCGAGCTGTTTCTGCGGCCAGCCCCGTCGATGCCGATGGACTGGCTGCCGAACGGCCGTGATATCGGACCCATTGCGGCACCGCATCAGCGCGATCCGGCACGGCTGCGTGCGTTGTTGGGGCGCTCTGCCGATGAACGGCTGGTGCTGATGCAGTTCGGTGGAACGGGACGTCTGCGGCCCGGCGGTGGGCCGCGTCTGCTGGACGGCGTTCATCTGCTCAGTCCGGACGCGGGCGCCGGCAGCGGGCGCGACGATCTCACTGTGATCAGTGCGGATGGCCCCAGCGATGGCCCCAGCGATGGCCCCAGCGTGCTCGAGGTATTGGCGAGCTGCGATGCGCTGATCACGAAGCCGGGGTACGGCACCTTTGCCGAGGCGGCCTGCAGCGGCATCCCGGTGCTCTCGGTCGAGCGCCGGGATTGGCCTGAGAGCCGCTGGCTGGTCGACTGGCTTGCGCGTCAGGTCCCGTTGCGGGAGGTCAGTGCGGATGCCGTCGCCGCCGGTGAGCTGAGCGAGCCGTTGGCCGAGCTGTTGGCGGATGGGCCCGCGCCACCGGTGGCGCCGACCGGGGTCGCCGAGGCCGCTGATCTGCTCATGCCCATGCTTGCAAGATCAGTCTAGTGCAAGACAGCGGAAATCCCGAGACCGATGGTCGCTGCCGCCAATGGTCGTGGGGTAGGAGCCCGCAAGCGGGCTCCTACAGCGCTGAGTGCCAGTGGCAGGAAAAGGGGCTCGGCAGTTCTGACGCGATGCACTCGCCTCTACTGTTAGGGCCTCGGACTGTTGCGTGCTTGATGTTAGGGCCTCGGACTGTTGCGTGCTTGATGCCAGTGCCACGGCAGGTGTCCAGTGCCAGCGCGGCTTCCGCCACCTGCCGTGAGTGTCGACCTAGGCGGCCGATCAATCTCCGTTTGCTGTTCCTTTAGGCCGCGCTGCTCTCGGGCACCCAACAGCCGTGGAAGCCCAACGGTACCGAGTGGGGTAGATGGATCGTGGCCTGGGTGCTCAGGTCCGACGCGTTCAGTACCAGCAGGTCGCTCCGGTGCTCGGCCGAGCGGTAGACGAGCGCGAGCAGCCAGTCTTCGCTGTCGGCTTTGGAGGCGGTCGGGATCGGCTCGCCGGGCAGGTCGTGGCCCAGATCGCGTTGTGTCAGCTCGCCGGTGTCGATCTCGAAGCGGCTCAGCGCGCTGAAGAAGGGTAGGCGGCGTTCGGGCGGGGTCGCAATGCCATAAAGGTGGCGCCGTTGCGCGCCGATACGACCCGGCGCGCTCGTCGGCAGCTCGAAGGCGGTTTCGCTGCATCGGCTCAGCGTGCAGCGGTTGCCGTTCGGATGGATGTACAGCTGCTCCAGTCGCGGCAGGCCGTCGCTGCGCTCGACCTCGCTGAAGAACTGCTCGAAGTCGCCGAGTGCCGGGAAGCTCGGATAGCGCACGACATGGAGGCTCAGGCCGCCATCCTCGGTGTCCAGGGCCTGGGCGATATGGAAGACGAACCCCGGTACCTCGGTCTCGATCAGGCGGGTTGCTCCGCCGTCGCGCGGGATCAGCAGGGCCTGCATCGGCCGCTCGGTGTCGAGCTTGAGCGATGCCGCAGGACTGCGCAGACCTAAGAGTGCGCGCGGGATGTCGAAGTCGGCATAGGGCAGCAGCACGCAGATCCAGCGGTCGGTGGCAGCGATCTGATGCACGAAGCTGAAGCGGTCGAGCTGATGCACCGCCGGGGAGGCCATCCTGCCCTCGGCGTCGATGCGATAGAGGATCAACCGGCTCGGGCGACCGAGCACCAGCCCGAAGTTGATCAGCTCCCCTGTGACGGCATCAATGCTCGGGTGGGCCGAGAAGGGCAGTAACGGCGAGGTCCAGCGCGAGAGCGGGTCGAAGCGGTTGCGCAGTTGGCCGTCGAAGTCCTCCTCGCCGAGGGTGGCGAGCTTGACCGGGTCCAGGCGGTGCGGGGCGCCACCCTCCCAGAGCGCCAGCAGACGCCCGGCGTGCGCGATGATGCTCGTGTTGGCGGCGTTCTTGAAGCGCAGCCGTAGCAGGTTGGCCGGCAGGCCACCCGGCTTCTGGGTCCCGAAGCCGCGCCAGAGCATCCGGCCGGCGCGCTCTTCGGCCAGGTAGGCCCTGGTGCGCACGAACCGATTTCGGTAGTAGACGCGACCGTTGTTGAATTCGAATCGGCAGATGTGGCCGTCCCCGTCGAACGCATGGCCGTACGGGACGCCGCCGCGTTCGAACCGCCCCGGCCCGTTGCGGAAGAGGACGCCGTTCAGCGTCGGCGGCAGGGTTCCTGAAACCCCGAGCTCCAGGTCGTTATACTCCTGCTCGACCGGCGTCTGGGCCTGCGCCAGCGTCGTTAGCATTTGCGTACGGGTAAGGTTCATGGCGCGTCAAGGAATCTTGGATGCGGATCAGTTGCAAGGGCTGATCCGGCGGTTGTCTCAGGTCGCGTTCTGGTCTTGCGTGCTGGCGGTTGCCTACCTGGCCTTTCTGCCTGCCACCGAGGTCCCAGGCTTGAGTTGGGACAAGGCCAACCACCTGCTCGCCTTTGCAGTGATGACGGCGCTTGCCGCGTTTGGCTGGCCAACCCGCCGGTCTGCGTTCTCGCTCTGGGTGCCCTTACTCGGATATGGGCTGCTGATCGAGATCATCCAGCATGTTCTGCCGACGCGTGAGTTCTCATTGCTCGATTGGGCTGCTGACGGACTCGGCATCCTGGCCGCGCTCGGGCTGATCGCGCTCTGGCGCCAAT
>JAAAOQ010000001.1 GCA_009908845.1 Gammaproteobacteria bacterium
CGCTCAAGCGCGCGATCCGCGCCCAGCTCGAGAACCCGCTGGCACAGGAAATCCTCGCCGGCAAGTTCCGGCCCGGCGACACCATCGAGGTCGACGCCCACGACGGCCAGCTGGTGTTCGAAAGCGTGGTCGAGGGCGAGCTGGTCGAATGACGCCTAGCGCCTGCGAGGGACCGCGGGCGTGCCGTTGCCGCACTAATCAAGCCAGCCGGGTCCAGGCAAACCCCCGAGGATCTCCCGCCCGACTTGATTTCTTTGAGCCGATCAGTGGTCCAAAGAGCGGATTCCACCTCAGGTCGCCGAAATCAATCATGCGGTTCATTCTCGTTCACCGCATCCTACGCGCTATCACAACTCGCGCAGAACCTCGGGATGACGTTCGGCGACCTTGAACAAGGTGCGCGCCGCGCCGCTCGGTTGGCGTCGCCCTGGCTCCCACTCCTGCAAGGTACGCACCGAGACCCCCAACAGCTCGGAAAAGCGCGCTTGCGACAGCCCCCTGCGTTCGCGCGCCGCCAAGGCCGCTGGGTAGACCACCGTTCCTTGCCCTGCCTTCATCTGGCGCACGGACTCGAGGAGCTTCTCACCCAGCTCCTCGCCTGTGATTACATCGTCATGATTCGACATCGAGCGTCTCACGAATGGCCTTGAGGATGTGCGCGGGAATGTTGCCGCGTACTGCCTTGGCATAGATCACCAGTAGGTAGATCAAGCCGTTGTCCAGTTGGTTGTAGTAGATCACCCGAACCCCGCTGCGCTTACCCATCCCGGTGCGTGTCCAGCGGACCTTGCGGCAACCGCCGCTGCCGGGAGGCCGCTCCAAGAGCTGGACCGGTATCTCACTTGGCCGGAGCGGGAGCAATTCCTCGCGGCACTGGCTGACCGTGTGGAGCTGGTTGAGCCAGACATGGACCTTGCCGTCTGCCGGAACCCTGACGACAACGCCATACTTATTCATTCGCCCTGGTTTCCGCACAAGCTGAGCTCATCGGTGCTGACTGTTCCGGCGCTTTCTGTCCGGCGATCAGGCGGAATGGCTACTGGAGCTTGCCGTTGCAGGCCAAGCAACAGCCATCGCCGCAGGCGACCCCGACCTGTTGGCGCTACATCCCCTCCAGGGCATTCCGATCCTGAGCCCAAGACGCTTCACCGAAACAGTGATGCGTCGTCGATAGATTCGCTGCGATAGCGGTTAGCTCTTCACTGGTTCCCTCCACTGGTTCCTTCCACTGGGCACCTGTTCCGCACCGCACCAATCCATGGAGCCCCGTCATGCAGGCCAGACATCTGATCGACGAGGCCTGTCGCCTGTCCCTTGACGAGAAGCTGCGCCTCGTCAAGGCAATCTGGGACAGTCTCTCCGCGCAACTGGGAAACCGGCAAGTACGGCAGAGACCGATTCCAGGTCTCCAGGTTCATCACGGCACAGTCCTCGACCAACGGCCACTTCCAGCTCGATGCGCCATTGGCGCGAGGGCGTTGAAATCGCTTACGCAATTCGCGGGCATTGCTGAGAGCATTTCAATAAGAGCGGAATGGCGCACGTATCGAAACGAGACGCAGTACTACAATGGTTTGAGGCTTGGGATGGCCCGCATCAGGTGGTTTCGGTGGAGCGGGAGGAAACATTCACCAGTGCTACAGCGCACAGGGCTGCCGGGTTCCTAGCGGCCTCGGTTGATTCGTGCTGCAGTTCATGATCGACCCGGAACTGTTCTGATGCGAAAGGTTCTGGGTTTGTAAAACGTTCTGCTGCAGTGAAGTCTCCAATGAATACCATGTCATCGATGAACCACGCCGTCCGCAAGTTTCCCGAAAGCAACCGCTCGGCTGAATATCAGCATCTCACCCTGCATCAAGATGCCAACAACGCGATCATCTGGTGCTACATGCATGCGGCACCGCGCCCCTGCTTCACGCCGGAGCTCCTTGAAGAACTGAACCGTTGGGCAAGCCACCTGCGTTGCCAGGCACCTGAACAGAAGCTACGTTATCATGTCACGGCGTCATTGATCCCCGGCGTCTTTAACCTGGGCGGTGATCTCGATGTTTTTCGTAAACTGATCTTCGCAGGTGACGCCGAGCGATTGTATGCCTATGCCCGACGCTGTATTGATGTGCTGTACGCGAATATGACGGGCTTCGACAGTGATGTGACGACCATTAGTCTGATCCAAGGCGAGGCGCTCGGCGGTGGCTTCGAGGCGGCCTTGTCAAGTGAGGTCTTGATCGCTGAGCGGCACTCTCGGTTCGGTTTTCCAGAGATTTTATTCAATCTTTTCCCAGGTATGGGCGCGTTCAGCCTTCTATCACGCCGGATCGGGACGAGTCTTGCGCAACGGCTGATCCTGAGCGGCAAGGTCTATGAGGCTGAAGAATTGCACGCAATGGGCGTCGTCGACGTGATCGCAGATGATGGCGAAGGTGAGTTGGCTGTCTACGACTACATCAAGCGGGAGAACCGGGCGCGAAACGGGTTCACCGCGTTACGTCAGGCTCGGGATAGCATCAACCGGATTACGTACGAGGAGCTCGATCAGATCGTACGGATATGGGTGGATGCAGCACTTAGGCTGGAAGCGCGCGATCTCAAGATGATGGATCGTTTAGTGGCTCGGCAAGCTCGCGGCAGCCGAGAAACAGAGAAGGTAGCCTAAAGAAAGTCAGCCCAGAAGGCGGAGTGGCTGGCAGCATTGATCTTCCGGTCGCGCCGCCGTCTTCCCGGTTCGCAGAGGGGATCGCGACTTCACTGCGCGCATTTCTGTCCGAATACTCTGCGACCCTCATGTCACCTGATCGTCTTGCGGTGCGGCGTCCCGCTGATAAAGGCCTTCTAAGGTTTCGTTCTTTGCGTTCATCAGCCTTGTCAGCAACTCTCTTGCGTTCGGCGATGAGAGTTCGAACGGCTTCAGCGTCTTGAGCTCCGCCGAGATCGCAACGAGACGCAAGGCCCCAAGCTCTCTTGCACCTCCGTCAAGGGCATGAAGTGCTCGGCGTAGCTGAGGATAATCCCCGTTCTCGAGTGCAGACGCAATCTCGCTCAGTGCATTATCTGCGTCATGGTTGAAGCCGGCGATCAGGTCGGAGTAGAACTCGCCGTCCTCGTCGAGCTCGCGGAGGGTCGCAATTGTGCCTTGATCAAGGAGGGGAGGGTTCGTTTCCGGGCTGAGCGCCGAGGGAGGTCGCGGCCGAGGCTGTTGGTCATAAGCTGCCGGCCTGTCCGTGAGTCGCGCGATGGTATCGAGAAGCTTCCGGCTCTCGACCGGTTTCGTGAGATAGGCGTCGATACCGGCGGCGAGCGATTCGCTGATCGATCGCTCGGTCGCATCGGCGGAGAGCATGATGGTTGGGATCTTGCCGCTCGGTCGCATGAACCGATGCGCCCGGTAGACGTCGAGACCATTGCGCCCGGGCAGATTACGGTCGAGCAACAGGAGGTCGAATTGCTCATCGCCCTGCTGCAGCTTGTCGAGCGCAGCTTCCCCATCCTCAACCAGTGTAAGGGAGTGCCCGGCACGCTCGAGGATCGCGCGCAATACGCGCTGATTCGTCTCGTTGTCTTCGGCAACGAGGATGCACAGCGGCCCCTGGTCTTGCGTTGAGACGCGCCGATAGTGCTCCGCCAGAGAAACCACGTTCTCGGGCATTGCGGCCATGCTGCGCGACGCCAGCACCGCGTTCGCGAGCTCTTGATTGACTAAAGGAAGACGGAGGACGGTTTCGAACTCAGGATGAGCAAGAGGCTCGGGCTCAGTCTTCTCTTCTGGCCGAAGCAGCAAGCAGACGAGGTTCGGCTGCTTGGTCGCAATGGAGGCGATGTCGTGGAGCTCGGCCGTTTCGAAGTCTGCTTCGTTCACGAGCAGGATGTCGGTCGCGCGAACCGATGCGACACCCTGGCTGATGCTCCGCTCGACTTCAGACGGAGAACGGACAGTGGTCGCCTCAATGCCCATCGCCACCAGCGCATCGGCAATCGGTTTCGCCGAGCGCGTCCGCCCGACGATGAGCGCGCGCTGACCCGCCAGCGCGCCATCATTGCGGGGTGCTGCCGGAGCCTTGTCCAAAGGTAGCTCGAACCAGAACAGCGAGCCTGCTCCTTGGATACTGGTGAAGCCGATGCGTCCGCCCATGAGGTGCGTCAACTCTCTCGCAATGGACGTGCCGAGCCCTGTGCCGCCGTAGCGCTGAGCGATTTGCGGGTCTGCCTGGCGAAAACTCTCGAAGATTGCCCCTTGCTGGTCGGGTGGGATGCCGATGCCCGTGTCGTTGATCTCGAAGCGCAGACGCACGCGGTCGCTCGCATCCTGCTCACCGGTGCACCACAATTTGACCTCGACCGATCCGACCTCGGTAAACTTGATTGCATTGCCGAGAAGGTTCGTCAGCACTTGACGGATATGGAAAGCGTCGCCAAGAAGATGACTTGGTACCTGTGGGTCAATACGTTTCTTCAGCGCCAGACCTTTTTTCTGCGCTTGCGGCATGAACATGGCGACGGTTTCGCCGAGGAGTTGATAGAGATCGAACTCGGCGTGCTCAATGGGCAAACGGCCGGACTCAATCTTCGAAAAATCGAGGATGTTGTTGATGATGCCGAGCAGGATTTCGCCGGAGCTATGAATTGTGCGCGCGAACTCCCGTTCTTGCGGCCCCAAATCGGAGTCGGCCAACAAGTCGCTCATGCCGATGACCCCATTGAGCGGAGTACGCAGCTCATGGCTCATTTTGGCAAGGAACTGGCTCTTTGCGGCGTTCGCCGCATTGGCCTGGCGCATAGCCCGCTGCAGTTTCGCAAGCAGTACCGCGACGTATCCGGGGATCAGTACCAGCACGAGAAGATGACTCGCGCTCAAGAATGGGTGTACTGACCAATACTCAGAATAGAACGCGATCGCTGAGAACCCGATCAAGCTTGCGAGCGTTGCGACGGCAAGGTAGTGCACGCCGTAGCGGAATCCGTTGCCGAGAATGACCCAAAGATAGAGAGCGAGTAATGGTGCACCGGACTCGCCCGCCAATAGCATCGAAACCGAGACACCACTGATATCGATACAGATACCGAAATAGCGACGCCACCGCGATGGGCCTGCGCCGCGCAACAACAGCAACAAGATAGCAGTGGCTGATACAAAGAAACCCGTGGCGCCCCAAAACAGAACCCGGCTGGCGCCTGGAAGCGAATCCAATGCGAGGGTCGCCAACAGGTAGATGATCACAGATGCGCCGATCACGACGCGAATGATGGCCTGCTCGAAATCGGCCCTGGTATCGCTGGCCCCTTTACGCGTTGCTGGGGGACGCAAGTGACGCCAACCGGTGAGGGCGCGACGAATCAGCCTGCCACGCCATCGGCTGCTGTCCATCAAGCGCCGGCCTGTTGTTGGTGGACGGTGTCACATTCGTCGGCGAGCTGCGCCCGGACTGTCTCGATCTGAGGGAGACAGTCCGAAAACGCTTGCACGCAGTCGGGGTCGAAGTGTTTTCCGGCCAGGCCCCTGATGTACTCGGTGGCCTGGTCGATGGACCAGGCGCGTTTGTAGGGCCTGACGGTGGTCAGCGCATCGAACACATCGGCAACGGCGACGATCCGCGCAGACTGAGGGATCGCGTCACCCGCGAGACTCGACGGGTAACCGCTACCGTCGAACTTCTCGTGGTGGTTGAGGGCGATGGTCGCGCCAAGCTGCAGGTAGAACGACGGACTGCCGCGCAGGATCTCGTAGCCGAGCTGTGAGTGCTGCTGCATGACCGAGAACTCTTCCCGTGTTAGGCGGCCAGGTTTGAGCAAAATGTGATCGGGGATTCCGATCTTGCCGATGTCATGCATTGGCGCCGCGCGTTCGATCGCCTCGCATTCACCCGGACTGAGACCCAGTCTGTGCGCGATCAGGCTGCAGTACCTGGCCATGCGCTCGACATGGTTCCCGGTGTTCTCATCACGGTATTCACCGGCCCGCGCCAAGCGCAGCAGTGTCTCTTGCTCCCGTTCCGCGATCTTTCCGGTGGCGATCGAAACCTGTTCTTCCAGCCATTTGGCGCGGTTAGCAATAATGCGTTGTTGGCGTCGCAGCGTCAGCAGGTTGCGGCAGCGCGCGCGGCACTCGTGCTGGTCGATCGGGCGGTTAAGAAAGTCGGTCGCGCCGGCATCGAGGGCCTCGTAGCGGACTTGTCGATCCTCGACGACCGTGACCACGATGATCGGGATATCGGTGCAGCGTGGCAGCGAACGCACACGGCGAATCAGGGAGACCCCATTGATCTCGGGCATCAAGTAGTCGGTGATGATGAGGTCCGGGATCGTCGCTTGAATAAACCTTAGCGCCGTCGAGGCATCGCTGAAGGTCAAGACGTCGATCGTCTCATCAATGCTGCGTATCAAACGCGCAAGGATCTTGCGACCGGCTGTTTGGTCATCGACCACGACGACCGAGGTCCTTTGCCCTACGATCGTCGGGGTAATTAGCGGCATTGATGCCTCCGGCTGCGGTCAGCCATACCAGATAAGCGAAGGATAGCGCGATTGTCGCGGCGGGCGGTTAACGTCATGGCGTTGTGGGACACTCGTCGTTGGTGATTATAGGTGATGTTGCTCAAGCTGACGTCGTTGCACCGCCAGCGCAATCGCATCAACCGGCGCTTATATTTGCAGACGCTGATACCTTGCATTTTCTTGACGGTTTGAGGTCATCTAAGAAGCCCTAACAGAATGCCCCTTTTTAACCAGACAGATCAGGCGGTTGCGCGAGTCACGAGTCAAACGGCTGTTTTGATAGGGCCTCTAAAGAAGGGTTTGGCGAGATAGCGTTCCTCCCAGCCGGCCTTCAGGCGGTTGTTCTGGATACCGAGCTGAGTGGGGTTATTCCTGAGCCAGTTCAGTGCGAGCTACCGCAGCACGACGAGGCTCTCGGGGGCGACCGGTCTCACGCACTCGTCTGTCATCTTCGCGAAAGACGACATCGAGACTCCAATGCAGCGGATTATCCACCGTCCCGTGGCCGCGCAAGGCGCGCGCGCAGGAAGTACCTGGCCGATAGCGAGATGGGTCTCAGCGTCAGCGATTCCGCAGTCGATCTGCTCGGCGAGGCCGGCCTCGACCCGGTCGACGGCGCCCGCCTGCTCAGGCGCGCGATCCGCACCCAGCTCGAGAACCCGCTGGCGCAGACGATCCTGGCCGGCAAGCTCGCCCTCCGGCGACCCCGTTGAGGTCGACGCCCGCGACGGCCAATTGCTGTTCGAGAGGGTGGTCGAGGGCGAGCTCGTCGAGCGAGCGCGAGGGAGGGCGCCGCGGCCTCGGCCTCAGCCCCTCGATGTCAAACCATGACCGAAACGATTCGCTATGAGTCTCGACTCGCGCAAACCCGACACCCGCACCGCGATGCATCAGCTGATCGCCGAGGTACGCGCAGCGATCCCGTTCGATGCCCCAGCGAGCCAGGTCTGCAGCGGCGAATGCAATGGCTGCGCAATGAAATTGCTCGAGTACCTCGACGGCGAACTCAGCGCCTGGGAGCAGCGCCTGGAGGCCGGCGAGACACCGCACTTCGGCGACCTCTCGCGCCTAGGCAACACGAGCCGCAAGGTCCATGTGGCGCTCAAGCGGAACGGCCTGATATAGCCATTCCGCCTGATCGCCGGACAGAAAGCGCCGCCACAGTCAGCACCGATCGGCTCAGCCTGTCCGGAAACCAGGGCGGGTGACTATACCGCAGGATCGTGCGGGCTAGCAGTCAACCCCGCAGATCCTCGTTATCTCCGCTCGGCCTTGATCACGCCTTGGTTTAGCTGCAGCGGCTGGACTAGGGGCAGCAAGGCAAGCCTATGATTCTGAAGCCTTAAATAGTTCATTATTGGCCGCTATGCTAGGGTATTGAATCAGGCGATGATCAAGGGCCTCGATCCCAGGCCTCTCCGCGACCTTGGCCGCGCGCGCATCGATCATCGGCGAGATCACGAGCAGGTGGTCCGCCCGGCGGTCATGGCGACGCCCGTAGGAGCGGGTGTTGCACTTGGGACCCTGTCATCCTGACCAGGATCGGCCCGATCAGCTCATAGGATTGCTGGGCTCCGATTCAAGGGGCTCGCATCGAGCGCAATGCGTATGCTAGACAGCTCGACGACTACCGGACAACACGGGTTCCTTTATGCACTCCCCGACCCGAACAGACCCTTTCACGACCACCTCGGATCTTTCCGACCCAGCGATCGATGGCCTCGCCCAGCTCACGGTCCGCAACGCGACCCCGCGCGATGTGCCCGCGATCCGCGCCTTGTTCGCGCGCGCCTATGCCGGCAGCGGCGTCACGAGCTACACCGCATCGATGCTGCGCGGCCAGATCAACAAGTTCGCCGAAGGCCAGTTCGTCGCCGAGTACCAGGAAGAAGAAGGCAGCCGCATCATCGGCTTTTGCTCGAGCTTCCTGATCAGCGGCAATGCGGCACTGAAGCCGCACGACTGGAATTGGATCACCGGTGGCGGCTATGCGTCACGGCACGACCCCGACGGCGACTACCTCTACGGGATGGAGGTCTGCGTCGACCCCGACTTCCGCGGCCTGCGCATTGGCCAACGCCTCTACGACGAGCGCAAGAAGCTCGTGCAGTCACTGGCGCTGAAGGGGATCATCTACGGTGGACGCCTGCCGAGCCTGGATGATGCGCTGACGCGCGATGAGAATCGGTACGAAAGCCCTCAAGCCTATGTCGACGCGGTGGTCGAGGGCCGCGAGCGCGATCCGGTCCTGACCTTCCAGTTGCGCAACGATTTCCATGTGATCGGGCTGATGCCGGGGTACTGGCCCGAAGACAAACAGTCGCGCGGCTATGGCGTCCATCTGCTCTGGCGCAACCCGCACGCGCCGGACGAGGAAGAAGAGGCCCGCGCGAAGCATTACGGCGGCCGGATCATGGACACGGTGCGGGTCGCAACGGTGCAGTATCAGCAGCGTCGGGTGCGCTCGTTCGATGAATTCCTCGACATGCTGCGCTACTTCGTCGATGTCACCGCCGACTACCGTGCCGATTTCTGTGTCTTCCCGGAACTGTTCTCGTTGCAACTGCTGTCGATGGAGGACCAGGAGCTCTCGCCGGCCGAGGCCATCGAGGCACTGACCCGCTATACCGATCCGATCAAGGACGCGCTGCGCGAGATGGCGATGCGCTACAACATCAACATCATCGGCGGCTCGCATCCGACCAAGATGGACAATGGCCGGGTCGAGAACATCTGCTACATCTGCCTGCGCGACGGCGAGGTCCATGAGCAGGCCAAGATCCACCCGACGCCGAACGAGGTCTACTGGTGGAACATCGAGGGCGGTAATGAGCTCGCCGCGATCAATACCGACTGTGGCCCGATCGGCGTGCTGATCTGTTACGACGCCGAGTTCCCCGAGCTCGCCCGGCACCTCGTCGACCAGGGCGCCAACATCATCTTCGTGCCGTTCTGCACCGACGAGCGCCAGTCCTATCTGCGCGTTCGCTATTGCAGCCAGGCGCGGGCGGTCGAGAATCAATGCTACGTCGTGCTCTCCGGCAACTGCGGGAATCTGCCGAACGTCGCCAACATGGATATCCAGTACGCGCAGAGCTGCATCCTGACCCCCTGCGACTTCCCGTTCGCCCGCGACGGGATCGCCGCCGACACCAGCCCGAACGTCGAGACCGTCGCTTTCGCCGATCTCGGGCTCAAGGCGCTGCGCGAGGCGCGCAATGCCGGCACCGTGCAGAACCTGAAGGATCGCCGCCACGACCTCTATACAACGATCTGGCGCGAAGGCTAGCCCGAGCCCAACCTGCAACGTGAACCTGACCGTCTTCGGCCGTGGCCCGACCCGGGGACCCGGGCCAATCACCCCTCGCGTCAAGCTAAACGGGCTCCAGCGGCTCGGCCTGGCGGCCATGACGCTGAAGCTCTGCGCCCAGCTCTACCTCGCGATCCTGATCGGCCGGGCGCAATTCGACCTGCCAGCGTTCGCCGCGGCCCTGCGACAAGCTGGCCTCTCGGTGCTTCCGGCCCTGAGCCTGGTCGCCGCGGCCGTCGGCATCATCCTCGGCCAACAGGCCGCACAGACCCTAGGCTGGGTCAACCTGCCCGAGCTCGTCCTGGTGCCGATCATCTACGCCGTGGTGGTGGAGCTGACCCCATTGCTGGTCGGCGTGCTGGTGGCCGGCCGGGCCGGGGTCGCGCTCGCGACGCGCCAGGCCAGTCTGGTCTCGAGCGGCCAGATCGACGGTCTGCTGGTCAGCGGCCTCAACCCGATCCAATTCACGACCGGGGCCGTGCTGCCGGCCATGCTGGCGATGTCGTTCGCGCTCACGGTCTGGGGCAGTCTGGTCGCTCTCGGCGCCGCGTTGCTCTGGCTGGCCGTGGTCGCCGATGTGCCGCTGTATCTGTTTCAGGAGGCCCTGCGCCAAGCGCTCGACCCGCTCGATCTGCTCGAGGCCCTGAGCAAGCCGCTCCTCTTTGCAGTGGTGATCGCATTGATCGCGACCGCCAACGGCAGTGCGGCCGGTCGCGATGCGAGCGGGGTCGGGCAAGCGGCGACTGATACCATGATCGCGGCCGTCACCGCAATTCTGTTAATCGACCTCGCCTTCGTGCTGGCGCCCTGGTCATGAGCGCGCTCGCCCGAGGCCTGCTTCGCAGCTGCGACCATGCCCGCAGTGATGCACCAGCCGAACCTGCCGACGGACGACGACATCCCTTCACTCGAAGAAAGAGTCGAACAGGCGCTCGAATGGAGGCTCAAGTGGACCCGCAAACGGAGGCACAAACGGAGGCACAAACAGGCGCCGGCCGGGACGCGCTCATCGAATTCGAACGCGTCTTCCAGCATGTGCACGGCCGCTGCGCACTCGATGGCCTCACGCTCCGCGTCGATCAGGGCGAAGCCCTACTCCTGCTCGGCCCTAATGGCGCGGGTAAGAGCCTCAGCCTTCGCCTGATGCTCGGATTGGACCAACCTTCGGCCGGGCGTATCCGGCTGTTCGGCGAAGAATTGACCCGACTCGACGATGCCCGCCTTAACCGGCTGCGGGGGCGCGTCGGCGCGCTGCTCCAGGGCGGCTCCTTGTTGGACGAGCTCAGCGTGCTCGAGAACATGCTGCTGCCGCTGCGGGCGCAGCCGCACAGCCCCGGAGACCTCGCGCGTGCGGCCAGGCTGGTGATCACCCAGCTGCAGCTCGACGGCATGGAGCACCGCTATCCGCGCGCGCTCTCGCTCGGCCAGCGCCGTCGCGCCGAGCTCGCCCGCGCCCTGATCAACCGGCCCGAGCTCCTGATCTGCGATGGCCTCAGCGACGGACTCGATCAACCGGCGCTGCGCGATATCCTGGCGATCCTCCGGGTTCAGCGCGAGGCCCAGGGCTTGACCCTGATCGCGACCGAGAACAACTTGCTCGAGCTGATCGCACCCGGCGACCGGGTTGCGGTGCTCGACCGCGGTCGACTGCTGTTCGATGGCACCCGAACCGATCTCGAGGGACGCAAGGCAGCCGACCTTGAGCTGCGTACCCTCCTCGAGGGCCATCCCTGAGCACCCGAGCCCACGATGTCCAGGTTGAACCGTCTCTATTCGCCACCCGAGCTGAGCGCCCCCGGCAAGCGCGCGGCCCACGGCCGGCGCCGCGATCTGGCGCTCGCCGGCCTGTTCGTATTGGCAATGGCCGCCGTCGTGGTTGGCCTGATGACGCTGCTGGCGCCCGGACTGCTCATCGGCCATCCGTTCCGGGCCTATTTCCTGGAGGCCGACGGCCTCGACAGCGGCATGGACGTGATGCTGGAGGGCTATGTGATCGGCCGCGTGCGTGCGCTCGAGCCGGTCTTCGTGGGCGACCCCGATCGCGACCAGTGCCCGCAACCGACCGACCCCAGGGCACCGACGCTGCCTTGCTTCCGGGCGAGCTTGAGCCTGCAGCCGGACTGGTCGCTTCCGGCAGGCAGCGTCGTGCAGCTGGCGTCGGCCGGTCTGCTTCGGGGCAATGTACTGCGCATCATCCCCGGCACCAAACCCGAAACCCTCGCCCCGGGCAGCCCGCTCGCGACGGTCCCCCGAGCGCCGGATCTGGTGACCCAGGTCCAGTCGACGCTCGTTCAGGCGCAGCAGACCCTCGACGAGACGATCCGGCCGACCTTGACCCGGATTCAAGACCGCATCCAAGGCCTGCTGGCACTGTTCCGCGACGATGCAGAGACCGATGAGGAGGGCGCGGACGGCATTGCGGGCGGTCCAGGCAGCGAGGTCGGCCGGGATCTGGCCGCGGTCGTCACGAATCTGACCCAGCTCAGCCGCGATATCGAGCAAAGCGTCGATCCGGAGCAGATCCAGGCCATCCTCACAGCCGTGCAGACCCTGTCGGAGAATCTCGCCGCGGTCTCGGAGACCCTGCCGTCACGCAGTGCCGACATCCAGGCCGCGGTCAACCAGTACGGCGCGCTGGCCGACCAGCTCAGCGTGACGGTCGAGGCGGCCCGTCCAAGCCTGCAGGGCTCGCTCAATGACGCGCGCTATGCATTGCAGGAGCTCGCCGCAGCACTGGCACCCATCCTAACCAATGTCGAGAACGCCTCGCGCAATCTCTCGGCCCTGTCGCGCGAGCTGCGCGAGGACCCGGTCTCGCTGCTGCGCGGCCATGAAGAAGAGGACCCGACGCCATGGTTCGAGCGCTGAACCAACAGCACGCTAGTCAGCGATCTGATCCGTTCTGGGATCGGTCTCGCCCTGCGGTGCTGCTCTTCGGCCTGTCGCTCGTGCTCCTGCTGACCGCCTGCGGAAGCTCGGGGCCTGTGGTGCCCGAGCGCTTCTATACGCTGGAGCCCGAGGTCGACCTGCCACCGAGTCAGCGAGTGCTTCCCGGCACGCTGTTGGTCACGCCCTTGGCGGCTCGTGGATTCCTGGGCGGCACCCAGATCGTCTATCGCACTGCCGACGCGCCGCTGCAGATCCAACGCTACGACAACCTGCTTTGGGAACAACCACCAGGGCGGGCGATGGCCGAGGCTTTGATCGCCGCATTGCGCAACGCCCGGGCCTTCGAGTTCGTGGTCGCGATCGCAGACCGCGCCGACCCGGACCTGCTGATCAACGGCACGCTCAACCAGAT
>JAAAOQ010000120.1 GCA_009908845.1 Gammaproteobacteria bacterium
CGACCCCGACCAGCTCACGATCGGCGACTTCAACGCCTACTCCATGGAGCGCGCGATCCAAGCGCTCGAGGCGGATGGCTTCACCAACCTCGCTAACGCGGATGCGACCTCTTACCAGTTCGATGGCCGGCTCGGCACGCTGGATTATGCGTTCGCCAACACCAGCCTGCTGGACCAGGTTCAGGATTACACGATCTGGAACGTCAACAGCCTCGAGGCCCACGCCCAGCAGTATTCGTCCTTCCAATTCGACGCGCTTGGCGACCCGACATCGCCCTTTGGCTCCTCCGATCACGACCCGGTGATCGTCGGGCTGAACCTGCAAGCGCCAGAGCCTGAGCGGTACTTCGGGTCGCGACTACCTGGTCGGCTCTGATGAAGCCGAGATCATCGCGGGCCGAGGCGGGTTCGGCGATCTGTTAGTCGGGGGTGGCAATGAGGACATCTTCTACTTCGACACCATCGGCGACGGTGCGCGCGACTATGCCCGCGTCCTCGACTTCGAGGCCGGTGTCGACAGCATCCAGCTCGAGAACGACGACTACGACGTCCTGCTCACCTCGCGCTATGCCCGCATTGACGCCGGAGAGGAGAACGACCTGATCCTCGTCGGCGGCTCTTTCGAGAGTATCGACGCACTCGGCATCAACGTCGGTCCCATCGACGGCCTGATCGCCTGATCATCCCCGATCCGTCATCACTGACTTGTGCCGCTGCCTCTCGGCAGCGGCACGCCTATCCACGCTTATCGATTAGGAATGCAGTTATGAAAAAGACAGTAACCACGCTTGCCTTGAGCTTTGGCCTGACGACGACCGCCGTTGCGGCGCCACTCGATTTGAGTGGTTTTCAACCGGTTGGCGATGTATCGAGTGGGACTGGCGGAATCTTCTATGCTTTTGATCCAATCCTAGGTTTTGGCTTATTGACTGATGATGGTGAAAATCCGCTTGACTTCAATGCAGATGCATCGGGTGGAGATTTCAAGGGCATAACCGGCAATATCCTCTCCTACGATTTTCTTTCATCGCAAGGATTCTTACTCACTTTTGATGCGTTCGGTTCTGCGTTAGATTTCGATATTGTCGGGCTCGGCTTCTCGACAGATACCATCGAGTTCCGTCTAAATCGGGACGCAGACTCATTAGGGAGCGATCCCTATCCCGGCTCCGCTGGAGCGATCTTTTCGCTGACGAGCCAGGATTTCGCGACCGCACCGGCGGCCACGCTCGATACTGCGACCTCGCTTGAGCAGTTTTTCATTGCTAACAGCGATTCTAATGGCGAATACGCTGCGGATGTGGCCTTCTCGATCCAAGCGCTCGATACGGTCTCGGCTGTTCCGGCACCGGCCACGCTCGCCTTGTTCGCCATCGGGCTCGCCGGACTCGGCATTTCACGTCAGCGTGCACGGCTCGCCGGTCAGCCTGTCAGCGCGGCCTAATGACTGCGCCACTCCAGGCCGGCGGCCAGCAACCCCTCGCTGCCGATCGGTGACTGCTGCGCAATGCACGGCGGCAAGCCCCGTGCATTGCGGCAACCGCTATCAATGGCTCCAGCCCGGGCAGCGATATTAGCAGACCAGTGTGCTCAGGGCGTCACTTCTGCAGGCGAACCGGATCGGTAACGATAAAGTCGCCAAACATTCGCTGGGTCGTTGCAATCACTGGCTCCCCAACCTGTTACGCCTTCGAGCACGTGAAACCGTCTGTCCTTGCAGCCATAAGCGGTGCGGGTTTCCTGCGGCTCGAAGCCGGCGATCAACGGTGGCGAAAACTTCCGTGCAACCAACCAGAAACCGCTGCGCTGCAGGTCTTCCAGATCGGGCAAGGGCTGGATGCGTCCGCGGCTGTATTCGGACGGGCGTCTGATATTCGGCCATTGGGTGACATGGAGCTGAGGCTGGTAGAAGTTCAGCATCGCTGCGAACTGGTAGCGATCCGCGAGCACCGGGGCCGAAAGCTCGGCCGCATAATCTGCAAGCGATTCATAGCCACGGCTCTCACGCACCACACGCTGGGCGACGTCGGGGAGCGGTGGAAAAGCGGTGGCGGCATGCAGAGCGTAGAGGCTCACCAATACGAGGTTGAGGCCGACCGCGGCCAAGACCCATGGCGCTACGGGGCGTAACAACAGCGCTACGAAGGGCACAGCACCGACCACGTACATTGCCGCCCAGTTGGCCTCGACCTCGCTGCCGAGAGCAATCACACCGAACAGCACCAATGGGATGAAGGCAGCGGCGCTGAGCAGAGGCACAGCGGTCGGTTCCAGTTGCGCGAAGATGCGCCGGCTGGGGCCGGCGTTCCGGCTGACGCTTCGGTCTGGGCGCCTGATCTCAGCCTGAAGACCACCCAGCACAGCGCGCGCCTCAGCGGACCATTTGCTACGCCACAGCGCCATGCCGATCGGAAGCAACACTAGCCCCCAAAACGCCAGTTGCTCGCCGACGAAACTGGCGAGGCTGCCCAGGCGTTCGCCAAGGTCCATTGCGGAAGGGATGTCGGCGCTATAGGCGTGCGGTCCCGAGGCGGCGGGCAGCTCGGTTGCAGAGATCGCAAGCGGTCCAGTCTCGGTTGAGAACCCGTGGCCGAACTGGAATCGCAGCGTTAGCCAATCGTTCTGGGCATTCCAGAGCAGGTGCGGCGTGAACACCAGCAGGGCGATCAGGCCGCCTAGATAGGGCCAACGCGAGCGCAGCGCCAGCGGATCGGTGCGCAGCAACGCCCAGAGGAACACCGGGCCGATCACGACCATCGTGTACTTCCCGAGCAGCCCCAAGCCGGTGACGAGTCCGGCCGACAACCAGCGCCGGCGCTGGCCCTGTAGGGCGCGCAACGCTTCATGTAATGCCAACGGCCAGCAGAGGGCGAGCACCGTGTCCGGGGTGGTGATCACGCCGGCGACCAGGCTTGGAAACACCGTTGCAGCGAGCAGCAGCGCGAGCACCAGACCCTGACCGGCGCGCAGCCCCGCCGCCAGGTACAGGCGCCACAGCGCGATTAAGGAGGCGGTGCCCAGCAGCAGTGCACCAAGTCGGGCGCTGAAGACCGAGCCGGGATCGAGTTGCGCGCCGAGTCCGAGCAAGGCGACGCCGGGCGGATGGTCGAAATAGCCCCAGGCGAGCCGGCTGGCCCAGTCGTAGTAGTAGGCCTCATCGCGGGTGAGCGGCAGCAGATCCGCGATCAGCAGGCGCCAGGCGGTGACGGCGACGATTAGACCGATCACCCAGCCTAGGCCGGATGGCGAGCCTCGCTTCTGGCCTGTAGCCATTCTGTCAGGACCTTTTGGACGTGCGGCGCGGCGGCGGGCTCGCGCAGGGGCATTCGGTTGTTCAGGCTCCACGGCGGCTCGTCGAGCAGGCGTTTTCTTGCAGCTCGCGCGCAACCAACGTCTGCAGACGCCGCATCTCCCCGACGAGCTCACCGGGAGGGCTAGGCGCTCGCGCGAGCATCACTGCAGCCTGCTGCAGATCATTACAGCGGTCCGGTCCTGGCTTGCGGCGCAGGGCCCGATAGACATGCGCCGAGGCGCCGTAGATGAACCCGAGGGCGCTGTCGGCGACCGCGCTCCGCGCCTGCTCAGCCGCCTGCAGGAGCTTCTCGTTTTCGCGCTCGAGCCGTTGCTCCTCCTCCGAGACATCGAGCCGGTTGCGGCGCTCGCTCAAGGTGAGCAGCAGGCTGCCATGATACGAGGCCAGGCTCGGCGGGTCGTCCGAGCGCTGCAACGCGAGCGCCTTGCGATAACCGGATTCGGCGCCGTCGAGCAGACGCCGAGTCCGTCCGCGCGCGGACGAGGCCTCGACCGGGAGTTGAATGGCGAGCCGCAGGCAGGCATCGGCATGACTGGCATGGGCCGTGGCACAGGCGTCACCGGGCTGATCGCAGTCGAGCTGTGACTGGGCGATCTCTTCCCAGTCGCTCGAATCGACGAGGGACCAAAGCTCTTCCGCCGAGAGCGGCGGTCCCATCGGTTGCATCTTGCATGCGGGGTTCATGAGCAAGAACAGCCCGAGCAGCAACCAGCGAGCAGCGCCCGAGCAACCGGACAGCATCGCCGCACTGGCAAACCCCGACCGCCTCCCGTCAGAGATCCGGCCCGAGGCGCGCTCGCGGCCTCCAGGCCTAGCGTCGGGGGGCGCGGCGCTCACAGGTCGTCCTCATCCTGTTGCGTGACGGCCGCCGCGTGGGGATCGAGTACGCGCTGCAGGAGCAGATAACCGAGCCAGACCAGCAGCACCGAGGTCACCGCATCGCTCAGGAAATGACCGCCGGCGGCGATCCGCGCCAGCGCAATCGCCAGCAGATAGCCGAATGCCACTAGCGTCCAGCCCGAACGGCTACCGAATAGGACAGCGGCGACCGCGACCAGCCAGGCCGCGGCCGCGACATGGCCGGACGAGAACGATCCGCCGCCCTGGTCAGAGAGTACGAACGCCGGAGTGAACGCCTTGCTGCCCCCGAATTGCTCGAGCTGGACCGGGCGCGCCCGTCCCCAATGCTCCTTCAGCACCTGATTGACGACCAGGCCGGGCACCAGCGCGAGCAACAGCAGCAGGAAGGCGAGGCGCCGGCCGGTGACCCGCGGCGACGCCCGGCGCCGTAAACGGTTCCAGGCCCAAGCGGCGATCAGCCCGAGGCCGACGATGATCAAGGCGCCGTCGATCGAGCCATAGATCAGCTGCTCCCAGGGTGCGCCCCGGGCCGTGAAGCCGCCCTCCGGCGCCGCGAACAGCGCCGCGACGGCGAGGTCGAGCTGCGGGAACGCGAGCCACAGATCAGCGGACGCGACGAACAGGATGGCGGCCAGCAGCAGCGGTTGAGTGTGCATCGAGCAGGGTCGGTCTCAGAACAGGGTATAGATGAAGGGGGCGACCGCGGAGCCCTGCGCGAGCACGATCAGCCCGCCCAACAGCAGCATCACCAGGATGATCGGGGCCAGCCAGAACTTCTTGCGCTCGCGCATGAAGCCCCAGAGGTCTTTGAGGAGATCGAGCATCAGTAGGGCCGTTCCATTGAATGGGGGGATTGGGCTTGACTCGGGGTGCGATAGGTCTCGGCGGTGGGGTCGCGGCGCCGCTGCATCGGATCATGACCGCTCAGGCGCATGATCCAGCCGACCGGCGCGAACAGGACGCAATAGACCAGGCCCAGGATCAGCGGCGTGGTCACGCGGCTCATGACAAGACCAAAGCGCATCCAGCCATGATAGAGCGGCCGCAGCGTTCGCGGTGCCAGCAAGCCCCAGAGCGCGAGCACGGCCGCCACCGCCCAGGGCCAGCGCGGCCAGGCGGTGTCGAACAGCCAGGGCAGCAGCAGCGCGAACAGCAGGACGATGAGCACGGCCGTGCTGAGCGCGAAGCGGCGCAGACCGGCGCGGTCCAGGTCGGGGATCGGATGCATGGGCTAAGTCTTGCTGTGGGCCTCGGGGCTCGCGTTCGGTGTCAGTCCAAGGCGTACTCGTGCTGCCAGCTCGGGTCCTGCGCGTGCGCCGGCTGCTCGGACTTGGCGAGCAGACAGTTCTCCATGACCAGGTAGTCCATCTCGGTGCGCAGGAAGCAGCGGTAGGCATCCGCCGGCGAGCAGACGATCGGCTCGCCGCGCACGTTGAACGAGGTATTGACCAGCAGCGGCACGCCGGTGCGCTCGGCGAAGGCCGAGAGTAGCCGATGGAAGCGCGGATTGGTCTCGTGGTGGACCGTCTGGAGCCGCGCTGAGTGATCGACATGGGTGATCGCCGGCACCTGCGAGCGGGTGATCTGTAGCTGCTCGAGACCCGTCAACCGCTGCTCGGCCGCGCTGGCCTCGGTGCGCTTGGAGGCGGCCACCGGCGCGACGATCAGCATGTAAGGACTCGGCGCCGCCTGTTCGAACCAGTCGCCGACCTGCTCGGCGAGCACCGCTGGCGCGAATGGGCGGAATGACTCGCGATACTTGATCTTCAGGTTCATCAGCGACTGCATCCTTGGGTTGCGCGGGTCGCCGAGGATCGAGCGCGCCCCGAGCGCGCGCGGGCCGAATTCCATCCGGCCCTGGAACCAGCCGATCACCTGACCGTCGGCGAGCAGCTCGGCGAGCGTCGTCATCAAGGCCGGATCATCGAGCGCGCTGAACGGCGCCTGCTGCTCATGCAAGAAGGCCTCGATCTCGGCGTTGCTGTAGTGCGGGCCGAGGAAGCTGCCCTGCATCCGGTCGTGCTCCGCGCCGGTGCGAGGTTGATCCAGGTATTGATGCCAGACCGCGAGCGCCGCGCCGAGCGCGCCGCCGGCATCGCCGGCCGCAGGCTGAATCCAGAGGTCCGCAAACGGCCCTTCGCGCTGCAGCCGGCCGTTGGCGACGCAGTTCAGCGCGACACCGCCGGCCAGGCAGAGCTGGTCGGTCTCGAGCTCGCGGTGCAATGTGCGGGCAAGACGCAGCACGATGTCCTCGACGACCGCCTGCACCGAGCGCGCCAGGTCCATCTCGCGCTGGGTGATCGGGGTCTCCGGCTGGCGCGGCGGCCCGCCGAACAGGCGCCCGAAGGCGCGGCTGGTCATCGTCAGGCCATGGGCGTAGCTGAAATAGCGCATATCCAGGCGGAAGCTGCCGTCATCCTTGATGTCGATCAGATGCTCGCGGATCAGGTGCTCATAGCGCGGCTCGCCATAGGGGGCGAGCCCCATCAGCTTGTACTCGCCCGAGTTGACCTTGAAACCGGCGAAGTAGGTGAAGGCGGAGTAGAGCAGCCCGAGCGAATGCGGGAAACGGATCTCCCATTGCGGGGTCAGCCGGTTGCCGTCGCCGAGCCAGGCGCTGGTGGTCGCCCATTCGCCGACCCCGTCCAGACAGAGCACCGCGGCGCGCTCGAACGGGCTGGCGAAGAAGGCCGAGGCGGCATGGGCCTGATGGTGCTCGGTGAACAGCAACGGCGGCAGCGCCGCGACCTCGACGCCGCCGAGTTGGGCGAGCTCCTTCTTCAGCAGGTCCTTCAGAAACAGCTTCTCCTTGAGCCAGATCGGCATCGCGGTGATGAAGGAGCGCAGGCCGCGCGGCGCATAGGCGAGATAGGTCTCGAGCAGGCGCTCGAACTTGATCAGCGGCTTGTCGTAGAAGACGACCTGATCGAGCTCGGGAAGCCGGAGGCCAGCCGCGTCGAGGCAGGAGCGAATCGCCTCGGCCGGGAAGCGGGCATCGTGCTTGGCGCGCGAGAAGCGCTCCTGTTGGGCAGCCGCGACGAGCTCGCCATCGCGCAGCAGGCAGGCCGCGCTGTCGTGATAGAAAGCCGAGATGCCAAGGATGTCGACCGCCATCGCGCTCGCAATCGTCTCTGTGACCAAAGGCCGGTGCGGCAAGGCCGCGTGAGGCGGCGGAGTATAACGGAGATCGGGCGTGCGGTTGGCTCGGCGGTCGCGTTGGGGCTGTCGGCGGCGTTTACCGGCGCGTTCGGTCCGGAGGTAGGCAGTAGGGCGGATGAAACGGGTTTCGGGCCGGGTTCAGGGCCGCCGTGCTTCCGGGTCGCCGAGCGTCCAGTAAAGCCGGTGCGCTTGATCCGGCAACCAGTGTAGCGGTGCGCTGACCTGGCGGGGTGGGGCCAGCCGAGTCAGGCCGAGTTCGGAGGCGAGCCAGCGTACAAAGGGAGAATCCGGCTGCAACGGCTGCTCGCTGACGATCAGCCATGCGCTGGCCTGCTCGGGCGCCGCGAATGGATTGCGCTCGGACAGCACCCGTGCGTCAGGGAACTGCAGCCGCAGATTCCCGGCCAGCGGATCGGAGGGGGCAACGATGACCTCGGGAGCGCCGATCTCGGCCCGGATCTGGTCGGCCAGCTCAGCATAGGGGAGGTTGAGCCGCGAGGGCCGATCGGGATTGGCGAGCAGCGCCTGACCGGGCAGCGCGATGCTGACCCCGAGCAGCACGACCAAGGCGATGCCGCGAAAGACCTGGAAGCCGCGACCCGCGCCTGGCTCGGCCCAGCACGCGAGCAGCAAGGGAACGAAGAAGGACAACGGCTGCAGCCAATGCTCCTGGAAGTCGCGGGCGCCGGTCGTTAGGATCATCAACAAGGCGAGCAGCAGCATCGCGATCCAGCCGCGGAGCAGCAGCGCAACGCCGGGCTCGGTGTCGCGTTGGCGGATGTGCTGGCGGATGTGCTGGGGCCGGACGACAAGCAGCGCGAGCAACAATAACGCGCCGAGGCTCGCGAGGAGGCCGGCCCCGAGCTCCGAGAGTCCAGCGAAGCCGAGTCCTGAGCCCATCTCGAGCTTCTGAAAGCCGACTTGCGCCGTGCTGAGATGGCCGCCGACCCAGATCAGGTGCGGCAGCAGCAGCGCGCCGGCGAGGCCGAGGGTCAAGAACGCGCGAGCGGACCAGAGGACGGCGCGAAAGGGAGGCAGGGACAACGCCGCGAGCCCCAAGCCGGCCGCGAACAGCCCGTAGTTGTACTTACTGAGGGCGCCGAGCCCGAGCAACAGGCCGAGCAGCAGATAATTGCCGATGCTCGGTGCGCGCTGCAGTCGCAGCAGCTGCAGCAAGGTCCAGGCCGCGAGGGTGACGGCGAGCACGGTATGGGTGAAGTTGCGCTGATCCTCCCAGACGATCTGTGGGATCAACGCCAGGCCCAGCACGGCGATCCACTGTTGCACCGGTGACAGCTTCAGCTCGCCGCTGGCCAGAACGACAGCGGCGGCCAGCAGCGTCAGCAGCAGCGCCTTGAGCGCGAGCAGGCCGGCCAGGCTGGGGCCGGTCAGCAGGAACAGGGTCTTGACGATCCAGGTGTAGAGCGGCGGCTGGCTGTTGTAGCCGAGCTGCCAGGCTTGGGCGAGCAGAAGCTGCTCGGCGTGATCCCACTCCGCTGTGCTCGAGACGAGACCGAGCAGGATGGCGTTGAGCATGAAGTACGCGAGCGCCCCTCCTATCAGGAACACTGTCGTGTCGAGACCGCGTTTTTCACCCGAAGCGGTGCGCAAGTTTGGACTGAAGGCGTGGTCGTTGTCCATATCGCTTGCCTTGCTGGAAAACGTAGAAGCGAGATTGATGGGGCGCCGTGATTGAGTGGCAACGCTGAGGCGTGAGTGACGATCCCTGCTGTAGGGCGCGGCACAGAGCGGCTTGGGGTTCCATTCAGCCGCCTTGTGCTCAAGCTATCATCGGGTATCCCAGCGCCTTGAGCGGTAAACCGGTCTGTTGGGCAAGCTCATGGTTGGGGGTGGCGAAGTGCTCCTCGATCTCCGCCACCAAGCGCGCGCCGAGCAGATCAGACGCCGACTGGCGCGGACCGCTCAGCGGAGAGCGGCTGAGCCAAAGCGGCAGGTTGCTACGAATCTTGTTGGAGATGAGCGGTCCGATCCAGCGCTTGTCGAGTACGCTTCGGTAGGTCAGATGGTTGAGGAAACGCGCAGCGACCATGGCGTTGCGGCTCAGCCCCTGGTTGCTCGGGCGATAGTCTAACCGGGTGATGTCAACCTTGATGCCGAACCGCTCAACGAAGGCGGCGACGAATGATCGAGGGTCATCGCGGAACAGCTCGAAGGCGAAGATATGGACCCGAGAATCACCGAATAGCCGGCGATAATGCTGGGTCAGCCCCCGGTAGTCGAGAAATCCCAGCGAGAAGACCGGATACTTGAACGGGTGGCGACGCACGTCGTTGCGCCAGCGATCCGGGCACAGGTAACGCTGCGGACTATGCGTGCCGCCCTCGCGCAGATAGTGTCGGTAAAGCGCCGCGGTCATGTCGACCTGATTGCGGATAAAGATGATTACCTCGCTGTCGGGAAACGTCGACTGCAGTCGCTCGGAAACCACCTTTGAGAAGGCACCATACATCCCGGCGGAGTGGGGGTTACCGCTTAACTCTTCTTCGCAGATGATCAGTGGGCTGCTATCTGACGCTGCGGTCAGGATGTCGCGCGCCCGATCTGGATCGAAGTCAAATCCCCTCTCCATCAACAACGCCTCCTGCACCGGGCGCCGCGGGATGTAGCAGTGACTTTGGGTATACGGATAGAGCTGTTTCTGGAACCAGGTGCTGCCGGTCTTGTGATAGCCGACGTGGAGGAGAGTCGCAACTGTCATGAGCCAGAGCCGGTTGACGCCGGCGCCGGGACACCAAGTACCTTCAGATAAGCCGCTGCGCTCTCAGGAATGCGGTAGGGCTCGATGAGCTGCATCAGACTAGCCCGCTCCGCGGGCCGATCGAATTGTGCCGAGATGGCTGCTGCCATCGCAGGCACGGCGCCGACCGGAACCAGGATGCCTGCTCCAGTGTCGTCCAATACCTCTCGGGGTCCGCTTGGGCAGTCGGTTGCGACCACCGGCGTGCCGCAGGCGAGCGCCTCGATGAGTGCGACCGGCAGGCCTTCCCAGCGTGAGCTCAGAACATAGACCGCCGACTTTGCCAGGTATGGGTAGGGATTCGCGACAAAGCCTGGCAGGGCGACATCCGTGCCGACGCCGAGCTCGTCGGCTAGCGTGAGCAATGCATCGCGCCGACGCCCGCGGCCGAGAATCAGCAAACGACATGGGCGTGCTCGTCGAACCTCAGCGAAGGCTCGGATGAGGGTCGCGAAGTCTTTACGGTAGCCAAGCTCACCGACGCCTAAGACCACGGGTGGCTCGCCTTTGCGAAACCAGGGGTGGTCGAGCGGCTCCTTGGCGAGCTGATCGATCTGATCGCTGACGACCGGACTGCGCACGACCTGGATCTGGGAACGGGCAAGGCCGGTGTAGGTGCTGAGATCATTGGCGGCGTCCTCCGATGGCAGGATGATGCGATCCGCCAGCGGGTAGAGGTTCCGCATTGATCTGCGCTGCGTCCAGCGCTCAAGCACACCCCGATCCGCTAGGTTCACCGAAACGGTGGTGCCCAGGCGGACGACGAGTTGGGTCTCTGGGCTGGCAAGCGATCGCGCAATGATCGCAATGCGATTCACTCGATCCTTGTCGGTCAGGAGTGCTGCCGGCCTTTCCCGATGGAGATAGCGAATCAGTCCGGGCAAGGCCGTGTTGACATGAGCGGCGCCGAGCTCGATACGCCGCGCGCATCGCAATCCGTCCACAGCGATTGAGGGACCGTGTCCGCGGATCACCAGCAGATCTACTGGTTGGTCCCAAGCGTCGAACTGAAGAACGAGGTTCTTGATGATCCGATCGACCCCACTATGGCCGGACGTCGCGACAAAGATCGCGATCCGAGGGCTAGTTGGAGCGCTCGACACGGGCTCAACGCTCTTCGTCTGAGTTGGGATCACGGTGCCCGCAGCCCCAATACGTCAGCGTAGTGTGCCGCGCTGGCCTCAGCGTTGAATCGCTCAGCACCTGCGCGCAAGCGTTGCGGGTCGGTTGGCCGTTGAAGCATCGACTGCATGGCGGCCGCGAGTGCGTTCGGATCGTTTATCGGTACTAGAGCACCGAGCTCACCGTTGTCGAGAATATCTCGGGCCCCACTTGGGCAGTCGGTGGATACGCAGGGCGTGCCAAGCGTCAATGCCTCCATCAGCGCATTGTTAGAGCCCTCGAAGCGCGATGAGCAAACGAATAGGTCTGCTGCCGCGATATACGGGAATGGGTTCTTCTGGTAACCGACTAAGTCGACGCGGTCGGCGATGCCCAACTGTTGGGATAGTCCCGATAACCTGTCTCGTTTGCGTCCCGTGCCGCAGATGATCAGCCGTGCGTCGATGTTTCTTGTCAGACGCGCGAAGGAGCGCAGTAAGAGCGCGTGGTTCTTCTGTCGCACAAGTCGGCCAACGGCAACGATGATCGGCTGATGCTTCTCAGTCAGCCAAGGATGAGAGGTCGATTCCGCAGCCATCTGGGTGATACGTTCTTGGTCGACCGGATTCCATATGGTTGTGATTTTCGGTCTTGCTGTGACTCGGGTGCGATTTCCTCCAAGCATGCGCCCCAATGCATTGCTAACCCCGGAGGAGTTTCCAATCAGTATATCGGCGTCGAGATAAAGCCGCTTCAGCCTTCGCTGTTTCCAGTATGCCGTCAAAGGGCTGTTGTGCCTGAGCTTCTCCGGCACATTGATGCCGACCCGGAACGCAGTGAGTGGACGTCCTGCTCCTATCAGGTTGCGTTTCAAAAGAAGATTCGATTGATCCTTGTTGCTGAGGATAGCCTGGGGGCTGTTATCTTCAAGATATCCCTTCAGCAATCGGCTCGCAGCGGCTTGATCGGCTACGTCGATCTCGAAAAGACCGACCTTGTCATCAATTGCCTCAAGGTCGGGGTGGTCTTTGGATGGGATCAGTAAGTCAACCGCAATGCTTCGCGCGAGTAAACCGTTGATCAAGGTTGTCATGACGCGTCCGATTCCGCCCGCACCGGAACGGAAACCGATCATGGCCAGTTTCGGGCGTGCGTGAGTCATCGATGACCTTCGGGTAACAGCAGCTTCAGATAACGTTCAGCAACCAATTCGGGTGAGAATTCTGCGGCCCGTTCGCGCAGCCGCCTCGGGTCGATCTCGGCTACAAGGGTTTCCGCAATGGCGTCGCGCAACGCGCGACGATCACCGACTGCGACCAGCTGACCGAATCGTCCGTCATTGAGGATCTCATTGGGGCCGCTAGGGCAATCCGTTGCAACCACCGGTGTTCCCATGGCCATGGCCTCGACCAGCACATTGCCGAATCCCTCCCAACGCGAGGACAGCACGAACAGCGCCGCTGCCGCCATGTGAGTGCGGGGATTGGGAACGAAGCCGGGCAGGGCGACCCGGTCGGCGACGTCGAGCTCGGTGGCGAGTTTCAGCAGTGCATCACGGTCAGGACCTTCGCCGAGGATCAGCAGTCGAGCCGGAGGGTTGTGCTCAAGGCCGGCAAACGCTTGGATCAGGGTCGCAAAGTCCTTTTGCGCCGCTAACCGGCCGGCACCCAGGATCACCGGCCCTGAACCATCGGTGAGCCAAGGGTGCAGCGGGGCGTCGCTATCATGATCGGCTGTCGCGATCGGGTTGTGGAGCGTCTTGATCTTTGGTCGGGTTGCCGGAGCCAGCTGACCGAGATCGTCGGCCACACCGTTGGAGACGCAGACGATCGCATCCGCGCTCGGGTAGCACCGATTCAATGCGTGCAGCCGCAGCCAGCGCCTGAGGGGATTCAATCGCGAGAGTCCGGGCGACAGCGCATTGTGCACGCTCAGCACGATGCGCGCCTGGCCGCCGGCGTAGCCTGCGGCTAGCAGGTTCGCACGATGCCCGGCGGCTAGCAGCGCTATTGGCCGTCGCTGCTCGAGGTACCGCCCTAGGCGTCGCTTGTGCTGGCGACGACCCCCTGCGCCGAGGTTGTAGAGCCTGACCTCGGTGGAGAGATGCGGCAACGCATGTCGTGGATCACCGGCAGAGAAGGTGACCAGCTCGACCGTTCGGCCTGCCGCGTCGAGCGCGGCTGCCAGCGACGTCACCACTGGTGTGATACCGCCGTGGGCGCGGCCGGCGTTTCGCCCGATCGGGCTCAGGATGGCGATCTCGGTTAACATTTGCGCTTCTGTGACGATGGCGTCGCATAGTACAGGAGCGCTGCTCTGCTGTCCGGGCCCGAAGAGCGGCGCCTCGTCATGTATCCGACCCACAAAGCGCTTGCTGTTCCTTCGCGTGAACACCCTAAATGCTCCTTTGACGCCCAGCTGGCTCGAAACGCTCCGGATCGGTACGCTCTACCTCCTCGCGCTGAGCCTGTTTCTGATACCGGTCGGGGTTGGGGTCGGCTTGGCATTGGTCTGGGTCTGGATGGCTGCGGCGATGATCGTTCGTCACCCTGCACCAACCCACCCGGCGGTCTGGCTGGCCCTGGCCTTTGCGCTCTACTGTCTGGTACAGGCCGGTATTCCTCGGGGTGCTGTGGATGATCCGGGGCTGCGCTGGGGCACGGCCTGGAGCTGGGCGCAGATCATCGTGTTCGTGCCAGTTGCCTATGCGCTGCGGGGGGATCAGCGCTTCGTGCTCAGGCTGCTGTTGACCAGCCTAATCGGCTTGCTCCTCGGGATGATCTGGCGTACCGACTGGGCGCTGCTGCTTCAAAGTCCAGCCGCCTTTGCCGATTCGCGTCCGGGATTCGGTTTTCCGACCCTCGCCTATGCCCTGTTCGCCGGTACCGCGTTGCTTGGGCTGGTGATATTGCGCCGGCGCTGCTGGTATGACTCGGCCGGCCGTCTGCGTTGGTGGGCGCTCTTGCCATGGACGTTTGCGACCCTCGTGGTGGCCGAAGGCGTGGTCCTGAGCCAGGCGCGGGGGAGCTGGCTGTCGTTGGTGCTGGTCACGCTGATCGGTGCCGGCGTCTGGTGGTTGCGGCAGCACCGGCGCGGCGGAGCGTTGCCGCGTGCGAAGATCGCCGCTGTCTTGGTTGCCCTGCTGCTCCTGATCGGCCTGAACTCGAATGAGATCGTCGATCGCTTGAATGAGGAACGGGCGGTCGTCGATCAGCTCCTAGAGGGTGAGCTCGTGACCGACGAGGTCACCTCGCTGACCCTGCGCTGGCATGCGCTGGTGCTCGGCCTAGAGCGATGGCAGGAACGCCCCTGGTTTGGCTGGGGGCCCGGCGCGAGCCGGCCATTGATGGCGGACAGCGGTGAGCCGGGCCTCCTCTATCCAGAGCCCGACGGGAGCGTGCTCAAGCATCTGCACAATAGCTATCTCGAGCTGATGGTTCAGCTCGGCCTGATCGGGCTCGGGCTCTGGCTGGCGGTCGCGGTGCTGCTCCTCTTGGGGCTCTATCGGTCGTTGCAGCGCGGAGAGCTTAGTGGTGATCTCGGCTGGTTCCTGGGACTGGCGCTTCTTTACCTGGCGTTCTGGAGCCACTTCAACTTCCGAATGGTGAACCAAGATTTCCGCGGCTATTGGTCGCTTCTGGCCGGCGCTGCACTGAGCTTCAGCCTCTATCGGGGATGGGGACGCGGCGTGGTCCCATTGCGCCGATGAATGCGGACGCAGGCCAGCGGCAGCCAGAGCGTATCCTGCTGATCCGGCTCAGCGCGATCGGGGATATTGTGTTCGCTTCGCCGTTGATCGCGACTGTCCGCCAGCACTGGCCGCGGGCCTCTATCGCCTGGTTGGCTCAGCCGGATTGCGCGCCATTGCTTCAACACCATCCAGACCTCGACGAGGTCATTTCATGGCCGCTTCCCCGCTGGCGCGATCTGTGGCGGAAGCGTCGGTTCATGCAACTGCTGAAGGAGCTGCGAGCGGCGGTGCGGGCGCTTCGTGCGCGGCGTTTCGATCTCGCGCTGGACCTGCAAGGTCTGCTCAAGAGCGCCCTGCCAGCATGGCTGTCTGGCGCCACGGACCGCATCGGCCTCGGGTCGCGTGAGGGCGGCTGGTTACTGATGACCCGTGTGCTGGACCGCGGGCCTGATAGCGCACAGATCGGCTCCGAATATCATCACCTCGCGCAGTCATTGGCCCTGCCGACTGATCGTTTCCGGCTCGCACTCTATCCGGGGCAAGAGGCCGCAGCCGCCGCCGAGGCGTTGATCGGCGAGCAGGGGCTGGCGTCGGGCTTTGCGGTGATCTGCCCCTTTACCACGCGTGCGCAGAAGCACTGGCTGGCCGAGCGTTGGCCGACGCTCGCCGCTCAGATCCGGCAGCGGTTCGGCCTGCCGACCCTGATGCTGGGCGGACCCGGCGATTGCGCTGCGGCGGCCGAGATCACGACGTTGGCAGGCGGCCGGATCATCAATCTGGTCGGGCAGACCTCACTGCTCACCGCAGCGGCGCTGATCGAGCGCGCGCGGCTGCTGGTCGGTGTTGATACCGGCCTCAGTCATATGGGGATCGTGTTCCGGCGGACGTCGGTCCTGCTGTTCGGCTCGACCTGCCCCTACACCGAGACGGGTCAGCCCAATGCACGGGTGCTCTACCATCCGCGCAGCTGTTCGCCCTGTCGGAGGCGGCCGACCTGCGACGGTGCCTTTACCTGCATGCGCGACCTGGAGGTCGACGAGGTGATCGCGACCTTGGCCGCTTTGCCGGGCGTTGCGGGAGCCGGCGCGTCGCAATGAAGGTGCTGCACGTCGAGGGCGGGGCGCACCTCTATGGTGGCGCCCAACAGGTGCTCTATCTATTGGAGGGGCTTTCCGCTCGCGGAGTCGAGAATCACCTCGCTTGCCGGCGCGGCTGCGATCTCGCGCTGCGGGCAGAGCCATTCGCTCAGGTCCACGGGATGCCGATGGGCGGCGATCTGGACCTGGCGCTCATCCCCCGGCTCTATCGGCTGATTCGTCGGCTGCAGCCGGATCTCGTGCACCTGCACAGCCGGATCGGTGCTGATGTGATGGGCGGCATCGCGTCAAGGTTGGCGCGCGTACCCGTTCTCCATACTCGTAGGGTCGATAACCCTGAATCGCCCTGGCTGGTCGCGCTCAAGTATCGGCTGCACGACCGGGTGATTGCGATCTCCGAAGGGATCGCGCAGATACTGCGCGCGGAAGGGTTGCCATCGTCGAAGCTGCGGCTGGTGCGCAGTGCAGTCGATGCGGGACGATTCGCGCAGCCGTGCCGGCATGCGGCCATCTCCGATCGGCTCGGACTCCCCAGGGAAGCGGTCTTGATCGGCGTGGTCGCGCAGCTCATTGGGCGTAAGGGACACGCTGTGCTGCTGCAGGCGCTGCCGGCCCTATTGGCGGATCAGCCGCACCTTCAGGTCTTGTTTTTTGGGCAAGGGCCACTTAAGGAGCCGTTGAGACGTCAGATCGCCCAAACGGGACTCGCTGACCATGTCCGTCTAATTGGTTTCCGCGACGATCTGGCCGAGGTCTTCCCCTGCCTGCGTCTGCTGGTGCACCCGGCTTTGATGGAGGGGCTCGGGGTTTCTGTGCTGCAGGCGGCGGCGGCCGGAGTACCGGTGGTAGCGACCCGGGTTGGCGGCATACCAGAGGCCGTCGAGGATGGCGAAACCGGTCTTCTGGTGCCGCCTGGTGATGCCGACTCGCTGCAGCGGGCGGTTCGCTTGATACTCGCCGATGAAAGGTTGGGACGGCAGTTCGGGCAAGCTGGCGCGGCCCGGGTGCGGCGCCTGTTCTCGATCGAGACGATGGTCGGTGGGAATCTGGGGGTCTATCGAGAGCTGGTCGGGGCGAGCCGGGCGTGAACGATTGGCGTCATCAGTCCTGGCCCTCCAGTCTCCAGTTGATCGGCAGCAAGGGGCTTGGTGGCGCTGAGCGCTGGTTTCAGCGCTTCTGCGCTGCGCTGGCCGAGGGCCATGTGCCGGCAACGGTCGGTATTCGTCGTGGCAGCGGATTGGAGCGGGCATCCTCCGAGATCTCCGATGCAGACTTGCCTTGCCATAGACTGCCGTTCCGGACCGTTTGGGATCCGCTTTCGCGAGCTGCTGTGACGCGGCTAGTGGGTCGTGTCCAACCGCAGATCGTTCAAACCTATCTGGGTCGCGCAACCCGTTTGACCCAAAGGCCTCGCTTCGCGCGCTCATCGCCGGTGCACATCGCGCGTCTCGGCGGCTATTACGGGCTCGGGCCTTATCGGCACGCCGATGCCTGGATCGGGAACACACGCCAGTTGTGCGATTGGATGGTCGCCCAAGGGCTGCCAGGGGCACGGGTGCATCAGATCTACAATTTCGTCGATCCGGTACCCGAGCTGACACCGAGCGACTGCGCGCGGCGACGAGACGCGCTCGGCTTACGCAGTGACGAATGGGTGCTGGTTGCATTAGGACGCTTCGTACCAGTGAAGGGACATGCCTATCTGCTGGATGCGCTTGCTCATCTGCCGGTTGAGCTCAACGGTCGGCGCTGGCGGCTGCTGCTGCTCGGCGAGGGGCCGCTGGAGGTCGTGCTGAGGCGCCAGGCCGAGGCGAGTGGTATCGCCGATCGCATCCTCTGGCTCGGCTGGTGGTCGGACCCCGATGCCTATGTGCAGCTGGCGGACTTGGTGGTGTTCCCGTCGCTCGAGCCAGAGACGCTCGGAAATGTGATCCTGGAGGCCTGGGCGAATGCCCGGCCGCTGGTGACGACGGCTTGTCGCGGGGCCCGCGAGATCACCCGTCATGGCGAAGACGCTTGGCGAGTCCCCTGCGCTGATTCGGTGGCCTTGGCACAAGGTATTGAGCAGGTATTGAACGATCCCGAGCTGGCGAATGCCTTCGCGCAGCGTGGCCGCGAGCGGGTCGAGCGCGACTTTTCTCGCGATGCGATCATGCAACAGTATTGGGCGCTCTATACCGATCTGGCCAATCATGGTTGACCACATTTCCCCCGTTCATATGAGCCCTAAACCCCGCCTATCGATCCTGATGTATCACCAGATCGGGCGCTTCAAGGCGATGACGGCGCATCGGGCGAACTATTGCGATGCCGGCCGCTTTGCGCGGCAGATGCGTCTGCTCGCGGTCGGTGGTTTCAACGTCATCGGTCTCGAGCAAGCGCTTTCCGGGCTTTCCGGTGCCGAGTCCCTTCCGCCGCGCTCGGTATTGCTGACCTTCGATGACGCCTATGCCGGGTTTGTCGACGATGCGTTTCCTGTGCTCAAAGAACATGGGTTCCCGGCTACGGTCTATGCGATCAGCGGCTGGGTTGGCAAGCGGATGCAGTGGGCCGGCTCCGCTCCGGGGCGCGCCCGGCCGAGATTGATGACTGGGGCGCAGTTGCGTGAGATCCAGGCGGCGGGCATCACGGTTGGCTCGCATAGCCAGACCCATCGCCGATTGGCCGAGCTCGATACCGCCGAGCAGGCGCAGGAGCTGCGCGACAGCCGCAGCGAGCTTGAAGACCTGCTGGGTCAGCCGGTCGAGCATCTTTGCTATCCGTTCGGCAGCTTCGACCAGGACAGTGTGCGCTTGGCCGCGCAGGCAGGTTACCGCAGCGCGATGACCTGCCTGCGCGGCGCCGCGACTCGGCTCGACCATCCGTTGCTGCTGCCCCGCAAGGCGATCTCGTTCGGCGACAACCTCATCGGTTTTGGCTGGAAGCTGTTGGTCAAGCACCGCCCCAAACCGGGGCTCGCAGCTTGGCGTCGTTGGGCTGCCGATCTTCGACTGGAGCCAGCGCCGAACGAGGCAGGATTCGGTGCGTTGCATGAACGGCACGCGTCGAATGCTGCGGAGCCGACTCCTCAGGCGCGTGGAGCGCGAGTGTGAGCAGCGGGAAGGCGTCGATCAGTACTCCAGGTCGAGTGAACCGGGTGCGCTGATGATGTGGCGTTGGCTTTACGCACTGCTTTTGTGGCTGCTGCTGCCCGTCATGCTCGGGCGGCTGGTCTGGCGCGGGCTGCGAAATCGCGGTTATCTCGAGCGCTGGACCGAGCGCATTGGCTACTGGCCGCGGCCGTTGCGTTCGGCCGATGTCTGGATTCACGCGGTTTCGGTGGGCGAGGTCCAGGCGGTGCAGCCGCTGATCCGCGACCTGCTCGCGCGCAGCCCGGAGGTCGAGGTGCTCGTTACGACAACGACCCCGACCGGTGCACGCCGGCTGTGTGAGCTGTTCCCGGCGCGGGTGCAGCATGCGTTTACGCCCTACGATCTCGGTTGGATCATGCACCGGTTCTTGAGCCGGGTGCAGCCGCGGCTGGTGCTGGTCGTCGAGACCGAGATCTGGCCCACGATGCTCGCGGCCTGCCAGCGCCGGTCGATTCCGGTCATGCTCGCGAACGCACGCTTGTCTGAGCGCTCCGCGCGCGGTTATGCGCGACTCGGCGATTTCACTGCGGCGACCTTGCGCCGGTTTGCGGTGATCGCGGCACAGAGTCAGCCCGACGCCGACCGATTCATTCGCCTCGGTGCGGATGCTGAGCGCGTCCAGATCACCGGGAGCATCAAGTTCGACCTGCAATTACCGGCCAGTCTCCGGAATCGCGCCGAGGTGCTGCGCCATGACTGGGGAGTCAACCGCCCGGTCTGGGTCGCAGCGAGCACGCACGAGGGCGAGGAGGAGGTGCTGATCGCGGTTCAACGCCGTTTGCAACGGCACTTCGATGGGGTGCTGCTGATCCTGGTGCCGCGGCATCCGGAGCGTTTTGAGCGGGTCGCCGCCTTGCTGCGACGCGAAGGCGTCGCGATGGTGCGCCGCAGTGATGAGCGCGTCTGCGGCAACCGCTGCTCGGTCTACCTGGTGGACAGCATGGGTGAGTTGACGCTGTTCCTTGCGGCGGCGGATGCCGCCTTCATCGGCGGCAGCCTGGTCCCGGTCGGCGGCCATAATCTGCTCGAGGCGGCCGCATTGGCGGTACCCATTGCAGTCGGTCCGCACTGCTTCAACTTCGCCGAGATCACGCGGCTCCTAGCGGCCGATGGCGGCGCGGTGCAGGTGGCCGATGCCGACGCATTGGCAGGATTACTCGAGCATTGGCTCGGCGATGCCGCCGAGCGAACGCGGGTGGGCGAGCAGGCGTTCGGCTTCGTGCAGCGCAACCGCGGTGCGTTGGCGCGATTGCTCGCATTGGTCGATCAACAGCTCGAGGCCGGGGAGCAGGACGACGGGACGTCGCCGGCGGGTCCGCCCGCCGGCCGCGGGCTTGCACGCCAGAGTCGGGCCGGTTGACCCGCTTCGGGCCGGGCCTACTTGAAGAGCTTGGAGACCTCGCGGAACTGCGCGTGCTGGGAATCCCCCAGCCATTCGAATGCGACCGATTCGGTGTTGGTGACATGGATGCCTGAATGCCGCATCCGCTCCAGCGCGTTGTCCCGCTTGTCCGGATGGCGCGAGCAGATGGCATCGGCGGCAACGAACACCTGATAGCCCCAGCGCTGTAGCCCCGACGCCGTCTGCACGATGCAGATATGGGCCTCCATGCCGACTAGGACCACCTGCTTGCGTTTGGGCTCCTCGGTCAGTGCGCGCTCGAAGCCGGCGGCCGTGCAGCAAGAGAAGCAGGTCTTCTTGGTCGGCGCAGCGGTCTCGGGGAGCTGCTCGCGCACGGCGGGGATGGTCTCGCCGAGGCCCTGGGGGTACTGCTCGGTCGAGATGATCGGGATCTCGAGGATCTTTGCTGAGCTGATGAGCCGTTTGATGTTGGTGACTGTCCGTTCCAGCAGGTCATCGGGCATCGCGGCGGCCAGCCGCTCCTGTGCATCGATGATGAGCAGCTGCGCGAACGCACTCTGGCAGAGGGGCATCGGCGCCTGATGAATGCTCATGTCGCGATCCTCGTTTGTGGTGGGAGAGCACCCTGTGGGGGCTCAGTAGGTCGGCATCTTGGGGTCCACGTCGCTTGCCCAGGCCGCAATGCCGCCACGCAGGTTGATCACGCGTCCGAAGCCTTGTTGCTCGAGAAAGCGGGCGACTTGTTGCGAGCGGATGCCGTGGTGGCAGATGACGACTGTCGGGCGATTGGCCTGGAGCCGGCCGATCGTGGAAGGGACCTGACGCATCGGCAGGAGCTCACTGCCGTCAATGCGGCAGATGGCATGCTCCCAGGGTTCGCGGACATCGAGCAGCAATGGCGGTTGCTCGTCGATGACGCCTTCCTCATCGAGCAGCTGTTTCAGGGCTTGCGGGGTGATCTGTTCCATCTTGCGCTTTGGACTCGGCGGTTATCAGAACGCGAAGCGTTCCGGCAATGGTGCATTGCGAAGCATCGGAACACTGGTTTCGAACAGCCCTTGCTGGCGGAAATCGTTGCCGACTCGGGTAATCAGTTGCGCCTGCATCAGCGGTGCTTCGCCGACCACGATGAATAGTCGTCCGCCGTCGGTGAGCAATCGCTTGAGGGCGGCAATGGGCTCGCTGGTGGGTACGGAGCCGGTGACAGCAATCGCGTCGAATGGGCCGCCATCAATCGGGCCTGCAAACGCATCGGCCGTGCGCACCTCCACCTGCGAGAGCCCCATTGCGCCGACCCGAGTCCGTGCACCCTCGGCCAAGGCGGGATCGATCTCCAAGCTGACCACGAATTCGCCGAGGAGGGCGAGGCAAGCCGTGACATAACCGGTCCCAGTACCGATCTCCAGAACCATTTCGTCGGGCCGGATCGCCAGTGCCTGCAACAATCGCCCGACCAGCTTCGGGGCCAGCATCTGCGCCTGTTCGCCGAGTGGGATCTCGACATCCGCATGGGCCAGACCCTTATAGGCGTCTGGAACGAATGCCTCTCGCGGCAGCTCGCGCATCACCGCCAGTACGCGTTCATCGAGGACGTCCCAAGGCCGCACCTGCTGCTCGATCATATTGAAACGCGCGCGTTCCATGGTGGACTGCATACGCTGATCTCCTACCCCAAAAACCACCGGCAAATGGTATGGATTTTGATTCGGGGTGGCAAGGTCGAAGGTTGAAGGACTAGGTCAGGACGAGGTTGTCGCGATGGATCAACTCCTCATCGTCAATGTACCCGAGGATATGGACGAAGGCCGAGCTAGGCTGGCCCTTGATTCGGTCGGTGTCCTGCACGTCATAATTGACCAGTCCACGGGCGATCTCGCGGCCTTGCTCGTCGACGCAGGCGACCACCTCGCCGCGCTTGAATTCCCCGCGCACAGCCTTGACACCGACCGCGAGCAGACTCCGGCCTTGCTCACGCAGCGCACGTGCAGCGCCGGCATCCAATATCAGGCGGCCGCTCACGCGCAGATGTCCAGCCAGCCATTGTTTGCGCGCCGCCTGTGGTTCCTGGACGGGTCGTAGCAGGGTGCCGACCGCCTCGCCGCGGCCAATCCGGCCAAGGCTATCGGCGCTACGCCCAGCCGCAATGATGGTCGCGCAGCCCGAGCGGGCGGCCAGTCGTGCCGCGCGGACCTTGGTGACCATGCCACCGCTGCCAAGACCGTTATCGCTGCCGCCGGCGACCGCGTCGAGGCGGTTATCGTCGATGCGGGTCTCGGCGATCAGCCTTGCATTCGGTTGTTTGCGCGGGTCGGCGTCGAACAGGCCGTCCTGGTCGGTCAGCAGTACGAGCAGATCGGCCTCGATCAGGTTCGCCACCAGCGCGGCGAGGGTGTCGTTGTCGCCGAAACGGAGCTCGTCGGTCGCGACCGTGTCGTTCTCGTTCACGACCGGGATGACGCCGAGGGAGAGCAGCGTGCGCAGCGTACTGCGCGCGTTCAGATAGCGCTCGCGACTGGCGAGGTCGTCGCGCGTCAACAGCACTTGGGCGGTATGCAGCCCGCGGCGCGCGAAGCAGGTCTCCCAGGCGCGGATCAGCCCCATCTGGCCGATCGCAGCGGCCGCCTGCAGCTCATGCAAGGCCCGTGGACGCCGGTGCCAGCCCATCCGAGCCATCCCTTGAGCAACCGCCCCGGACGAGACCAGCACGAGGTCGTGTCCGGCATGGCGCCATGCGGTGAGCTGGGCGACCCAGGGCTCGAGCACCTGGAGGTCGAGGCCGGCCCCGTCGCGGGTCAACAGTGCGCTGCCGATCTTGACGACCCAGCGGCGAGTAAACGGGATGCGTTCGCGGTGAAACATACAGGCGAGACCGGCCGATGCGGCACAGGATCAGGAGGGCTCAGTCGAGCGGGTGCCAATCGGTCGAGCTGTCTTCCGCAGTGGCAAGGTTCTCATCGGGCTCCGATTGCCAAGGGTGACCAAGTGCTTGCAGGTGATGCTGGACGGCAGCGGCCAACGCCGCGGTGCCGGCACCCGTCACCGCCGAAATGAGAAAGACCGGGCCGCGCCATTGCAATGCCGCAGTGAGCGCGTGCTGCCTCGTCTCGGCGTCGGCGGGGTTGAGCAGGTCGGACTTGTTCAAGACCAGCCAACGTTCCTTCGCGGCGAGGTCCTCGCCGTGCGCCGCCAGCTCGGCGGCGATGATCTTCGCCTGCTCAGTTGGTGATAGGCTGCCCTCAGGTGGCGCGATATCGATCAGGTGCAGCAGCAGCCGGGTGCGATTGAGATGCTTGAGAAAATGCGTCCCTAGGCCGGCGCCTTCTGCTGCTCCGGCGATCAGCCCGGGGATGTCGGCCATGACGAAGCTCTGGCGCGCGCCGGTCCGAACCACGCCGAGGTTGGGATGGAGGGTCGTGAATGGGTAATCGGCAACGCGTGGGCGGGCGCTCGAGAGCTGCCGAATCAGGCTCGATTTACCCGCGTTGGGCAGACCGACCAGCCCGACATCGGCTAGCAGCAGCAGCTCGAGACGCAACCGCTTGCGCTCGCCGGCAGTGCCAGGCTTGGATTGGCGCGGCGTGCGGTTGGTGCTGGACTTGTAGCGGGTATTGCCGAGGCCGTGAAAACCGCCTTGCGCAACCAGGAGGCGTTGCGCAGGCTGCAGGACCTCGCCGATCACCTCGTCGGTCTCGAGGTCGATTGCTCGGGTCCCGAGCGGGACGGGGATCAAGGCATCCTGGCCGGAGCGACCGGTCCGATTCTGTCCGCCTCCATCGTGGCCGCGCTCGGCGCGGTGTCGCCGTGCATGGCGAAAATCGACCAACGTGTTCAAACCCGGGTCGCCGACCAGGAACACACTGCCGCCGTCACCGCCATCCCCACCGTCGGGGCCGCCCTTCGGGATAAAGCGCTCACGCCGAAAACTGACGCAGCCATTGCCACCGTCACCGGCCTCGACGCGGATCGCGGCTTCATCAACGAATTTCACGCGGGCGCTCCCGATCCGGTTCGAGGGCCATCTGTCGCCTCAAGGGATCGACGGGTCATGGGGGTGTCTTACGCCACTCGGGCGGGTCGGGCAGGAAGTGAGTGAAGGTCGATTCGATCCTTCTGCTGTCCCGGGTTGGCGGACTAGTATCCGGCCGGCGCTGGGCAGGCTGGCCGGTGCTGTTCCGGCTGCAGGCCGAGTCTGACCCGGTCTTCAGCCGGACGTCGCGGCGCTGCCGCCCGTCTCGCTCGGCTCGATGCTCACGAACTTCCGGTTGCGGGGCCCTTTGACCTCAAAGCGCACCACGCCGTCCTTGAGCGCGAACAAGGTGTGATCACGTCCGCAGCCGACATGTTCGCCGCAATGGAAACGCGTTCCGCGCTGGCGGACGATGATGTTGCCGGCGCGCACGGTTTGACCGCCGAAGAGCTTGACGCCTAGCCGTTTGGATTCGGAATCGCGGCCGTTTCTCGAGCTGCCGCCTGCCTTCTTATGTGCCATTTGAGTTCATCTCTCTTGTTGGGCGCATGCAGCCAAGGAGCTCAGCTTGCGCCGATGCCGGTGATCTTGAGCTGGGTGAAGGGCTGGCGATGGCCCTGTCGCTTCAAGTGATGCTTGCGCCGCTTGAATTTGATGATATTAACCTTGTCGTGCTTGCCGTGATTCGTGACCTCGGCCGTGACCTTGGCCCCTTCGACGTAAGGCTTACCAAGCTGCACGGAGTCGCCATCGGCGAGCATCAGTACCCGGGGAATGTCCAAAGACGCTCCCTCGTCGACGTCGAGCTTCTCGACGGTCAAGAGGTCACCTTCAGCAACCCGGTATTGCTTACCGCCAGTTTCGATGATTGCGTACATGATTGTAGTTCGGGGTGCCTAACAGCCTAATAGTGAGATAACAACCGGTGCCAGCGTGCTCGGGTCGGCGGGATCAACCGGACGGAGGCCCATCACGCTCAGTGCGGCCCTGCGGTTTTATCGCAACTGAGATGATGTATTTGACAGCGACGATGCGAGCTCACGCCCACAGCACAGCTCGGCGAGTCGATCATGCTGTCCCAGGGCTTGCAAAGCCCTAAATATTAGGAAGCACTAACAGAATGCCCTCGACGGCCTAACCAAGCCGCAATCTGTGCGGGCTAGCCGGGCATTTTGATAGGGCCTCTACCTAAGACTTACCCTAACGCTACAGTCGAGACCCTTCGCTCTAGGGGTGGGTCAGGCCGCCAAAAGCGTCGTCGTACGTCATGACCTGTTGCGGGATAAGCCTGTCGTCTCGCACTAAGCTCGGCTTGGACCCTATTCGCTCCTGTGTCCGCAGCGAACCGAGAAAGATTGCTCCAAGTCTGCCATCGAGAGCGACAGGCGACAGCGCTCAGGGCGCGCCTGCGCTCCTCGCAAGACCGTGCAGTATGCCTGATGGCGAGGCACTGGTCAAAGCCTTTGGGCGGCTCATTGGCTGCTGCGACGCTTGACACCGTTGAAGCTCGAACCTAGCATTCGCGGGCCTTATCAGCAGTAGACCCCACTACATGGATCTTTCTCAGATTCGGGCCCCGGTGGCCGATGACGTGAGGGCCGTTGACCGTCTCATCGTCGACCGGCTTCAGTCGAACGTGGCTCTCATCAACCAGATCGGCCATTACATCGTCAGTAGTGGCGGCAAGCGCCTGCGCCCGCTGCTCGTGCTGCTTGCGGCTCGCGCCTGTGGCTACCAGGGAGCGCGCCACCTCGATGCAGCCGCAATCGTCGAGTTTATCCATACGGCGACACTGCTGCATGACGACGTCGTCGACGGCTCGGAGCTGCGGCGGAACCGGGATACTGCCAACACGGTCTGGGGCAACGAGGCGAGCGTCCTGGTCGGCGATTTCCTCTATGCTCGCGCTTTCGAGATGATGGTCGATGTTGGCAACCTGCGCATCATGGAGGTGATGGCCGGCGCGACCGCGCGCATCGCCGAGGGCGAGGTCTTACAGCTGTTGAATGCCAACGATGCCGATACCGATGAGGCGCGCTACATGGAGGTCATCCAACGCAAGACGGCCACGCTCTTTGAGGCTGGGACGCGACTTGGAGCGGTGCTCACGGAGACCTCTGATGAGGTCGAGACCGCGATGGCGAACTACGGACTGCATCTTGGCATCGCGTTTCAGTTGGTCGATGACGCGCTTGACTACGTCTCGGACGACGGCGTGATCGGAAAGAAGATCGGCGATGATCTTGACGAAGGGAAGCCCACGCTTCCGGTGATTCGTGCGATGGAGGTCGGCAGCGAGGCCCAACGCAACTGCTTGCGCCGAGCCATTGAGGAAGGTGGGCGCAAGCGCATCGACGATGTCGTAGAGGCTATTGTCGCAACGAACGCAATCGACTATACTGTCGAGCTTGCTCGCTGGCATGCAGCCGCAGCGAAGCGGGCATTGGGAGCGGTTCCTGAAACACCGAGCCGCAACTCAATGGCTGCGACCGCCGATTTTGCGGTCGCGCGGACCTATTGATTATCGATTCCCGGGTCCCGTGAGGGGCTCGCTTGCAGAGCGAAATCAGATTTCGGGGTGTAGCTCAGCCTGGTAGAGCACTGCCTTCGGGAGGCAGGGGCCGGAGGTTCGAATCCTCTCACCCCGACCATTATCAATCAGTTAGCTTCTCCTGTGAGCTCGTCGAAATCGCCCGCGTGATGCGATCGTGACATGCGGTCGAGATTGGCGACGGCACTCCTGACGCCCTTGGTGAGCCTAAGGTTCAGTGTGCGGAATGGGTTCCGTGACCGCTGCCGCTGCTCGGTCGAGAATGGCCGCTGCTGAGGCGAGATCATCTGGCCGCAGATGCGCATAGACGGCCGCGGTGATGCTGATATCGTTGCGTCTCAGCAGCTCGGATTCGGCTCGATTCCAACTCCGGCTTTCACGAGCCAACCTCCAAACGTCCTTAGCTCTTCGAGTGAAGCGTCGCTCGAGTCTCCGGCTCGGCAGTCAACCCCCTCGACACAGGTCTTCAAGCGCGTCGATCTCGCTTGCGGCGAAGCCGGCCTCCAATCGTGCTTCGCGGTTCAGTGGGCATCGGATCTCGCCGTGTAGATGACGCTTGATCAGGTCGGTAAAGGTGCTATTCGGGTCGAGACCGCGGTCTTGGCAGAGATGCCTGTACCAGCGATTGCCGACGGCGACATGGCCGACCTCGTCGCGGAGGATGATGCCTAGCCGATCGGCGGTCTCATCGTCACCGACGGTGCGCAGGCGTTCGATCATGCCGGGTGTCACATCAAGACCGCGGGCCTCGAGCACCCGTGGCACCAGCGCCATCCGTTGCAGCGCATCGCCGGCTGTGCGTCTCGCCATATCCCAGAGGCCGTCATGAGCAGGGAGGTCGCCGTAATCGTAGCCCAATGTCTGCAGGCGTTCGCGCAGCAGCACGAAGTGCTCGGCTTCCTCGATCGCGACCTGTGTCCAATCTTGCCGGAAGGTATCGGGCATCTCGGTGAAGCGCTGGACGGCATCCCAAGCCAGGTTGATCGCGTTGAACTCGATATGGGCTACTGCGTGGATCAGCGACGCCCGGCCGCGCGCCGTCGTGAGCTTGCGCTTTGGCAGCGCCCTCGCCGGGACGAGCTGGGGGCGGCTCGGCCGTCCCGGGGTTTCGTGCGGTTGCCACGGGCTTGGCGTGCTGGCTGCTAGCTCGCCCCGGCGCCAGCGCGCCGCGACCTCGCGTGTGCATTCGACCTTGCGTGCTGGGTCGGACTCAATGAGGCAGGTAGCGGCTGCCTGGGCGAGACTGTCTGTGAGGTGAAACATGGATAACGCGCTGTTGTAACCGGTTCTGTCGAGCTCCATCCTGTTCAAACGCTGATCGACTGCCATTCGCAGCCGTCAACGCGTGAATCTTCAACGCGGGTTGTCGTCGACTGCTCCGACTTCCGCTATGCTAGAAAGGTATTCCACCAAAAACTGAAGCACTGGCAGCGTCTTTGCGCCAAGAGGATGGTTCCCATGAAGTTGTGTAAGACGTGTTTTTCCTCGCCCTGGCCATTTGTCCTAATGACCGTGATCGCGTCAATGACCGGTTTCATCACCTGGCTCACGCTCGGACTGTCGCAGCCCGATCCGCAGCTGCGTATCGCCGTTGCGGTGATCGCCTTCGTTGCGGTCGAGGCCACACTGGTCCATTACGTCATCTGTTGCATGCGCCGGCATTGTCGACATCACTCTTCGCCCGCTCAACAGGATCGACACCTGAGCCAAGGGGCTTAGCAGCCTCCGGGCAAGCCGCCGTCAGAGACGATCAGGGCCGGCCTGATCAGACCCTTGATCAGGCCGATCGGCTGACCTCTGCGACATGATTGCGCAAGTATCTCGGCAGTGCGTCGGCCGCCCGCATGGGCGGTGTGCTTGCGATCTGGAGCTGAGCCAACAGCAGCAGGTCCTGCGCCTCTGCCCTTATCGCTTCGCCACGCTCGCTGATGCGCTCGCCTTGGCGCTCGTAGAGGGACGGATAGACATTCCAACCGTCACCGACCGCGCACCAATCCCGGTCCGGCAGGAGCGGAACGCGCTCCGGCGCGACAACGCATTCGTCCTCGATCAATCGTAGATGTGGGTGCCCAGGCTCGGCTTCGAAGTATGCCCAATAGACCTCGCCCATGCGGGCGTCGAGGGCGCAGGCGAGATGGGACTGACCGGTCTGCCTGCGGGCCGATTGGGCCGTTGCGGCGAGCGTCGAGACCCCGATCACGCCGGAGCCTGCCCCGAACGCGATACCTTGGGCCACGGCCGCGGCAATCCGTACGCCTGTGAATGAGCCCGGTCCGCGACCGTATACGACCGCATCGAGGTCGGCCAGACTCAGGTCGGCTTCCTGCAGGAGCCCATCGATCATGCCTAGGATGAGATCGGCATGACGGCGCGGCGCGTCCTCGAGACGCTGCTCGATCTGATCACCGATCATTAACGCTGCCGAGCACCAGGGACCGGCGGTTTCGAGTGCGAGGAGTTTCATCGGCTTATCGAGGCTTGAGCTGAGGACGGGGCAGCAATGGGATGAGGCAGCGATCAGAGCGCGTTTTGGGAGGCTGGCTGAAAGCGCATCAAACCGCCTTGAGACTGTACCATGAGGCTATTTTTGCGACGCTCTTGGCCGTCCTTTGCTATCTCCGCTCCAGAAACATCCGCTCCAGAAACGGTTCATGCTGTCACGCCTTGGCGATCTGACTCGCCATCCGTGTGCGCTGAGCGCTGGGGTGGTGCGTCGTGCCTTGTCGCAAACCTCAAACAATGACTGATCGTCGTGCTGCTTATCAAGCGCTCTTTGCCGATGAGCGCCGGATGCTCCGCGCCCTGTCGGTGGTCTCGGAGCCTGTGACCCAGACAACCTGGGGCCTCCTGCTCAAAGAGCTGGGTTGGAAGGATCGTCGGGGTATCGAGCTGCAAGCTCGGCTCGGCAAACCGCTGCGCGATCGCCTTACGGATGCCGGGCTGATCGAGTATCGCCGCAACGCCCTGGTTTGCCATCCGGATCTGCTCGAACCGCTGACGCGGGAGACGATTGCGGACGGCAGCTTCGAGGCCATCGTTGCAGCCGCTGAACAGGTTGTGCCGACGCCGATGCGCAATGCCTGGGATCGACCCAGCGATGAGCGTCGTTTCCGACTGCTGCGCATCGCGGTCTACTCGGGGCGTGAGGACGAGGTCCTGAAGATGCTCTCGTTGCAGGGGCTGCCGTCGCTGTCCCAGGTGCGCTACCGCCAGGTCGAGCCCTTCTCGCGCATCTGCACTCGCGCGGCCGACCCGGGCTGGCTCGAGACCCTGCCCGACCGACTCAAGGTATTGGCGCTCGCGCCGATGCTGCGCGAGGCGGCGCTGGACCTGAATGCCAAGCCCAGCTCCTACCAACTGCTGGAACGGTTGCTTGCGCCTTTGGCTCCGGCTTGCCCTGATGCGGCCGATGCGTTGGCCGAGCAGCGGCTGCAGCGTGGAAGAATTGCGCAGGTCGCGCCGCTGCTGTTGGGGCGCGATGACCCGCAGGCGCTGATACTGACCGGTTGGCGCCAATTCGTCTGTGGTCACTACAGGGCTGCCCTCGATGCCTACGAGACGGCCCTGCAGCAACTGCGGCGGCGCGTGCGCAAGCGTCATGTCTACATCCCTGGCATACCGGGCGTGCTGCATCTGCTGGCCTTGCTGCAGCGCGGTAATCCCGAGGACTTCATTCAGGTGCGACAGCTGATCGCCGTCTGTCTCCGCGCGAGTGTGACGGATCTGCTCGAGCCGGTGTACCGATTGCTCGACGAGCTTGCCGGCGTCCTTGTCGGCGAGCGCCGTGCCGATGAGAGCATCTGGCTGGCGCACAGTCTGGCCCCGCGGGGTCCGTTCCCGCTGCTGTTCCAGTGCTTGACGATGCACTGGGTTGGCAATCGGCCAACGGTGGATCGGTTGGCTTCACTCGCCCGGGCTGCTGAACAGGCTGCGCAGGCCGGCCTGGATTGGTATGCCTCGGAGGCGATAGCGTTGCTCGAACGCTTTGATGCCGCCCCAGCAGTGCGTGATCGACCGTCGCCGGAGTCGCCACTGACCTCGATGGTCGATCTGCTGGAGCCACGGCCGCAATGGGAGATCGCGCTCGAGGCGTTAAAAGGCGTGGCGGCTCAGCAGACGAATACAGAGCAATCGCCCGGTCGGCGCCACGAGGCGGAGCTCCGTATGGCCTGGCTGTTGACCTGGAACGGTGAGATGGCGGTGCTCGAGCCGCGCGAGCAGAAACGCACCAAGCGTGGAAGCTGGACGCAGGGGCGGGCGGTTTCACTGCAGCGGCTCGCCGAAGAGCCCGAACGCTTCCCCTACCTGACACCGAAGGACCGGGCGATCTGCGCCGCGATCGTCCCTCGGCAGGCCGGGTGGTACGGGCGGGACGGCCGCACAGGCTACAGTCTAGACCCCGACCGCGCGCTGGCGGCGGCGATCGGTCATCCGTTCGTGTTTCAGTCCGATTCACCGGAGACACCAGTCGAACTGAAGCGTGGCGAGCCGGCACTGACGGTGATGCGCCGAGAGCAGGACCTCCTAGTGACACTGGAGCCCTATCCCGCGGAGGATCGCTCGTTGCGGCCGGTGCAAGAGGGACCGCAACGCCTGCGCCTATTTCAGTTCGATTCCGGTCATCAGGAGATCGCGCGCATCCTGGGTCCTGAGGGGCTGAATGTCCCCAAGTCTGGTGAGCGAGCAGTGTTGGACAGCCTGATCGCGTTGGCCCCCTTGCTCACGGTACATTCCGACATCGGTGGCGGCACTCAGGCGGATCTCGTCGAGGCCGATGCGCGCCCCCACTTGCACCTGTCCCCGCTAGGGGAAGGGTTGCGCATCGAGCTCTACATCCATCCGCTCGGAGAAGGCGGTCCGCAGCTGCGCCCCGGTTCCGGCCGCGTTGGTTTGTTCGGCGAACGTGAGGGTCGGCCGCAGCGCTGTGTGCGTGATCTCCATGCCGAGCGGGCTGCCTCTGAGGCCGTGCGCGCTGCCTGTCCCGCGCTGAGCACGGCGGAGGAGATCGACCGGATCGAGGCCGGAGCTTTCGATGATGAGCAGGAATGGACTTGGGACCTGCTCGATCCTGCCGAGGCGCTCGCTGCCCTGGAGCAGTTGCATGCGCTCGGGGATCAGGTGCAATTGGATTGGCCGCAGGGGCAGCGAAAGGTACTGAGCGAGGAACTCGGCTTGAGTCGGCTGGAGGTGAAGGTCCGGCAGAAGAACGATTGGTTCGATGTGGCCGGCGGCCTCAGGCTCGATGATGGGCGAGTTCTTGCGATGCGCGAGCTGATCGAACGCGCAGCGGAGGCCCAGGGTCGCTATGTCCGCCTTGGCGAGGGTGACTTTCTGGTCTTGAGCAACGCCTTGCGTCGGCGTCTGCAGGGGCTCTCGGCTCTGCTTGATGAAGGACGTTTCCATCCGTTGGCGGCGCCGGCGGTGCAGGAGCTGCTCGAGGACGTCCAGGTAGAGGCCAGTGATGCGTGGCAGGGGCTGCTGCGGCGCCTGCGGCAGATCGAGGCGTTCGAGCCTCAGCTGCCCACGACACTGCAGGCGGAGCTCCGTGACTACCAGCGCGAGGGCTTTCGCTGGCTCGCGCGGCTTGCGCACTGGGGTGCAGGCGCCTGCTTGGCCGACGACATGGGGCTCGGCAAGACCCTGCAGGCGCTGGCCTTGATCCTGGCGCGCGCACCGGCGGGGCCGACCCTGGTCGTCGCGCCGACCTCGGTCTGCGGCAATTGGATCAGCGAGGCGCAACGCTTCGCGCCGACCTTACGGCCGCTGCGCTTCGGCGACGGCGAGCGCGAGGCGATGCTGGATGCGGCCGGGCCGTTCGATCTGATCGTCTGCAGCTACGGGCTGCTGCAGAGCGAGCGCGAGCGGTTGAGCCGGATCGACTGGCAGACGATCGTTGCCGACGAAGCGCAGGCGTTCAAGAACGCGATGACCAAACGCTCGCAGGCGATGATGTCGCTCAAGGGCGGGTTTCGGATGATCACCACCGGTACCCCGATCGAGAATCATCTCGGTGAGCTTTGGAACCTGTTCCGCTTCATCAATCCCGGCCTGCTCGGCTCGCTGCAACGCTTCAATCAGCGGTTCGCGACGCCGATCGAGCAGGATAGAGACCAGCAGGCGCGCCACCGGCTGCGCCAACTCATCAAGCCCTTCATCCTGCGGCGGTTGAAGAGTGATGTGCTTGCCGAGCTGCCGCCGCGCACTGAGATCGACGTCCGGCTCGAGCTGAGCGCGGGCGAGATGGCGCTCTACGAGGCGCTGCGGCGGGAGGCGGTCGAGCGGCTGGACAAGGAGGGCAGTCAGGCCGGGGCCGGGCACAAGCGGCTGCTGCTGCTCGCCGAGATCATGCGTCTGCGCCGCGCCTGCTGCCATCCCAGCCTCGCGCTGCCGGGCACGGACCTCCCCAGCGCCAAGCTCGATGCCTTTGCCGAGATCGTCGACGAGCTGCTCGACAACCGCCACAAGGCGCTCGTCTTTAGTCAGTTCGTCGATCACTTGAGCTTGATCCGGGCGCATCTCGACCGGCGTCAGATCCGCTATCAGTACCTCGACGGCTCGACGCCGGAGCCGCAGCGGCGGGCGGCCGTCGAGGAATTCCAGGCCGGCGAGGGCGAGCTGTTCCTGATCAGCCTGCGCGCTGGCGGCGCGGGCTTGAACCTGACCGCAGCCGATTACGTCATCCATATGGACCCTTGGTGGAACCCGGCGGTCGAGGACCAGGCCTCGGATCGGGCGCATCGTATTGGTCAGGAGCGGCCGGTCACCGTCTATCGGCTGGTGGCCAAGGACACCATCGAGGAGCGCATCCTGAAGCTGCATGCGAGCAAGCGCGATCTGGCCGATGGCCTCTTGAGCGGGGCTGATGATGGCGGCAAGCTGAGCTACGAGGATATGCTCGCGTTGGTGCAGGCGTCGCCAGCCGGCTGAGCGGCGAAGAAGGCGCGCAGGTCGTCGAGGGTATCGGTGCGCGCCATCGGCGGTAGGCTGTCGAGGAATACCCGGCCGTAGCCGCGCCGAGTCAGGCGCGGGTCACAGACCACCAGCACGCCGCGGTCATCCGGGTCGCGGATCAAGCGGCCCGCGCCCTGCTTGAGCGCGATCACCGCCTGCGGGAGCTGGAGATCGCGAAACGGGTTGCCGCCCTGGCGCCGCAGCGCCTCGACCCGTGCCTGCAGCACCGGATCAGCCGGGGAGCTGAACGGGAGCTTGTCGATGATCACGCAGGAGAGGGCCTCACCGCGCACGTCGATCCCCTCCCAGAAGCTTGCGGTGCCGAGCAGCACGGCGTTGCCGAGCGCGCGGAACCGCGCGATCAGCTCGGCCCGTGGCGCACTGCCCTGGACCAGCAGCGGATAGCCGATGCGTGGCTCGAGCCAGGCGGCCACGGCGCGCAGCGCACGGTGGCTGGTGAAGAGCAGGAAGGCGCGGCCCCGGCTGATCTCCAGTGCGGCAAGGGCGACCTCGGCGACGCGCTGGGTATAGCCAGGCTGCGAAGGCTCCGGCATCGGTGTCGGACAATACAGCAGCGCCTGGTGCTGGTAATCGAAGGGGCTGTTCCAGTATGCCGTGGCGACCCTCTCACAGCCGATCCGTAGCGCGAAATGGTCAAAGGAGTCACCGACCGCGAGGGTGGCCGAGGTGAAGACCCAGGCTGCCTGATGCTGCTCACGGTGGGTGCGGAAGACCTCGGAGACCTCAAGCGGCGTTTGATGGAAGCGGAAGCCGCGTCCCTGGAGATCGAACCAGCGCACGCTTTCCGCCTCTGCGTCAGGCGCCGTTGCAATGAGGCTGTCGAGGCGAGCCCGCATCGACTTGACCCGTGCTACACCTTGCTCGAGTCCGCGTGAGCGCTCGGCGATCGGCTCCAGCGCGCGCTCGAGCCCTGCAAGCGCCTCGCTCACGTCGACGATCGCCGCCTGAACGGCAGTTGCCTGCTCGATCTCCTGCCAAGCACCGCGTCTGTCGTCGCTGCCGAGGCTCTCACGGAGATGGAGGCGCAGCTCGGCGACGGCCAGGCGCACGGCATCGCAAGCATGCGGCAGCGCCGGCAGGTCGTCTGCATCGCGGCGGTATTGGACCTCGATATCGCGGGCGATCTCGACGAGTTGACGTGCGCTGATCGAGCTGCCGAAGAAGCTCGCGGCGATCTCGGGGAGCTGATGCGCCTCGTCGACGATGAAGGCATCGGCACCCGGCAGCACCTCACCGAAGCCCTCGTCGCGCAGCGCGAGATCGGCACACAATAGATGATGGTTGACGACCACGACCTCGGCCGCCTGCGCGCGGCGGCGCGCCTCGAGCAGGTGGCAGCCGCTGAAGTCCGGGCAATTCTGGCCGAGGCAATTGTCGGCGGTTGAGGTCACGACCGGCCAGACCGGGTCCTGCTCCGGGATTGCGAGCTCGGCGATGTCGCCCAGGCGCGTGGCATGACCCCAATCACGCACGGTCTGTAGGTGCCGGCGCGCCTCGGGCCGCTGTCGGTCGGGCTCGGCGAGCGCGAGATCGAGCCGGTAGCGGCACAGGTAGTTGGCGCGTCCCTTCAGCAGCGCGATCTGGATGGGTGCGCCCAGGGCCTCCCTGATCAGCGGGATGTCGCGTTGGAACAGCTGATCCTGAAGGTTGCGGGTGCCGGTCGAGATGACGACCTTTCGGCGGCTCAGCAGGGCCGGCACCAGATAGGCGAAGGTCTTACCGGTGCCAGTGCCGGCCTCGCAGATGAGGGTGGCGCCGGATTCGAGCGCCGCGGCTATACGGGTCGCCATCGCCTGCTGCTGAGGGCGATAGTGGAAATGCGGCAGGCCCTGCGCGAGCGCACCGTCGGGAGCGAGTGCATCGACGGCGGCCTGTTGCGCTGGGCTTGCTGCGGCACCGATTCGCGCTTCGGCCTCTGCTTCGGCCGCCATCGGCGCCTCCCGCAGCCCGTGCTCAGCCGCCGGCGGCCTTGCGCTCGGCCTCGACCGCCCCCTCGATATCGCCTGCTTGGCGTTTCGCAGTGGCGATGATCTCCCAGTTGTTGGTCTTCAGCGCGGGCTGGTCACCGGTCAGCGCATTCGAGCGCGTGGCCAGCTTGGCAGCGGAATCGCTCATCCCCTGCTCGAGGCGCACGCGGGCAAGCCGGTTCCACAGGTAGGCTTCCTGGGGTTGGATACGCAATGCGCGCTCCAGCGTCGCCGCGGCACCGCCGGAGTCGCCCGATTGGCGTTGCTGCTCGGCACGCTGAGCGAGTGCCGAGACCGCCGGCGGCATGTCGGCCGGGGCCAGCGCAGACTGTTGCGCAGAGGCGCTGGCGACCTCTGGCGCGGGCGGTGCCGCTGCTTCGGCGGTGGACTGAGGCGCGGTGGATGCGGTTGCGGAGGTCGCGGGCGCTGATGTCGAGTCCCTTGGCTCGCTGGCTGGTGCAGCTTGGTTATTGGCTTGTTGCGCGGGGCTGGACATGCTGCGCGGGTCGTCCGGTTCTTGCGCTGCTTCTTGATCGGTCGCTGAGGCGCTCTGGGCCGTCTGGGGCTGCTCAGCGGCTGTTTCGCCCGTTGGCGAATCGGACGAGGGCGAAGCGGCAGTCGGTTCGGCCGAGCGTTCAGGAGGTGCCTCGATCGACTCCGGTGGCGTATAGGCATAGACCCGCGTCGGCTCCGGTTCTGCTTCCCCCTGCGTCTGATCTATGACGGGGGCGGGGGGAGAGGCCGCCGGGGTCTGATTATCGACGACCGGCGCCGGAGGGCCCTGGCGTTCCATCGGCGCGCAGGCTGACAGCAGCAATAGAGGGAGCGCGAGCAGGATCAGGTGCTTGGACATCGTCAGTTTCCGTAGAAATCACTCATGAAGGGACTCACGTTGCGCGGCTCATCGCGTGCTCGCCGTGGCGGTGCCGGGTCGCTCGGTTCCGATGCCTGGCCTTGCGCGAGCTTGGGGTCTTGCTCGGCTGGGGCGGCCTTGTCCGGTCCGCCTTGGTTGCCGCAGTTACTCACGCCAGCATGTCCGCGACTAAATGGGATCTCGCTGCTGCCGCAGGCACTCGCGAGTTCGATGGAGTCGGGTGCCACATCGCTGAGCGATTGATTGTCGATTGAGGCCATGATGTCGCCCCAGACCCGCAACGCACCGCTCGAGCCGGTCAGTCCCATCGGCTTGTTATCGTCGCGGCCGACCCAGACCACGACGACCCGGTCGCTGCTGAAACCAGCGAACCAGCTGTCACGCATGTCGTTGGTGGTGCCGGTCTTGCCTGCGACCTGGAGGTCCTCGGGCAGCTTCTGGTTCAGCCAGGTCGCGGTCCCTTGCTCGACGACCTTGCGCATCGCCCACTGCGTTAGGTAGGCCGCGTCGCTGCTGACGACAGGTTCCACCGCTAGTGGATATCGGTTCAGCGGCTTGCCGGCGGCATCGAGCACCTCCCGGATCGCGCGCAGCGGCGTACGCGTTTGACCGGACGGACGACGCCGAGCCGCCCCAGCATGTCTGCAACCTGATCGACCCCGACCTGGAGGCCGAGATTGATCGTCGCAAGGTTGTAGGACTTGGCCAGCGCGCGGTAGAGCGGCACGGTGCCATGGGTGCGCCGATCGTAGTTCTTGGGCTGCCAGAGCTGGCCGCCGATGCGCAGGCTGATCGGGCGATCGGCGATCGGTGTCAGCAGCGAGAAACGCTCCGGCTGCGATAAGGCCGTCAGATAGACCACCGGCTTGATCGCCGAGCCGACCGATCGCACTGCGTCCAGGGCGCGATTGAAGCCGGCATAGTCGGTGTCGCGGCCGCCGACCAAGGCCAAGACCTCGCCCTGGGAGACCGAGGTGACCACCGCCGCGGTCTCCAGGGTGCCTCGCTTGTATCCGCGCTGAGCATCGAGCTTGGGCAGACGCGTCTGCACGGCGGTTTCGGTCTGCGTCTGGATCAGCGGGTCCAGGGTCGTGAAGATGCGCAGGCCTTCCGAGCGCAGATCCTCCTCGCGATAGTCGCGTTGGAGCTGCCGCCGCACCAATTGGATGAATGAGGGGTAGTCGCCAGCCGGCTTGGCGCCGCCGTCCTTGATACCGAGCGGCGCGGACTTGGCCTGCTCGGCCTCGGCGGCGGAGATTACCTGATGGTGGGCCATCAGCTCGATGACCAGGTTGCGGCGCTCCGTGGCCTTATCGGGATGACGACGCGGGTTATATTCACCGGGGCCTTTCAGGATCGCGACGAGGAGCGCGACCTGCGGAGTCGAGAGCTCATCGATATCGCGATCGAAATAGAAGCGGCTTGCCAGACCAAAGCCATGGATCGCACGGCTTCCGTCCTGGCCGAGGTAGACCTCGTTGGCGTACGCAGTCAGGATCTCGTCTTTCGAGTACCGGTGGTCGAGCAGCACGGCCATATAGGCCTCCTTGGCCTTGCGCTCGAGCGTGCGCTCCTGGGTCAGATAGAAGTTCTTGACCAGCTGCTGAGTCAGGGTGCTGGCGCCCTGCACCGTGCGCCCGGCCATCAGGTTCTCGAAGGCAGCACGCAGGATGGCTTTGGGGTCGACGCCGAGATGCTGATAGAAGCTCCGGTCCTCGACGGCGAGCAGCGCCTTGACCAGGAGTGGCGGCAGCTGCTGCCGGCGCAGCAGCACCCGGTCTTCGTTATGCGTCGGATAGATACTGGCGATCAAGGCCGGGTCCAGCCGGACCAACGCGAGGTCCCGGCCATTGCCTCCTGAGCGCATATCGGTGATCACACCGTCTGCGATCTGCACCGAGATCAGGCGTTCCGATTCGGCGCCGTCCCAATAGCGAAAGGGGCGCGTTCGGATGAGGACGCGGTCGCCGTCGGTATTGAAGCTACCGGCGCGCCCGAGGTCTGCCGTCTCACGGTACTTGAGGCGCCGGAGCTCGCCGACAAGCGCATCCTGGGTCAATGGCCGCCCGACATAGAGCTCGAGCGGACGCGCGTAGACCCGTGCTGGCAGCGCCCAGCGCTTGCCCTCGAACTTACTGCGCACGACCTTGTCTAGGTGTACGCCATAGAGCCCGAGCCCGAGCCCGGCGGTGAGCGCCAGCAGGAAGACTGTACTGAATAGGGCGGCCCAGATTCCGAGGCCGCGTCGCCGACGCGAAGGTGTCGATCGTCTGGGCGTCGGAGGGGTGATCTTGGCTTGGGCCACTGGGTCGGTTACCGGATAGGCGTCGTGCGTTGAGTTTGGTTAGGCAGTGTCAGCCGCAGGCCTTCAAGGGGCTGTCGGGAGCGCCGGCTCGGAAGCCGAGGCATGAGCAGCAAAGGGTCCCAGCAGCGGCAATGTCGAGTCCGAGCGGCGTCTGCGGAAGGTCGTTAGCAGCGGTCGGTTCCGCACCGACGCTCTATCATCCCATCGCCCGTTGCGGCTCACAAGCCGCGCGGCCTTTCGCTCGTCCCCGGCGAGTCTGGTCCCGATCGGTTGTAAAAGGCCCTCCATCGCTCGAACCCTGAGGGCTCCGACAGGCATGCAGCATGTGGGGTTCACTGCTTGATGCCGACGCCGCGCCGCAGCAGGCTCAGGCTGTAGTATCCGAGCGCCAGGATGAAGGCGCTCGTGATCAGGAAGGCGATGCCGAGCGGGATGTCGGTCACGCCAAGCAGCCCGTAGCGGAAGGCATTGATCATGTATAGGATCGGGTTCGCGAGCGACAGCGTCTGCCAGGGCTGCGGTAGCAGGTCGATTGAGTAGAACACCCCGCCGAGATAGGTCAAGGGCGCGAGCACGAAGGTGGGGACGATCGAGATGTCGTCGAAGCTGTTGGCATAGACGGCATTGATGAAGCCGCCGAGCGCGAACAGCATCGCGGTCAGCAGCAGGATCAGGAGCGTGACGCTGAGGTCGTGCAATCGGAATTCGGTGAAGAACGCGGCGACGACGATCACGACGATCCCGACCGTGAGGCCGCGGGCGACGCCACCGGCGACGTAGCCGGCGAGGATGACCCAATTCGGGACCGGCGAGACCAGCAGCTCCTCGATATAGCGCGAGAACTTGCTGCTGTAGAAGGAGGAGACGACGTTGCTGTAGGCATTGGTGATGACCGCCATCAGCACCAGACCGGGCACGATGAAATCGATGTAGGCGAGCCCCTCCATCGGCCCGATGCGGTCACCGATCAGCCGCCCGAAGATCACGAAGTAGAGCGTCGTCGTGATCGCCGAGGGCAGGAGGGTCTGGACCCAGATGCGGCTGAAGCGGGTCACCTCCTTGTTGACCAGGGTCGCGAAGGCGATGCCATAGCGCCGCCAGCGGTTGGCCGCGCCGAGCGTCGCTTGCTGTTCCGCGGGCTGGCTCACGCTGCAGCCTCGCGCCTTGCCTCGACGCGATCTAGGAACAGCTTCTCGAGCCGGTTCTGCTTATTGCGCAGGCTGGTCACCTCGATGCCGTGGCGGGACAGCGCCTCGAAGAGGCCGTTGATGGTCTGCTCGCGGCTGACCTGGACCTCGAGCGTGCTGGCGTCGATCGGCTCGAGCACGAAGCCGGGAAGCGGGGGCAGCGCCTCGGCCGGCGCCTTCAGGTTCAGCACGAAGGTCTCGGTGTGCAGCTCGCCGAGCAGGGTGGCGATGTCGGAGCGCGCCTGGATGCGGCCCTGATCGATGATCGCGAGATGGCGGCACAGGCTCTCCGCCTCTTCGAGATAGTGGGTGGTCAGGATGATGGTGGTGCCCTCGGCGTTGATCTCGCGCATGAAGCCCCACATGGCGTGCCGGATCTCGATATCCACCCCGGCGGTGGGCTCGTCCAGGATCACCAACCGCGGGCGGTGGATGAGCGCGCGGGCGATCATCAGCCGGCGTTTCATGCCGCCGGAGAGCAGCCGCATCTCGGTGTGGCGTCGCTCCCAGAGGTCGAGCTTGCGCAATAGCAGCTCGGCGCGATCGCGCGCTTCTCGGCGTGGGACCCCGAAATAGCCGGCCTGATTGAGCACCACCTCGATCACCGGCAGGAACAGGTTGAAGTTGAACTCCTGCGGGACGACGCCGATGCTGGCCCGCGCCGCCTCGGGCTCATCGTCGAGGTCATGGCCGAAGATCTGTACGCGGCCGCTGCTCTTGCGCACCAGCGAGGTGACGATCCCGATCAGCGTCGATTTGCCGGCCCCGTTCGGCCCCAGCAATGCGAAGAAATCGCCGGCCTCGACCTCCAAATCGACGCCGGTCAAGGCAGTGAGTCCATTCGCATAGGTCTTACTGAGGTTCTGGACGCTGAGTGCGGACATCCGGTGGGCGGGCTGGCATGCTGCGAGCAAAGCCCGCTACGCTAGCCCGTCCTTGCGGACCTTTGCAACCGCTCGATTCAGGATTCGGTCCGTCCGTCCAACAGTCGCCGGTCGCGTGCCGCGATCAGATAGCAGGCGATGAGTCCACCATAGAACAGGGGCGCCGTGACCGGAATCGCATTCAGGCTCCACATCCAGCCCAGGGCGGCGGCGGAGACGGCGAGCGTGCCCGCGTAGCCGGCCAGCCGGGCCGGGCTGACTTGGCGGCCCAGGCGCCAGACGACCAGCGCGAGCGCAGCGGCCAGGATCAGGCCCTTGATCGCGACCATTGTCCGCACCAAGCCGGCCAGGGCGGCGTCTTGCTGCAGTCGCTCCGGGGCCGGTCCGGCGAGCGTCAGCATCAGCAGAGTGCCGAGCCCGAGGCCGGCGATGACCGCAACGATCGCCACCATTCGGGCGATGAGCCCAGTCTCGACCGCTGCATGAGGCCGAGGTTGAATCTGATGAGGCGGCTGCTTGGGTGCGACTGCGAAGGTATCGGGCAGGTGGCGGGCCATGATGGAAACCTCTCGCTGGGGTACGGGTGGAGGAGGAAGCCTAACCGGATGAGCTCGGCCGGATGAGCTCGGCCGGATGAGCTCGGCCAGTTGAACTCGGCCGGTTGAACTCGGGGGGTGGGGTCGGTCTCCAACCGATCATGACGTTTGTCTAGGCCGGAGGCGATATGTTCCGATGCCAGATGTCCCGGCCAGCGAGGGACGTTGAGCATTGCTGCGGCGTGGCGGTGCGTTGTGAGCGCTTCTCGGCGAACAACTCGAAGACGTCGCCCAAAGCCGACCTCGACGTTTTATCGTTCCGCTAGCACTCACCTAGACCGCGGATGCCCTTATTTTCAGCATCCGAGGACATCTTGGTGTCCGGATCATACAAGTCGGGGCAATAGCTGGCGATCAGCTAGATCTGTTTAGAAGCCCTAACAGGATGACGCCTGCGGATTGCGGAATCAGGAGCTTGCGCAAGTCAAGCGGCCGTTTTGACAGGGCCTCTTAGTCGATCTGCGAACGGCCGCTGATCAGGAGTGAGAAGAGGTAGACCGAATCGATGCAGCGCTATCGGGACCATCGTGACGCCGTCGACGACTTGCTGCGCCGTTTTGCACCGCTGGAGCCGGTGCGGGTGTCGGCTGGCGAGCCGATCCCGGGCTCGTATTGGGGCGAACCGGAGGCGGGACTGCTTGGCGCGCGCATCTTTCTGCGCGATGACACGCCGGTGCATTCGGCATTGCACGAGGCAGGGCATTTCGTCTGCATGGATGCCGGGCGTCGGGTAGGCTTGGATACCGATGCCGGTGGCGAGGTCGCCGAGGAGGATGCGGTCTGCTATCTGCAGGTCCTGATGGCCGATCAGCTCGACGGAATCAGCCGTGACCAGCTGTTCGCGGACATGGACGCCTGGGGTTATAGTTTTCGTCTCGGCAATGCGCGGGCTTGGTTCGAGCGGGATGCAGAAGAGGCCCGGGACTGGCTGCGACGATATGGGTTGATCGATCGCTTCGACGCATTGACCTGGCGGTTGCGCGCCTGATGGCGTGGCTGGGCGGGTACGTCGCACATCCTGGCCGCGAAGGCGTAGCCGCCTGCGGGATACGGACCGCCGGGATTCGGGCCAGCGGTGACTGAGGGTTTATGCTTCGGTTGGCGCGCCACTATGATCGTTTTGAGCGATCCTGCCCGATTGCCGGACGCAATGCGTTGCAACGTTTCAATGCCTGCGTGGACACGTTCTGCCCAGGACTGGGGACTAATTCTGCCCAGGACTGAGACAGCTTAACAGGGGGAGCGAGATTGAGAGGCGTAGTGGTGCCGGAGAGATCGTTGAAGAGGCCGACGCGGCCGAGCGTGGCGACGGACAGGTGGTTACCGTGAATCACGCAGAATGCATCGCCCGGGGTGGCGCCGTGCCATGGATGTTAGGCCGGTGCGCGTCAAGCTGAGCACCCTCGGCTGCCGCCTGAACGAGGCTGAGCTCGCGGGCTGGTCGCGCGAGCTTGAGGCGCGCGGCTGCCAGGTCATCGAAGCAGAGGGTGCGGCCGACCTGGTCGTGCTGAACACCTGTGCGGTGACCGCCGAGGCCATGCGCAAGTCGCGCAAGCAGTTGCGGCGGCTGCAGCGGGAGCACCCGCGTGCTCAAGTGGTCGTCAGCGGTTGCGCGGTGTCGCTCGGTGAGGGTGAGCA
>JAAAOQ010000138.1 GCA_009908845.1 Gammaproteobacteria bacterium
CGCCGCCAAAGCCAGAGGCGACGACAGCGGCGTCATAGCTGCGCCCCATCAGCGGGAAGAGCACGAACAGGGTGACGAGCACGGCCAGCGCGAACTGGGCCGCAAGGATGCTGAAGATCGGCAGCGCGAGGCCGGCCAGGGTCCAGAGCTGCATGCTCATCAACGACATGGCAAGAAAGGTGCCGAGTGCAATGTCAGCGATCAGCGCGACCGCAGCGCTACGCGAAGGCCAGCCGATACGCAAGGCTTGATACAGCTTCGCCGGCACCAGGTTGGTCAATAGGATTCCGGCGAACAGACAGGTCACGAAGAGCGGCAGCATCAGGCCGAGCGCTGCGATCGCCTCGTTGAGCAAGTAACCGAGGATGATGGCGACATGGATCGCGAGTACGGCCGAGAGGAAATCCAGATGGCCGACCCCCTCGCGCTGCTGTTCGACCGAGAGCCCGACCTCCTGCACATCCCGCTCCAAGGCCGGTGACGGCGAAAGCTGATGGCGCCTGATCAAAAGGTGAAAAAGTAGACCAGCAGGATGTCGCGTGCCCGCAGCTCGAACTCGACCGCATAGCCAGAGCCGATGTAGACCAGCGCGAAGAGCACCGAAAACAGCAGGCCGCCTGTCACCGGCTCAGGAATGCTCAGCTCACGCAGAATGCGCACCCGATCATTCAATCGTTTCCCGACGAACAGCACCAGGATGCCGATGGTGACGGCAAGAAAGGAGTCGAAGCGCAAGATGCCTTCGCTGAATTCCATCGATGCACTCTCCGCGAGTGAGCCGACCGGCTGTCTTGGACCGACAGGTCACCGATCAGAAACAGGATTGCGATCAACAAATCTTTGAAATCATCAACAAATGATTTCCGTGCTGGGCACGTGTACGCCAGCAGTCTCAGATACGAGATCGACTATAGCAGCGCACCCGCGAAGAACGCCAAGACCATCGACGAGACCCTGGGCGTGAAGATCGGCTACCAGTGGTGAGCGAGGGCTCGCGGCCGAGCGCCACGCTTGAGAAGCAGCGCGCAGCGGTCAGACCCGGTCGATAGAGGCCACATCAGCCCCCGGCCGACGCCGCCTCACTTGCGACCGTCTGCGCCGGCCCGCGACGCAGGATTAGCTCCTGCGTCGGGTACGCGAAGGAGACGCCCGCCTGCTCGAAGCGGCGGTGGATGCCGAGATTGATCCCTTGCTGGATGTCCATGTAGAGGGTGTAATCTGGACTCAGCACGTAGTAGACGATCTCAAAGATCAGCGCGAAGTCGCCGTACTCGACGAAGTGGGCACGATCGAACCGTGCATTCGGCTGCTCCTCGACCGCCTCACGGAGCATTCCAGGAATCCGCTCCAACAGCTCGCGCGGCGTCTGATAGACGACGCCGATCCGAAACGCAATGCGGCGTTCCCGGAAATGCTTGTAGTTGTGGATGCGGCTATTGAGCAGGTCGCTGTTCGATGTGACCACCTGCTCGCCTGAGAGACTGCGGATGCGGGTGGTCTTGACACCGATATGCTCGATCGTGCCAAGGGTTTCGCCGGCCTTGACGAAGTCGCCGACGCGGAACGGCTTATCGAGGATGATCGCCATCGAGCTGAAGACGTCGCCCAGGATGTTCTGCACCGCGAACGCGATCGCCAAACTGCCGACGCCGAGCGCGCCGACCAACCCCGCGACCGGGTATTGGAAGTAGGCCAGCAAGGAGACGACGACAGTGATCCAGATACCGACACGGAGGAAGAAGGTCAACAGCCCGTAACCGGTGACCGTCGACGGATCACGCATCTCCTGACGGGTGCGCCGACGGTTGAAGTAATCGACCATCGCCGCGTTCGCCCAGATCCCGAGCTGGGCATAGAAGGCGATCACCAGCGCGGTCCAGAGCCAGCTCTGGACCGTCGGGCTGGCGAGCCCGGAGACGGTCATCGCGACGTAGAAGGCCGCGATCAGGACGAAGAGCTGGTTGGTATTTCCAGCGACGGCCGACAGCGCCAGACGCAGATCGCCATAGTTCGCTGTCGGGTTCTTGGCCTTGCGCCGGTTCAGGGCGCGGCGCGCGCCCATCCGAACCAACGAAACGGCAACGAGCACGACGATGAACATCACCAGCGCCGTCGCGAGTTCGCGCGCACGGATGCTCTGATCGTCGATCACGATCAGTTCGGCATCCCACCAGTTCGCCAAGGCCTCTTGCGCCTGCAGCAGTTGCAGTGACAAGGTCTGTTCCTGCACCATCGGCTCGAGCTGACTGCGCATGCCATCCAGCAATGCGATCAGCTGATCCTGGGTTTCGAGCAGCTCGCGCCCATAGCGTTCGGCGAGGTCCTGCGCCCTGCTGCGCACGGCCATGGCTTCGCGCACACCCTCGCTGAGGGACGAATCGCGCAAGCGCCGGGTCTGCGCGAGCTGGATCGCGCGCAGTGAGTTGAGCCGCTGCTCGAGATCGTCCTTCTCGGCGCGGGCAGCTGCAGCACCAGTAATCACCTGCTGAAGCAGTCCGGTCAGATCCACCGCATCCGGTTGGGTCATGATCTGATAGCGTTGCTCCCAGAGCGAGCGTATTTGCGTCAGGTTGGCGATCGCGGCCAGCAGGGAATCGACGCTGGAGCGTGCCGCCTGCAGCTCTGCCTGGCGCGTCTGAACCCATTCCTCCAAGGTCGCACGATCGGCATCGGGCCCGGCCTCGTCGAGGTTCTGTCGCGCCTGATAGAGCGCCGCCTCGGCCTGGTCGCCGGTCAGCTCCAGTGCCTCGATCTGCGCCCGCATGGCCTCCTCAGCCGCAGCCAGCTCCTCGAGCCGTTGTTCCAGCGCCTCGCGCGGCAGCTCGACGCGCTCTTCGAGGAAGCTGATGCGTGTCTGCAGCATCGCTTGCTCGGCCTCAGCGAGGCTGTCCTCGCTGCGTGCCTTCTCGAGCGCGCTCTCAGCCGCGGCCAGTTGCTGCCGAGCGCGCAGCTCATTGAGCCGGGCCAGCTCCAATGCCTGCTCGCGCGCCTCACGTTGCGCCCTAGAGAGGTCCTCGCCCGCGCTTAGGCGGTCGCGTGCCGCTCGCCGCTCACGCACGGCGGTCGTGAGACCCCTCTCGGCAGCATCCCTGCGCCGCATCGCGGTCTCGATCCGGGTCTCGGCAACCTCTTCCAACGCCTTGTCCAAGGCCAGCTCTGCTCTGGCCTGATCCAACAACGAAACCAGATAGGGGGGTTCCAGAGACACACCGTCGCGCTCGAGCGCATCGAGCCTTTCGCGCTGCGAGGCAAGCTCTGTGTTGATCTCGCGGAGGCGTCCTGCGAGCGTCGCCCGGCGCTGGACCGTCACCCGCAGCTCCTGAAGCACTTCGATCTGCCTCGCAATCGTCGATGCGGCGGCTTCCAGCGTCTGAAGGTCCCTATCGGTCTTGGCCGTCACCGCCGCCTCCGTATCGGAGCCGGTTGCCGCCCCCGGCTCTGCATCGGCGTCGATCTCAACCCCAGTCCCATCCTCGGAGCCGCCCGTCGCGTCGATCTGCTCCTCGGCATCAGCGGCAGCGGCATCGAGTACCGCCTGCCTCTCGGCGACCGCCGCCTCAGCCGCCTCGAGCGCGGCCTGCTTCTCGGCAATGCGCGCATCGATCAGGTCGAGCGCCGCCTGGAAATCACCGGCCGTCTGCATCGGCTGAGGCAGCTCAGGTAGACCGACCAAAGCAGGGTCGAACGGTGTGCCTCGGATCGCTTCACGGCTCGAATCACCCTGCGCGTCGGGCTGATCGGGATCAGGGTCCGCGCCAGACGCCTCTTCCGACGGGGTCGCCTCGCCGGCTTCGCCATCCGGCGCCGAGGCCGCTTCCGGTTGGGCCACAGCAGTCAGCGGGGGCACGAGCAGCAGAAGGAATAGGCAGACGCGCGAGACCGAACGGAACCAAACTGATGCCATGGGACCTACGAGGATTTCAGAGGTTGGAGGCGGGAACCAGGGCAGGCGAGAGGGAGAGAGGATTGCCCTGAGAGCAGCGGTTTCAGTCTATCGTGCCCTTGGAAAGCGTCGCAACTGCATGGACCGATAGCGGGCGTAGATGACACGAACACGGATCAACGATCCCGACTGTCAGTCCAGGCCTCTAGCTGATCGATGATCGGCTCGATCGCCGGCGGTGTCGGATCTTCGGCGAATAGCCGGCGCAGCATGGTGCGATGGGCGCCGTCGACGATGACAGGGTCTGGCGCGCCCTCAAGATGAAGCGATTCGACGCTCACCGCCCCGTCGCCGAGCCCCTCGCCGAGGTCCTCGAACCAGGCGTGCAGCTCCTCGCGCAGCGGTTCGGAGCCGACCTCGGCCGCTGCGGCGTCGAGGCTCGCGATCAGGCGTTTCGGCGGCTCGACCAAGCGCGCGCCGATGATCCAACGCGGCACCGACTCGGGCCAAGGGCGAGCATTCAATGCCTCCAGAAAATCGCTGCCGGGGCGCAGGTCGATCTTGGCCTCGCCGAGCCCATCGCGCAGGCCCGCAAACAGCGAGAAGCGTCGGCGCCGGGCGTCTTCGAAGTGCTCGCGCAGCTCAAGCCAGATCCGAAATCGCGCCAAGGCGGAACCCTGATTCGGGGTGCCGACCATGATTACGCCGCCGACCGGGGCACCCTCAACCCGCGCCGGCTGACCCACTGGATGCCGCCAGCCGCTCACGAATTCTCGCGCCAGCAGCCCGCCCATGCTGTGGCCGACCAGGATCACCGGGCAGTCATCGGGGAGGGTATTCCAATGCTCGGCGAGGAAGCCGGCGCTGCGATCGACACCCTGATCGTTCGGATAGCGCAGCTCCCAGATCTCGAAGCCGGCTGCGGCGGCGGCCGGCGCCAGGTCATCCCAGATGATACCGGGTTCGTCCAGGCCATGGATCAGCAGCACGCGCGGGCACACTGACGGGTCGCGACCGGGAGGATCATTTAGACTCGGGGGATCAGTGAGACCCGAAGTATCAGCGGAGACCGTCTGTTCTCTGAGCACGTCGATGGGTTCGGCTGGAGCTGGCTCAGCGGCTTGGCGCAGACGCAATCCGTGGCCATCTCCAGCCGGGCGCATCAGCTCGGGAAACCAGTCGTCGAGCCGATCGTGGACCAGCGTGCGCAATGCGCGCTCGTCGCTTGGGTTCAGCTCGGCCCAACCGGTCCAGACGCCGATCAGCGCTAGGGCAACCACAATTGCCTGGAAAAAGCGCCAGCGCAAGAGCCCACCCTGGCGTGACCCTGGGCCGGTTGCTCCCGCACCTCGTTTCGGGTCCGCGCGGGTAGTGGAAAGAGGGTCATGGCGAGGTCCCCATGACGGTTCCGAAGACCGGCCTGCCTCAGCGGACGGGTCCCGATTCGATGATCGACGCGAAGGCATGGGTCCCGTTCCTCCTAGTCACCTGGCTATCCCTCCTGGCATAGCCCCTGCCATGAGATCATGCTGGGCATGAGAACGAAAACCGAGACGACGGGTGTAAGGCAACTGCCTAGCCTGGACAAGCCGTTCGAACCCTTTAATCCGTCCCAAGATAGGCGTCCAACACGACGTTCCAGTCCTTGGAGCGGATAATCTCGATGAGCGCGATGTTGACGGACTCGCGCATCGCGCTGCCGGGTGGCAGCGCGATGCCATAGGCCTGCCGACGAAGCTCCAGCGGCAGGACCCGCAGCTGTTGCGGGAATTCGGCCGCAATCCTGTAACGCAGGATCGGCGCATCATGGACCACCGCATCGGCATCCCCGGCAGCCAGTTGATCAAGCGCCTCAGAGAGCGTCCCGACGGTCCGATGCCGGATGTCCTGATCCGCCAGGAACACATCGCTGGTGCTGCCTTCGAGCGCAAGGATGCGTTTCAGATGGAGGTCGTCGACCGCATCGATCGACGCATCCAGCTCACTGACGGTGAGTGTCGTCGTGATCGCCGCGGTGAAGGTCGAGATCAGGATCAGACCTGCAAACATCCACAGCATCGCGATCGCCCGCCCGAGCAGGGTCGTCGGCGCCTTGTCGCCGTAGCCCACTGTCGTCATGGTGACGGCGGACCACCAGAGGCCGGACCCGATCCCGGACAAGGGCTCATGCCGAAATTGGGTATTGGTGCGGCGCTCAGCGAGCCAGATCAGCACCCCGACAACGATCAGCAGTCCGAGCAGCGCCGCAACGACCGCAAGGAACGCGGGCGAGAACAGTCGTGCGAGTGACGCGAGCGGATTCGTCCCGCGATGCGGCACCGCGATCGCCAACCCCGAGGTATGGAACGGATGCGAGAAGTCGAGACGCTGCTCACGCTCGCTGGTGATGGTCAGCGCCGCCACCGCGCCATCGACGCGGCCTTCGGACACCGCCTCGAGCATCTCGCTAAGGCCGAGCTCCCTGTAGTGGAAATCAAGGCCGTTGCGCGCCGCGATCTGCTTCCAAAGCTCGATCGCGATCCCGGTCCACTCGCCGCTGGCATCCTTGAAGGCGAAGGGCGGCGCCTGCCGAGTCGCGATGGTGATCGCGGTCGTGTCGGCATGCCTGGGCGCAGCCTCTAGCGGCGTCTGGTCTCCCTCATCCGCCAGCGCGCCACCCTGGGTCACACACCAGAGCGCAAGCCCCAACAATACCTGCCGCATCGTTTGCTCCGAACCGTCCCCGTCGCCCCGGGGCTCGGAGCGACGCAAGACCCGGATGGTGCTGATTCTCTCGGTCGCCGGCAAGTACCGGCTTCGGTGATAGCCGACAATGCGATTGCTGGGAAACGGCGCATCATCGCCGCAATCGGTCCTCTAGCTTGGCAGGCCGGGAACGGCATTGTCGGTAAGATAGGGTCGATAAGCTTGACCCCAGACTGTCAATGCGCCGGGCTGGCCGATCACCGAGACCCCAGAACCCGGATCGACTGACGGATAGCAAAGTGCCCAACCTATTCAATCCGCTTGGCCGTGCTCTGGTTATCGTGCGCACCGGCATCGAGCTTTGGCTAGAAAACAACCCCTTCATGCAGGCGGGCGCGCTGGCCTTCTTCACGATCTTCTCGCTGGCGCCGACCTTGATCATCGCGGTGGCGCTGATCGGCGTCGTGCTCGGCGAGGGCGCGGCGCAGGGCGAGATCGTGGCCCAGCTGCAGGATACGATGGGGGCCGAGGCAGCCGCCGCGATCGAGCAGGCGATCCTGAGGTCGCGGCTCGAGGAGGCCGGGCTGATGCCGACGGTGATTGGAGTCGGCGCGATCCTGATCGGGGCGACGGTGGTGTTCGGTCAACTGCGCTATTCGATGAACCTGCTCTGGGGTGTGCGCCCTAGGCCCGGCCGCACTCGGCTTGGACCGTTCTGGCAGATGATCCGCACCCGACTGTTAGCGCTGCTCGTCGTGCTGTTGATCGGTTTGGGTCTGTTGCTCTACTTCATTGCCCTCATCGCAATCCAGGCCGTCCTCGCTGCTCTCGACCCATTCGGTCTGCTTCAGGTCCTGCAGCCGGACCTGCTTTCCAACGCCGCACGCAGCGTCACAGCAGTGCTGATCACGGTGCTGTTTATCGCCGCGTTGTTCAGAGTGCTGCCCGACGTACTCTTGTCCTGGCGCGACGTGCTGCCCGGCGCACTGGTTACGGCGCTGCTGCTAACCCTAGGCCGCTACGGCATCGCCGCCTATCTCGCCGAGACGGCCATTGCCTCGACCTATGGTGCCGCCGCGTCGCTGCTGGTCATCCTGTTCTGGGTCTACTTCTCTGCCCTGCTGCTGTTGCTTGGCGTGGCGCTGACGCGCGCCGAGCTGAGCGCCCGCAACCGGCCCATCGTGCCGCGTTCATCGGCGGTGAAGGTGGTGCAGCAGGTTGTTTAAGCTCGAGTTCGAGAAAAAAGCCCTCAAGAGGCATTTTCCTGCACCTCCCGCAACGCCCGATTGAAGAAATGCCGCGTCGCCTGTTCCCTGGCCTCGGGATCAGTCATGACAATGTTGCGCATCTCGTTGTCCTTCTGGAATAGCTGGATCATCCCCTGGAAGAAGGCTTGGGAGAAGGCCCCGTAGACGACATCCGGCGGGTTGTTGCGCAGCATTTCTGCCATCTCGGCGCTGAGCAGGTCGCGGTTGACGCGCTCGAAGCGCAGCATGTACTCCTCAGTGAGGTTGCCGCCGTGGCGCTCGTTGAACGCCTGCACGATCTTGGAGAGCTCTTTCTGCTCGTCCTCGGTGTAGGGCTTGGCGCCGAACTCGGTGATCGCATAGAGCGGCGCGGTCTCGCCGACCCCCAGTGACGCGCTGCCCTCCTCCTGCTTCTCGGCCTTGAACGCCTGCAGCTTGAGCATGTCGTCGGTGATCTCGATGTCCGGCGGCACCTCGCGGTTAGGCAGTAGGCGGGCGAGCCAGGCGCCATAGCTGTAGAGCTTCTCGAGGCTGGTGTCCCCCAGGGCCATGACCTGGGCGATGAAGCTGTAGAAGCGCATGTAGCTCTTCAGCAGTTGGCGGAACTCCTCCTGCCGGCCCTCGTCGTCATCGGCCTCGAAGCGCTGCACGGCTTCGCGGATCAGCCCCTCGAGCCGGGCGCGGTCGCTGCCGCTGAGCTTGCCCTGGTAGAAGGTCTGCGCGAAGCGCTCGATCTCGGCGCGATCGAGATAGCCGAACTTGAACAGCCGCCCCTCGAGGTCGTAGACCAGGTTCGGATCGGAGTTGGCCTCCAGTGCCGTGACCTCGTAGTAGGGGCGGAAGGCGTCTTGGATCTCCTCAACGCTGTTGCGGAAGTCGAGCACATAGGTCGCGTCCTTGCCGGGTTTGGTGCGGTTGAGCCGTGAGAGGGTCTGCACCGCCTGCAGGCCGGCGAGCTTGCGATCGACGTACATGGCGCAGAGCTTGGGCTGGTCGAAGCCGGTCTGGTACTTCTCGGCGACGATCAACAGCCGATAGGTCTCCGGATACGGGGTGCCGTCCTTCTTGAAGCCATCGAAGCGCCCGCGCAGCTCGGTCTCGGCGAAGCCGTTCAGGGCCGCCTCGGTGAAGGTCTCGCCGTTGTGGGTCAGCTCGCCGGAGAAGGCGATCAGGGCCTTGAGGTCGCTGTAGCCCTCCTGCTTGATGTAGTCGCGAATCCCGAAGTAGTACCGCAGCGCATGCTCGCGGCTGCTGGTGACGATCATCGCCTTGGCCTGGCCATTGAGCATCGGCTGCACATGGCGGCGGAAGTGCTTGACGATGATCTCGGCCTTCTGGCTGATGGCGGTCTCGTGCAGGTTGGCGTAGCGGGCGACGCGCTGCTGACCCTTGCGCGAGCTGAGCCGGGGATCGTCCTCGATCGCCTTCTCGAGCTGGTAGTAGGCGCTGTAGGTGGTGTAGTGCTGCAGCACGTCGAGGATGAAGCCCTCCTCGATCGCCTGGCGCATCGAGTAGAGGTGGAACGGGTGCGGCAGGCCGTCCGGCCCCTTGGTGCCGAAGCGCTCCAGCGTCACGTTGCGCGGCGTCGCGGTGAAGGCGAAGAAGCTGATGTTCGGCTGCGGGCCGCGGCTCTTCTGGTAGGCGGCGATCAGGTCCTCGATGGCATCACTGGAGTCGGCCTCGCGGGTCAGGGCATCGGTCATCGCCTGCGCCGATTTGCCGGACTGGCTGCTGTGGGCCTCATCGACGATCACCGCGAAGGTGCGGTTGCCCTGCCCGGACAGGGCCTTGAGGTGGTCCGTCGAGAACTTCTGGATGGTGGTGATGATGATCCGTGCGCCCTGGGCGATCGCCGCCTTGAGCTGCCGCGAGGTGCCATCGATCTTCTTCACCACGCCCCGGGTCTGCTCGAACTGGGCGACGGTGTCCTGCAGCTGGCGATCGAGGATCACCCGGTCGGTGACGATAACGACGGTGTTGAAGATCGGCTGATCGTCGGCGTCGTGCAGGTTGATCGCGTGATGGGCGAGCCAGCCGATGGTGTTGGACTTGCCGGAGCCGGCGGAATGCTGGATCAGGTAATTGTGGCCGGGACCCAAGGCCCTGGCATGGGCGCTGAGCTTGCGCACCGCATCGAGCTGCTGGAAGCGCGGGAAGATCAGCGTCTCCTGCTTGCCTTCCACCTCCAGCAGCATGAAGCGCCCGATGATCGCGAGCAGGACCTCGCGGGAGAAGATCGCCGGACCATCCAGCCCGCCGGCGGTGCCGGAGCGATACAGATAGGCGACGCGGAACTCGCCGTTGATGTCCGGATTGCCGGCGCCGCCGTCTCTCCCACGGTTAAACGGCAGGAAGCGGGTCCTGCCGTTCGCCAGCCGCGTGGTCATCGAGCAGTTGTCTTCATCGAGCGCGAAGTGCACCAGGGCACCGCGCTTGAAGGTCAGCAGCGGCTCGCCAGCCGGGGAGCGGTCCTCGCGATACTGCTTCTCGGCGTGCTTGAAGGTGGTGCCGGTCAGCAGGTTCTTGTGCTCGAGGGTCGCCACCGGCAGGCCGTTGACGAACAACACGGTGTCGATGCGGTTGTCGTGCCCTTTTCCCTCTCGGGCGCTGTAGGCGACCTCCTTCATCACCGACAGGATGTCGGCCTCGTACTCGGCGACGCGCTTGGGCTCGAGGCTGCTCGCGGGCTGGAAGTAGCAGAGCGCAAACCGGATGCCGGGGACGACCTTGATGCCCTGGCGCAGCACGTCGAGCAGGCCGCGATCCTTCAGCGCCTTGCCGAGCTGAGTGAAGAGAGTGTCCTCGGCCGAGGCGCTGTAGTGGGCCTTGAGCTTGGCCCAGGCACCCGGCTGGGTCTGCTGGATAAACTCGAGCAGCAGGGCCTTGTCCAGGGCCAGGATGCGATCGTAGTCGGTGGCCGGGTCGCGCTGGCGGTAGCCCTCGCCGGTGACGAGCTGGGCGATCAGATGGTCCTGCAGGACCTGTTCCCGGTGGATTCCGGCTGTGTCGGGCGAGCTCATTGCGTGTCAGTCGAGTCCTTCGACCTCCTCATAGACCAGCCCGATCGGCAGAGCCAGGCCGAGGCAGTCGAGTGTCAGCTCACCATCGCTCACCACGTCCGGCGCCCACTCGCGCGAGCGCCGATGATGCCAGACCTCGCGCCGCGTCTGACTCACCAGCAGGTAGTCCTGCAGGCTCGGCAGCGTCGTATAGGCCAGGAACTTCTCGCGCCGGTCGATCCGCTCGGTGGTCTCCGACAGGACTTCGATAAGCACGCAGGGCTTGGTGCGAAAGTAGGTCTGGCGATCATCCGGATCGCAACCCAGCAGCAGATCAGGGTAGTAGAAGATGTTTTGGCCCGCGATCTGAAGATGCACCTTCATATCGTTGGCAAAGAGCTGACATCCGCGCCCGCGCAACAGCGGACGCAAGGCGGCGACGAGGTTGGAGACGATCATGCCGTGCCGATCGCTCGCGCCGGTCATCGCATAGAGCTGACCGTCGATGTACTCATGGCGCACCTCGCCCTTTTCCTCGCCGGCGAGGTAGTCTTCGACGCTGACTCGCCGTGAAGCATCTGTTGCATGCACGATGGCCCTCCTCCGTCAGAGGCGAACATTCGCGAACCAGTAGCACCCACCGGCGATGCGCTGGGCGATCAGGTGGTCCTGGACCACCGGTTCAGTGTGGATGGCGGCCGCTGGCCTCCCTGTCATGTGCTCATCTCCTCTTCGATCTGATCCAGACGACGGTCGGTGCTGCCGCGTCGGCTCCAAGTGGACACGTCGATCTGGCCGGTGACAGCGGCGGTGATCAGGGCGGAGCGGAATTCGCGGAGACGGTCGATAGACCGGAGTACATATCCAGTCGTTACTTCCAATCGGCGGTGCGCAGTATCAATTGCATCACATATCGATTCTTGAATTTCGAAGGGAGGACAGGGAACAGCCACATTTGCAACTTCTGCGAAGCCTAACCCTTGCTTAAGCCCATATTGTGCCATCCGAAATTGGACCTGACCGATTTCAGAGAATAAAATTTGAGCGAGGAGCTTTGGGATAACTTTTTTTTGGTCTACGCGAATAAGACAAACATGCTGATTGATGTATGCAGTTTCTTTGAGTTCAGAGACGAAGCCTACTGCACCGGTCCGTCCTCCGGTAATACAAACCAAAACATCTTGATTTTTGACTCTCGCTCGATCTGCTTCAGTGCCATGTTGAGGTGTAACACGTGGAGCTCCTTCGGTAGACACCCCCATCATCGTCTTTATACATCCGCTTTGGAGAAACAGTTCGCCTTCTTGTTGTATTTGTTCTCCCCAAGCTCGTGATCCCGAGGTCATGTGACGCACGAGTTGCTTGATACGCATGCGCTTCCAATCTGATTTTAGCCCCAAAAACTCTACGCGACTTTTTTTCACATCATAATCAAGTTGGTGAAAACCCGACTTCATCTCACGCAGGGTTGCTGACGCATGAGATAACCTGAGCACCCCGATCAAACGTTCCTTCTTCTCGATCAACTGATCGATGCGTGCGGTCTCGCGATCGAGATAATCGGCGATGGTTTTTTGGGTTTCTAGGTCTGGAGCTGGCAGGACCAAGTCTGCAAATTGATCATATCGAACAGACTTTCCATCACGTATTCCCGTAACAGTAGTTTGCAATGTCTGTATGAACGCCGAAGACTTCAGAAGGTAATGGAAAAACCCTGGTTCAACCTGAGCCGATGGGCGCATTACAGTATATGCAGGACTGATACAGCCCTTTTCACGGGCGCGCTCAATGCCTCCTTCAAATGTACGAAGGCTGATTACAAAATCATCCTCATCAACATGGAGGAAATTCTCTATGCCTGAGAGCGCCGCTGTTGCCCTAGTATCAGAAATCTCGTTGTATCTTGACTGTGCAATGACACCATAGGCTTGGCTCGCAGTAAGCTGCTCAGCCCCTTCCTGGGCTCGCTCTCTGCGTTGCCGAAACAAGAATCTGGCTCGGAGTTTCGGCCACCTTTTTACTGCCGGCACGGCCTCAAAGTTGCTCACCCCGCCACCTCTTTCAACAACCGCGCAATCTCCGCCTCCAGCGCCTTCATCTCCGCATCGATCTCCTCGAGCGGGCGTGGCGGCACGTACTTGTAGAAATACCGGTTAA
>JAAAOQ010000203.1 GCA_009908845.1 Gammaproteobacteria bacterium
GATGCGCTCGCGGATGTCGGCCGGTCGCGGTGCGAACTTGCAGCGCGCCACATGCTCGGCCAGCGCCTCGCTCACCGCCGACCAGGGATACCGCTCCAGCGCCGCCCACCACAGGCGCAGCGCTTCGTCACCCGGCAATCGGGCGGCATAGGTCTCGAGCACGGCGGCGAGGGCACGATGGAAGCGAGCGGCATCGTCAGCGGTCATGATGGATCACCTCGAAGTCGGTGGTCAGATCGGTGGCGGCCAGTGGCGCGCCGGCGGGTGGATCGAGAAAGCTGCCCCAGTGACCGCCGGCCCCGCTGCTGGCGCCGGGGTTCGAGGACGGTGCCGGACGCGATCCGGCAAGCGGCTCGCGCTCGCGGCTCAGCCACAAGCGCCAACGGCGCTCCCATTCGGCTGGCTGATGGACATCCTCGCCCTGATAGGCGACGAACTTGTCGAACACCCGGCGTGGATCGCGCAGATCCGGGCGCACCTGCTCGGCGATCGCCAGCCAGGCCACCGGGGGCTGCTGAGAGAGGCTGCAGGGTGCGCTCGTCGACGTTGACGTCGCGGTGGTCCTCGGCGGCATCGGCTCAGGGCGCGCGGGCGCGGCACTGCTCTCTGCTTCCCGTTCCTTTCCCGTTCTCTTCCTGTTACGGGGGTCAGAGCTGTGGACCCTCTCCGGTCCCAGCTGGCCCCTCTGAGGGTCCGCAGCTGTGACCCCTCCCGCCGGCGGAGGAGGGTCCATCGCTGTGACCCCTCCGGGCGGGTCGGGAGGGGTCGCGGTTGGACCCTCTGCAGGCTCGCTCCTGGACCCTCTGGCTGTCGCCGAGCGCTTCCTGTTCGTCGACGGCGCGAGCGGATCATCGAGATCCAGACTGTGATTGGGACTGTCGGTGCAGGCCAGCCGATAGGTGCTGTTGACCCGGCCCTGGCCGGGGGTGCACTGGATCAGCGCCCGCTGCTCGAGACTGCGCAGGGTGCGCTTGAGGGTCGAGCGGCTGAAGCCGGTCATCGTCTCGAGCCGTTTGCGCGAGGGCCAGCAGGTATGGCTGCGCTGCCGGGCGTGGCAGCAGTCGGCGAGCGCGAGCAGCAGCAGCTTCTCGTTCACCGGCAGCTCACAGGACCAGGCCCAGGTGGTCAGCGGCACGCTCATGGCCGCGCCGCCGCACTCAGGCGCGCGTCGGCGAGGTGGGGCTCGCGCGATGACCCGCCCTGGGCCCCGCGCCGCTGGCGAGCGGGTTCGGCGCCGGGTCCATGGAGGCGCCCGGCAGCGGCAGCGCACTGCCTTGCAGGTCGGTCACCGGCACGCCGAGGGCCGCCGCGAGACGCTCCAGCACGTCGATGGTCAGGTTGGCGCCGTGGCGCTCGATCTTGACGATGTAGCTCGGTGCGATGCCGCTGGCGCGCGCCAGCTCCGGGCCGGTCAGCTCGCGCTCGCGGCGCAGGCGGCGGAGGTTGCGCGCGATGCGCTGCTTCAGGGTCGTCTCGTCCGGGTGCGGAGCGAGGGGATGGATGGGCTGGGGCATGGGATTCTCCTCTGCAAGCGTGCTTGCCGTCAGGACGCAGCACGTTCTATCGATCGATGCACCGGGGGTGCTAAAATGTGATTGTCGGCGTGGTCGTGCGCGATGCGAGCGTCCATACTGCGCGGATCGATCCACCGGAACCGCAGATGGCCACCCTCGATCTCGATCGCCTCAAGCTCGCCCGCAAGCGCCTGGGCCTGCGCCAGCACCAGGTCTCCGAGCGACTCGGATTGAGCCACACGCTCTACGGTCAGTGGGAGCGCGGTGACCGCGAACCCTCCATCGGCAACCTGCGCGCGCTGGCCCAGCTGTTCGAGGTGCCGGTCGACTGGCTGTTCGGTGACGGTGCCCGTGATCCAGCGGCCCGGCTCGGTGAGCGGGCAGGGGACTATGCGCCCATCATCGACTCGCCCGAGGCGGTGCTGCGGGTGGCGACGACGCCCGAGGGGCTCCGTGCCTTGGCGGCCGATCAACCGCTGTGCGCCGCGCTCGGCATCGAGGCGGCAGAATGGCACATGCTCGCATCGCTCGAGCCACCGGGATCGCTTGGCAAGCAGGGGTATCTCGCGGTGCTGTTGGCGGTCCGGGGGCAGTTCCCCAGCTGATCCCAGTGTGCCTATAATGTGACGTGCAGGAGTCACACTGGCACTCTTGGAGTCCAAACAGGTCATGATGGCGCGGGGCGGGATGCGCTAACCTGTTGATTGATAAAGCTCTGCTACACCGGAAATGGATTTAGGTTCCAGTGGGGAAACCCGTGGGGGTTCGAGTCCCCCCTCGCGCACCATTTGCAATCAATGCCTTAGCTGTTGAGGATGACGTCATCCCTGCCTTGTTCAGATGACGACCTCCGGCTCCTTCGGCAAGCCATCCGTACCCTACGCGCTCGCACGTCTCTAGCCTACTTCCAGCGGCAGCTACCTCCAGCGGCACAGCGATGCCTGACCGTCGTGACTGCATTTGCCGCGCGCTCCCTGTGTGAATGGTCCGTTTCGGTTCGCGCCACTGCGGCCCGAAAGACAAGGGCTGGCTATCGCCTTGCGGGGTGCCTCACCCGAATCGGCCCTTGGCGGCCGCTACCGCCATCCTAGGACACCCCGGCGTAGCCGCTCCGCCTTGTTTCCAATCGGCCGCATTGAATGACGCCTCCATCGCATTGTGAGTTGCTGGATCAGCTATCGAATGCACCTTCGGCTGCTGCTCAACAGCCGTTGCCAGGGAGTTGAACGCCTGAGCGTCTACATCCCGGAACAAGTAACGCCTTGTCAGGTCTCACCCTTGACGATTGATTGACGAATCGCAATAGATGGCGCCGGGGACGCTCCTATTCGCCCCGATAGATAACAAACACTTGAAATTTTTCTGTCATCCAGGAATGATCGCGTCCCAGTGTTCACCGTGGCAATCAAGCGGTGTCCCGAAAACCGTCTTACCTGAAAGACAGAAGTAGCGACTCTTCCAACGAGGTCTATTGATGGAGAACTACGAACAACTCAGCGCTCAAGAATTGAAGGCTCATCTCGAGAATCTAAGTGCCGAGAAAGAGGCTCTGGCGCGGGCCCTTGAGGCACGTCGCGAAGAGGAAAAGCGCACGCTGGCGAATGAGATCAGGCAGATGATCTCCGAGCGTGGTTATGATGTGGAAGAAATCACTCTGCTCGTGCTTGGGCGCAAGCGTCGCCGCGCTGCGGCGAATGACGCGAACGCCAGCTATGCACGCTACGCTGATCCCGACAATCCGAGCAACACCTATATTCGGGGCCGTTTGCCGAACTGGCTGGTCGAGAAGATGAGTGCGAACGGCTATGATCCGACATCGGCCGAGCACCGGGCCGAGTTCAAGGAGCAGCACCTCGTGCGGGTTGCAGCCTGAGCGCGCCGTCGATCGGTTTGGGCGTCGGCCCGAAGGCCGGCGCTGGGAAGCCGAAGCAGGGAGCCGCCACAGGCCTTGCCGACAGCTCAACGTCATCTCCAGCAACGCTGTTGCGGCATCGAGTCCGGAACAAAAGTTGCGTAGCGTGTTCGGACAAGGTTAGAGTCCGGACACAGCAGAACTGTTATCTGCTGCTGCAATGATAATTCGCAGTTGCTGCCGTGCCGCTGGCCGGGCCAGTGCTATTTGATCTAACTTTATGATAGTAAAGTGATTATTGCATCCTGCGGCATGGGATCAGCGCATTGAGCAGAACAATGATAGGAGAGGAGATGACGACAACAAATCATTTCGGCGACTGGGTGGAGGTCATCGAGCGCGGCGATTGTGGATTTACCTACGTGCGCTTCTACGCAGATGCACCAAAATGGGTACGCAATGAGGCGATCAATCGGTTCGGGCGAGGCACGGTGTTCCTACCACCGCGGCAGAACCGCGTTGCCAGGCGCGTCGCCGCCTAACCTAAGGTTGATGGCGCGCTGTCACCCCGGACGATGAAGTTCGCGTGATTCAAGGTCACACTCAGCAGACAGGAACCGGGGCTGTTCAATCGGACATGCCCTGGATTCCCATAAGGTAGCCGCGCCGAACCCATGCGGGGCGTACTTTGCTTGCGTTTATCATCATACGCTTATATTCTGATAATCGCTGAATTGCGAATCGTCAACTGCGGCAGCCGTATCGTTCGACAGGACGAGAGACGGCCTGTCGCCAACCGGGTGATAGCGTATGAGTACAGAATCGTTTGACCGTTCGGCAACGGATACCGAGCATGACGTAGTACAGGCGAGCGAGCTGCCGATCCAGACCGTGCCGCCGGATGCCTACCGGCGCTGGCTGCGGCAGGGTTGGGCGACACTGACCAAGACGCCGTTCGTGAGCCTGTTCTATGGGCTCTTGTGCGCGTCCGCTGGGTTTGCCGCACTGATGATGAGCCGGGCGATGCCGGGATTCACGGTGAAGTTCCTGATCGCACTGCTGTTGCTGGGGCCATTCCTGGCCGCCGGCCTCTATGTGACCGCCCGGCGCCACCTGGCCGGTGAGCGGATTGGCATCCGCGCCAGCTTCGCGCTCTATGGCGAGCGTCGTTCGAGCTTGGCGCTGTTCGGACTCTTCCTGGTGTTCGTGGTGGCGGTCTGGATGATGGCCTCGGTGGTGCTGTTTGCGATCAAGGTGACGACGTTGGCGCCGACCTCGAGCGGATACGTCACGGTGCTGGGCGGCGGCGTTGACCCACTGACGACGGTCTTCATGCTGGCCAGCGGCGCCTTGTTGGCGGCAGCGGTGTTCGCTGCGAGTGCGATTGCGGTGCCCTTGATCGTCGATCGGGATGCAGGACCGATTGCCGGTGTTCAGGCAAGCTGGCGGGCGGTGACGCTCAACGTCGGTCCGATGTTGCGCTGGGCGGGTGTCATCGTCGGGTTGATGGTGATCGGGGCATTGACCGCGTTCGTCGGTATGCTCGTCATCTTCCCGCTGCTCGGTTACGCGAGTTGGTACGCCTACCGGGACTTGGTCGGCGAGTCGGGTTGATTGCGCCTTGTTGAGAGAGGGCGTTGAGTCCTGATCGGAAACAGTCCGCTCGTTGAACGGGCGCTATTCCAGGCGCTCGGTCGCGATCCGGGAGGCGGGGATACCCGCCTCGGTCAGCGCGGTGGCGACCGCGCTTGCCGCGCTGCTCGGGCCGGCAATGTAGAAGCGCGCCTTTCCGGGCTCGCTGAGGTCGGACTCGATCAGGGCCAGCAGGTCGCTGCAGGCGGCCTCGACCAGCGGCGTGAATGCGAAATTGTCGAGCGCGTCGCGCAAGGCGCGGCACCAGGGCTCGTGGTAGTGCATCTCGGAAGCCGAGATCGACCAATACAGGTGGAAGGCCTCGATGCTGTCGATCGACACCGCGTGCTCGACCAGGCTCTTGATCGGCGCGATGCCGTCGTCGATGGCGATGAACACCGCGGGCTCGGTGGCGTCCTCGGTGAGCACGAAGTCGCCGTAAGGACCGATCAGGGTGATCGGCTGGCGCGCGCCGAGGGTCTCGAAGACGGCGCGGCCGAAGGCATCCTCGCCGCGGCGGACCGAGAACTGGAGGTTACGTCCGTTGCAGGGGCAGCTGGCGATCGGCAGCTCGCGCTCGGCGCCGCCGGCCAGCCGCAGCCGCGCGCGCTGGCCGGCCATGAAGCGCAACGTGTTGGTGCGCGGGGTCTGCACATGCAACAGCATCAGGGTCTCGCCCTGGCGCTCAAGCTTGCGCACCTGGGCGTTGATCTCTTGCTCCGGTAGATCGTCTGGTGAGTGGGCCTCGGCGGCTTCGAGCTGGACATCGGTGACCGCGGTGTTGGAGCAGGTGAGCAGGTAGCCCATCTGTTTCTCGCGCTGGCTCAGGACGTAGTCGTGCTCGCGGATGCGATGGACCTCGCCCGAGATCAGCCGCGCCTTGCACTCGCCGCAGTTGCCGTTGGCGCAGCCGTAGCTGAGCCGCAGCCCGGAGCGGACCGCGGCCTCGAGGATGGATTCGTTGCCGTCGACCAGGAACTCGTGCCCGGACGGGATCATCTTGACATTTGCCGACATGATGCGCAGGAAGGTGTCTTTCGCCAGCACCCGCGCCTCGGCGCTGCCGGCAGTCTCGTCGGCGAGCGCGGCGCGGCGCTGTTGCAGCCAGTCGCCGAGCTGGTCCAGGGCATTGGGGTCATCGCGCGGCAGCTCGGCGATCTGCGCGCGGACCTCGTCGAGCAGCCCCTCGAGCGCCTCGACCCGCGCGACCCGCTGCACCAGCGCCTCGGCCAGGGACTTGATGCGGCTGATCAGCACATCCGAGCTCGGCAACCGGGTGTCCTCATCGTGGCTGCGCGGGATGGCCTCGGCCTTGATCTGCTCGACGCGCTCGAGGTCGCCGCTGTCCTCGAGACTGACGCTCGGGTAGACGCGCAGCAGGTCGCTGATCGCGACCTGGCCCTCGAAGGTCTGCAAGTCACCTTGGCGGATATGCTTCTGGATCGCGGCGCGGGTGACGCCGGCGAGCCGGGCGGCGCGCGAGAGGCTGAGCAGCTCGGGCATCTCAGAACAACCGATTGAGCCCGTTCAGGGCCGCGACCCGGTAGGCCTCGGCCATGGTCGGGTAGTTGAAGGTGGTCTCGGCGAAGTACTCGATGCTGTTGGCGCTCCCGGGCTGCGACATGATCGCCTGGCCGATGTGGACGATCTCGGAGGCCTGCTCGCCGAAGCAATGGATGCCTAAGATGGCCTTGGTTTCGCGATGGAACAAGAGTTTGAGCATGCCGACGGTGTGGCCGGTGATCTGCGCCCGGGCGATGCTCTTGAAGTGCGCCTGGGCGACCTCGTACGGGACCTTGTCCGCGGTCAGCTCGCGCTCGGTGCGCCCGACCGAGCTGATCTCGGGCACGGTGTAGATGCCGGTCGGGAACTCATCGATCAGCGACCAATCGCATTCGCCGTCGGCGATCACGGCGCCGACGAAGCGGCCCTGGTCATAGCTGGCGCTGGCCAGTGCCGGCGGGCCGGCGACATCGCCGACGGCGTAGATGTGGGCGAGCTCGGTGCGATAGGACTTGTCGACCTCGATCTGGCCGCGCTTGTTCGGCGTCAGGCCGATCGCGTCCAGCCCCAGGTCTTCGGTGTTGCCGCTGCGCCCATTCGCCCAGAGCAGGATCTCGGTCTTGAGCTTCTTGCCCGAGTGGCAGTGCAGCACCACGCCGTCATCGCTGGGCTCGACCTGGTCGTAGCGCTCGTTGTGCCGGATCACCACGCCCTGCTCGCGCAGGTGGTAGCTCAGCGCGTCGGTGATCTCGTTGTCGAGGAACGACAGGAGCCGGTCGCGGGTATCGACCAGGTTCACCTTGACGTCGAGACAGGCCATGATCGACGCGTATTCGCAACCGATCACGCCGGCGCCGTAGATCGTCAGGCTGCGCGGGGTGTGCGCGAGGCCGAGGATCGAGTCGCTGTCGTGGACGCGCGGATCGCTGAAGTCGACATCCGGTGGGTGGTAGGGACGCGAACCGGTCGCGATGACGATGTTGTCGGCCTTGACCACCTCGGCGACGCCGTCGGGCCGCAGCACCTCGAGATGATGCGGGTCGATGAAGCGCGCCCGGCCGAACAGGATCTCGACCCGATTGCGCTGATAGTAGCGGTAGCGGGTGCGCACCTGATGGTCGATCACCGAGTCGGCGGCGCGCAGCAGGTCCGGGAATTGGACCTCGACCTGATCGAGGGTGTGCTGGAACAGCGGGTTGCGCCGGTAGTCGGCGAGCATCTGGATCGAGTGGCGCAATGCCTTGCTCGGGATCGTGCCCCAGTGCGTGCAGCCTCCGCCGACCTTGTCGTGGGCCTCGATCACCGCGACCCGCTGCGGGGTCTTGGCCAGCTTCATCGCCGCGCCTTCACCGGCCGGGCCGGTGCCGATCACGACCGTGTCGAATGCACGGACTGCCATACTGCGTTTCGCCTCGGCGCGTCGCGGCGCCTCGTTGTCAAAACCTCAGGTTAGCACAGGCGGTTGCGGTGTCCGCTCGCATACGTTTTGCGCACACCCAGCACATTGGCAGGGATGCAGCTTGTTTCATTCTCTGGGGCGGCGCACCGGCATGAGCGTCAGCGCGAGGATCTGTCCTCTCTGCCGCGCAACAGACTCGCGAAGCCTCGGTTCAGTCCTCGCTGACTGGGCTTGTTCTCGCCGCAGTTAGGGGCCGCCCCCGCAGGCGGCGCCACCACCTGCAGCGCAGCGGGCAGGCTGTCGTACTGAAGCGGCGAGCGGATGCGCAGACGCTCACCATCGTTCATCACAGTGAGTTTGCGCTCGCGGCCGGTCTCGATGCGGATCGCTTCGGACTGATAGTGGAAGAAGCGCGGATCATCGGCCCAGCGACCCCAAAGCAGCCGGAAGGCCAGGCGCGGCAGCTCATGCAGGGGACCTTTGTGGATGCCGTAGATCCCGAGCAGGCCGGTGTCGAGGCGGGCACGGCTGGGATAGGGGCGCATGGCCTCGCCGACCGGGTTATTGGTGATGACCAGGGCGCGTGTCTTGACCTTGATCGGCTGACCGTTCGTGAACAGATGCAGGCGCCGGTATGGGTAGCGGCGCAGCAACCAGATCCCCTTGCTGATGAAGCGCAGAACGAGCCGCAGCAGCCCGCGGCCGCGCACCGCCTCCCGTGTACGCGCCAGCCGGGTTGTGAGTCCGATCATCGAGGCGCAGAGGAAGAGATGCCCGTTGACCCGGCCGACATCGATGGACTGCACCGCGTCGTCGGTCAGCTCGGCGAGGGTGTCGACAGCCTGCTCTGGCTGCAACGGGACCCTGAGGTCACGGGCCAGCAGGTTTGCGGTGCCGAGCGGAATGATGGCGAGCGGCGTCGGCTTGCCGACAAGCCTCGCGGCCACTGCGAGCACGGTCCCATCGCCGCCGAGCACATAGACCCGACCGGTGCCTTCCACGAGCGCACGGTCGAGCGCGCCGCGCCAACTGAGCACACCCGGCGTCTGCTCTGCGAAGCGGATCAGCTCGGTTGTGACACCGCACTCTTGCAAGCGCTCACTGAGGCGCTGTGAGAGGACCTCGACCTCGGATGCACCGGCTCCGGCGCGGCGGTTGACGACGATGACGGCGTGCGACATGGTGTACGGCTACGCGGTGCAAGGGTGCTCGATGGCGGCATCCGGTGCCGGCCTTGGTGCCCGCTTGCCATCGGGCGGCGGGATCGATCGACTGGAGAGAAACAGACGTGATGGGCATTGAAGTCGGCGGGCTGCTCGGGCTCCTACACCTGATCATCGTGGTATACGCGTTCGTCAAGATCGTCCAAAGCAGCGCCGGTACCCTAGCAAAGGTGCTTTGGATTGTCGTGATCCTGATGCTGCCGTTGCTGGGTCTGATCCTCTGGCTGTTATTCGGGCCCAGTTAAACGATCATGGCAGCCAACCACCCCGGAGAATGAGACGATCCCAGCCGTTGTTGCACGGTAAGCGACGCGCGTCCTTGCCCGCTGCGGCTCAATGGGTCAAGACTGCTTCAGCGCTTGGACCTCGCAGGGTGGTTCATCGCGCAGCCGAACGGTCTCATGCTTGCCGAGGAAGCGCGGCCCCCGTCCGGTGACGATATCAAGGATGGCCGCTGCACGGGCCAGTACCTCGCGCGCGCGCACACTGAAGAAGCCGGACTGGAAGCCGGAGCGGGGTGGATCGGCCGCGGCGAACCCGCGTGCTTCGAGCTCGAAGTGTCGGGCCAGAAAGATCGCCCGCGCGGCATGGAATGCCTGACTGACGACGAGCACCTGCTCGAGCCCGAAGACCTTCTTGGCCCGGACGATCGAATCCAGGGTCCTGAAGCCAGCATAGTCGAGGGTGATGTATTCGGCTGGGACACCAAGGGCGACGAGGTCCTTCTGCATCGCGATCGGTTCGTTGTAGTGGCGGGTCGCGTTGTCGCCGCTGACCAGGATTCCGCGCACGCGCTTCTGATGAAACAGCGCTGCAGCGGCTTCGATGCGCGTTCGATAGAACCGGTTCGGTTTGCCTCGGTGGGTCCGTGCGGTCCCGAGGATCAATGCGACCGGCGTGGGCTCGACCTCGTCGATCGTGCTCGCGATCGCATCCCGTGTCGCAAGCGTCACCGATAGATCGATGCAGGCCAGTACAGCGATCAGCGACAGCAGACCGATCCCGAGCCACCATGCCCCGCAGCGCAGCCGCCGTGACCAATGTCCGCCTGCCTGCGCTGGCGTGCTGGAATCGGGGCCTGACGACGCGCACGCGCCGGCGTTCGCGTCAGTCTCGGTGGCGCCCGTCTGCGAGTTGTTCTCGTGCTCGACGGTCGCCCCCGCGAGCTCGCGGTCTCGAGGCGAGGCGCTCGCTTGTGGAGATGACTGAGGTGGATTAGGCATCCTCGGCGATCGCGTGATGCAAGCTCGCGGTTGCGGGGCGCAAGCAGCCGATTTTAGCGCGGTACGGCGCGAAAACTCACGAGCTCGGGCGGTCGAATCAGGCTGCTGCGATTGATCGGCTCGATTCAGCCGGCATCTCAACAGCCGGCGGGATCTTTAGCGTTGATCGATCCTAGCCGGCTTCAGTGTGCCTGGAAGATACTCGCTGACGCTCCAACCGCGATCTGGCGAGGCGGCGCCCGAGACCATCGAGCTATGATCTTGCTGCGCCGCATACAACACTTGACTCATCTGCAAGCATTTGGCGCCTTCACGCAATCGATCGGGCTGCCAGCGCCGCGACAGCTCGGCAACCTGCTTGCTAAACGATAGGCTGCTATTGATGACGGATACGCCCGATAAGCCGCTGCTCCACTATCGCGTTGAGCCATTTCGACCCCATGCGCACTGCTTCGACGTGAGGCTCGCGATCCCGGATAGCGGTTCCGAGACCCTGACGCTCTCATTCCCGGCCTGGATACCAGGCAGCTACATGATCCGAGACTTCGCGCGCAATGTCGTGCACCTCAGTGCCGCAACGGCGGCGGGACCGGTCACGGTCGAGAAGCTCGACAAGCAGACCTGGCGCTTATCTGGCGTGCAGGGGTCGGTCGAGCTACGCTGCGAGGTCTACGCCTGGGACCTCTCGGTGCGCGGCGCCCATCTCGATCAAACCCACGCCTACTTCAATGGCGCGAGTCTGTTCCCGAAGGTGCATGAGCTCGAACAGCATCCTTGCCGGGTCGAGCTGCGGCCGCCGCCGGGTGCCGCCTACGCCCAGTGGCAGGTCGCGACCAGTCTCAAGCGTGCTGGTGCTGAGCCCTGGGGGTTCGGCCAGTACATCGCCGAGGACTACGAGGATCTGATCGATCATCCGGTCGAGATGGGTGTCTTCGACCGCATTGCGTTCAAGGTGAACGGGGTGCCGCACTGGATGGTATTCAGTGGCCGTCACCGCGCCGATCTAGCCCGCCTGACGCTCGATCTGCCGCGCATCTGCGAGGAGCATGCGGCGTTATTCGGTGAGCTGCCAGTCGACCGCTACCTGTTCCTGACCCAGCTCGTCGGCGACGGCTATGGCGGCCTCGAGCATCGCTACAGCTCGAGCCTGATGGCGAGTCGGAACGATCTCCCGGCCCCGCTGCCGCCCGCCGATGGGGCGCCCGCGAACGCGGCGACAGCGAGCACCGCTTCCGCCGCTGTAACGGCACCGGCGCTCGCACCGCCCGGCAAGCCGAGCGAGGGCTATCAGCGTTTCCTCGGGCTGTGCAGCCATGAGTATTTCCACCTCTGGAACGTCAAGCGCATCCGCCCGCAGGCGTTCATCGAGCAAGGGCTCGAGCGCGAGGTCCACACGAGGCTGCTCTGGTGGTTCGAGGGCATCACCTCCTACTACGACGACCTGGCGCTGGTGCGCAGCGGCGTGATCGACGCCGGCGCCTATCTGACCCTGCTGGCGGGTGTCATCAGCCGTGTGCTGCGCAATCCCGGCCGCCTACGCCAGAGCACGGCGGAATCGAGCTTCGATGCCTGGACCAGGTTCTACAAGCAGGATGAGAATGCGCCGAATGCGATCGTCAGTTACTACGCCAAGGGTGCCCTAACGGCGCTGGCATTGGACCTGACGCTGCGGGAGCGCACCGGCGGTGCTTGCCGGCTCGATGACCTGATGCGGGTGCTCTGGCGGGACTTCGGCCGCACCGGTGTCGGTGTCGGTGAGCGGGAGATCGAGCAGCTGGCCTCGGAGCTCGCCGGAACGGACCTGACGGCATTCTTCGACCATGCGCTCGACTCGACCCAGGACCTGGAGCTGCCGCGACTGCTGGCCACTGTTGGCGTCGCGATGCGGCTGCGCCCGGCGCGCAATCCGGAGGATACCGGCGGTTGCGTGGGGCGGTTCGAACCGATCGACGAGCGTCCCGAGCTCGGCGCCCGACTGCAACCGAACGGGAATGAGGCGCGCCTCGCCGTGGTCCTGGACGGCCGGCCGGCCCAACAGGCGGGCCTCGCCCCGGGGGATCTGATCGTCGCGGTCGACGGGCTGCGGGCGACGGCGGCGAACCTGGATGCGCTGCTGACGCGCGCGAGCGCCGCCGGCGCCGTGCCGGTCAGCGTCCATGCGTTTCGGCGCGATGAGCTCATGCGCTTCGAGGTCGTGCCGCAGCCGGCGCCCGCGGACACCTGCGAGCTCTGTCTCGACGACGAAGCGCCGGCGGCGGTGCTGGCGGCGCGACGGGACTGGCTGGCCTCGGTGATCGCTTAACCGGCGCTGCGGTCGATGTCACAGACTCTATCGGAGCGGCTGGCACAGGTTCTGCGGTTGCTCGCCGATGGTGAGCCGCATTCCGGCGATGCGATTGCGAT
>JAAAOQ010000015.1 GCA_009908845.1 Gammaproteobacteria bacterium
CACCCCAATCGCCCTGCAGCCCGCCGAGCGCCTCGATCAGGATACGGGCGGCCATCGCGAAGGCGGCGATCTTCGGCGCGCTCGAGAGGAAGAGCACGATCGGGGTCGGCGCGCCCTGATAGACGTCGGGCACCCACATGTGGAAGGGCACCGCACCAAACTTGAACGCGATGCCGATCAGCGCGAAGACCATCCCGAACACCAGGATCTGATCCTCAACGCCGCGACTGGAGACCGCCGCCGCAACGTCGGCGAACGCGAACCCACCGGCGGCGCCGTAGAGCATCGAGATCCCGTACAACAGCATCCCGGAGCCGAGTGCCCCGAGCACGAAGTACTTCATTGCGGCCTCGGAGCCCGCCTTCGAATCGCGATCGAACGCAACCAGCGCGTAGAGACAGAGCGAGAGCAGCTCGAGGCCGAGATAGAGGGTCAGGAAGCCGTTCGCCGAGACCATGATCATCATGCCGAGCACGGCAAAGAGGATCAGCACGTGGTATTCACCGACCCACATGTCGCGGTCGCGCATATAGTCCTTCGCGTAGACGAAGGTCAGCAGGGTCACGAATAGGATGGCCCCCTTGAGCAGATCGCTCATCGGGTCACGCACGAAGCTCCCGGTGAAGGCAAGGGTTGCGCTGCCACCGCCGACGAGCCCGACCGCGGCCAATGCCGCGAACAGCCCGATCAGGGTCAGCTGGTGATTGCTGTCCTTTTGCTCGGCGCGGGTATAGAGATCGGCGATCAGCACCGTGCAGGCCGTCGCCAGGATCACGAGCTCCGGCAGGATCGCGATCAGGGAATCGGCAATGGAGGGATAAAGCGTCGTCATGGCGGGGTCCATTAGGGCTGAAGACCGGCAACGGGAGGCAGCGCCGCCGTGGCCGGCTCGGGCAGCTTACTGACCTGAATCTGCTGCACCAGGTTCTCGATCGTCGGCTCCATCACATCGACCAGCGGCTTCGGCCAGATGCCGATCGCGAGCGTCGCCGCGGCCAGCACGCCGAGATTGAGCGCCTCACGCCGGTTGAGGTCCTTGAGCTGGCCAACCTCCTCGTTCTTGACCTCGCCGAAGACCACCCGCTTGACCAGCCAGAGCGTGAAGGCCGCGGCCAGCACCAGCGTCGTCGCCGCAAGGAACGCGAACCAGAAGTCGGCCCGGAAGCTAGCCAGGATCACCATGAACTCGCCGACGAAGCCGGAGGTGCCTGGCAGCCCAGCGTTCGCCATCCCGAAGAAGACCATGAACGCGCCGAACCAGGGCATGCTGTTGATCACGCCGCCATAGGCCGAGATCTCGCGCGTGTGCATCCGGTCATAGAGCACGCCGACGCACAGGAAGAGCGCGCCCGAGATGAACCCATGCGAGATCATCTGCACCATGCCGCCTTCGATGCCCATCACCGCGCCGGCGGTCTCCGAGCGCTGGAAGATCGAGAAGACGATGAAGAAACCGAGCGTCACGAAGCCCATGTGCGCGATCGACGAGTAGGCGATCAGCTTCTTCATGTCCTGCTGCACGAGCGCGACCAGGCCGATGTAGATCACCGCGATCAAGGACATCGCGATGATCAGCCAATCCAGCTCGGCGCTCGCATCCGGGGTGATTGGCAGGCTGAAGCGCAGGAAGCCGTAGCCGCCGATCTTCAGCATGATCGCGGCCAGGATCACCGAGCCGCCGGTCGGCGCCTCGACGTGCGCATCGGGCAGCCAGGTGTGCACCGGGAACATCGGCACCTTGACCGCGAACGCGAGCAGGAACGCGATGAAGATCAAGATCTGCGCGGTCATCCCAAGCTGCGCCGCATGGAAGCCGAGGATGTCGAAGCTGCCGGTCTGGAAGTACAGATAGATCAGCGCGACCAGCATGAACACCGAGCCGAAGAAGGTGTACAGGAAGAACTTGATGGTCGCGTAGACCCGGTTCGCCCCGCCCCAGACCCCGATGATGATGAACATCGGGATCAGCATCGCCTCCCAGAAGAAATAGAACAGGATCGCGTCGAGGGCCGAGAAAACCCCAACCATGATCCCTTCCATGATCAGGAAAGCGGCCATGTAATGCGACGGCCGGTAACGAATCACATCCCAGCCGGCGATGATCACGAAGATCGTGATGAAGGTGGTCAGCAAGATCAACGGCATCGAGATACCGTCGATGCCCAGGTGATACTCGATCCCGAGCGCCGGTATCCAGCTTGAGCGCTCGACGAACTGCATCTCGGCGGTTGAGGCGTCGAAGCCCAGCCAGAGCGGCAGACTGACCGCAAAGGTCAGCCCGGCGACCCAGAGCGCGATGCGCTTGGTCAGCTCGACATCACGCTCGCCGCTCGCGATCACCGCGATGCCGCCGAGGATCGGCAGCCAAATGACCAGCGAGAGCCAGGGGAATTCCAATAACATGCGCTGCCTCTCCCGCTAATCAGAAGGTCACGAACAGGGTCAACAGGACCACCAGCCCGACGATCATCGCGAAGGCATAGTGATAGAGCATCCCGCTCTGCAGATTGCGCGCCCGGCCAGCGAGCCAGCCGACCGCGCGCGCCGACCCGTTGACGATAGCGCCATCGATGAAGCGCTGATCGCTACGCGTCCAAAGGAAGCGCCCGAAACGCCGACCGCCCTCGGCGAAGACCCGCTGATTGAAATCATCGAACCCGTACTTGTTCTCCAAGAGCCGCGTTAGCCAGCCGCCGCGCCGCTGGAGCGATAGGTCGATCTCGGGGTCCCGCTGATGGAGGAACCACCAGATATAGGCTGCCAGCACGACCCCTGCCATCGCTAGCCAGAATGGTGCCGCCTGCATCCCATGGCGAATGAACTCACGCTGGCCGTGCCAATGCTCGGCCAGGTGATGCAGGGTGTCGTGCTCGGGCTTGACGTAGATCGCCTCGCCGAGCCAGCCCTGCACCAGCAGCGGCTCGACCGCATACCAGCCGATCAGCACCGACGGGATCGCGAGCCCGATCAGCGGCACGGTGACGACCCAGGGCGTCTCGTGCAGATGCGAGCGGGTGTGCTCGTCCATGCGCGGCTTGCCGTGGAAGACCAGGAAATACATCCGGAAGCTGTAGAGGGCAGTGACGAAGGCGCCAAGGGTCAGCAGTAGGCTCGCCAGGCCGGCCCCGGCGATGTGCGAATGACCGACCGCCTCGATGATCGCATCCTTCGAGAAGAAGCCGGAGAAGCCAGGGAACGCGATCAACGCGAGCGAGCCGATCAGCGCCGTGATCCAGGTGATCGGCATCCAACGCCGCAGACCGCCCATGTTGCGGATATCCTGATCGTGGTGCATCGCGATGATCACCGAGCCCGCGGCCAGGAACAGCAGCGCCTTGAAGAAGGCGTGGGTCATCAGGTGGAAGATGCCGGCGGCATAGGCCGAGGCGCCGAGTGCGGCGATCATGTAGCCAAGCTGGGACAGGGTCGAGTAGGCGACCACGCGCTTGATGTCGTTCTGGATCAGGCCGATCAGCCCCATGAAGAAGGCCGTCAACGCACCAATCACCAGCACGAACGAGAGTGCCGTGGTCGAGAGCTCGAACAGCGGCGACATCCGCGCGACCATGAAGACGCCGGCGGTCACCATAGTCGCGGCATGGATCAGCGCCGAGATCGGGGTCGGGCCCTCCATCGAGTCTGGTAGCCAGACATGCAATGGCACCTGAGCCGATTTGCCCATAGCGCCGATGAACAGCAGGATGCAGATCAGCGTCATCAGCGAGACCCCGCCGAAGACCTCGACCTGGGTGTCAGCGAACTGTGGCGCCTGCGCGAAGACCTCGGCATAGTCCATCGAGTTGAAGTACATCCCGACCGCGGCGATGCCGAGGATGAAGCCGAAGTCACCGACCCGGTTGACCAGGAACGCCTTGAGGTTCGCGAAGATCGCCGACTCGCGCACGGTCCAGAAGCCGATCAGCAAGTACGAGACCAGCCCGACCGCCTCCCAGCCGAAGAACAGCTGCATGAAGTTGTTCGCCATCACCAGCATCAGCATCGAGAAGGTGAACAGCGAGATGTAGCTGAAGAAGCGCTGATAGCTGTTGGTGCCAGCGAGCGAGGTCTTGGGCCAGTTGTGGTCATCGTCGGCCATGTAGCCGATGGTGTAGACGTGCACCATCAGCGAGACGAAGGTCACTACCGCCATCATCAACGCGGTCAGCCGATCGACCAGGAAACCGATCTCGAAGCGGATGCCGTCGGCGACCATCCAGGTGTAGACGGCACCGTTGAAGGTGGGCTCGTCGAACCAGATGAAGCGCGCCACCACCCAGAGCGACAGCAGCGTCGACAGACCGACACCGGCGATGGTCGCCCGGTGGGCACCGACGCGGCCGATCTTGCCGCCGAAGAAACCGGCGATGATGGCACCGAGCAGCGGTGCCAGCACGATGATCAGATAGACGGTCTCCATTCAGGGATCTCCGAGCAGGTCCGGTTGGCTCAGCCTTTGAGCATGTCCAGATCGTCGACGTTGATGGTCCGGCGGTTGCGGAACAGGACCACCAGGATGGCAAGCCCGATCGCCGCTTCGGCGGCGGCGACGGTCAGGATGAAGAACACGAAGATCTGCCCATCCGGATTGCCGAGGAAGTGCGAGAAGGCGACGAAGTTCATGTTCACCGCCAACAGCATCAGCTCGATGCACATCAGCAGGATGATCACGTTCTTGCGGTTCAGGAAGACGCCGGCGACCGAGATCGAGAACAGCAGCGCGCCGAGCAGCAGATAGTCGGACAGGGCGATCATTCGGTCTCCTCCGCGGTGGTCGACGCCAGCTTCGTCGGCCGCGGCTCGGCCGGCATCGAGACCAGTCGAATCCGATCCGGCCCCTTCTTGATGCGCACCTGCAGCGAGGCATCCTGATACTTGGTCTCGGGACGGCGTCGCAGCGTCAGACGGATCGCCGCGATGATCGCGACCAGCAGGATCACCGCCGCGATCTCGAACGGGTAGAGATAGGTGGTGTAGAGATCGAGGCCGAGCTCGGCGGTATTGCTGTAATCGGCGGGATGCCCGGGGGGCTTGGCGAACAAATCGAGTCCGAAATTCGACGGACCCAACACCAGGAACAGGTTCAGCACCATCACCCCGGCGATCAGCAACCCAAGCGGCAAGTAGCGGATGAATTGGCCGCGGAGCGCCGCGATGTCGATATCGAGCATCATCACGACGAACAGGAACAGCACCATCACCGCGCCGACATAGACCAGCACCAGCACGATACCCAGGAACTCGGCCTCCAGCAGCAGCCAGAGCACGGCGCTACTGACGAACGCAAGCACCAGAAACAAGACCGCATGCACCGGATTGCGCCGCGTCACGACCATCCCTGCTGAGACTACGGTTATGGCCGCGAACACGTAGAACAGAAATTTCTCGAAGCCCATGGAGTTTCCCGCTGGCATGGCTGCGCGCAAGACCGGCTCGCGCGGGCAGGCAGGCGTTAAGTTACAACGTGCAACGATCTCGGCGAACACCGCCGAGACCGCGGGCGCCGTCTCGGCGGCGCCGGCATCGGATCAGGGTTTGCGCCGGCTGCACATCCGGCTGCGTCCCGGTCACCGATAGGGTGCATCAGCCGCTCGTGCGGCCGCGATGCGCGATTCGTATTTATCTCCGATCGCGAGCAGCTTGTCCTTGGTCATGATGTTCTCGCCGCGATTCTCGAAGTGATACTCGTAGATATCGGTCTCGACGATCGAGTCGACCGGACAGGACTCCTCACAGAATCCGCAGTAGATGCACTTGAACAGATCGATGTCGTAGCGTGTCGTGCGCCGGGAGCCGTCCTCCCGGGGCTCGGCCTCGATGGTGATCGCCAACGCCGGGCAGGTCGCCTCACAGAGCTTGCAGGCGATACAGCGCTCCTCGCCATTAGGGTAACGACGCAGTGCGTGGAGACCGCGAAAACGCGGGGAGACCGGCGCCTTCTCCTCGGGATATTGAACGGTGAACTTCCGTTTGAACAGGTAAGTACCGGTCAAACGCATTCCCCGAAACAGCTCGACGAGCAGCAGGCTGTTGAGATAAGTGCGAGCGGCTTGAAGCATGGTTGACTCTATCGGGTATCGACTGGCCTAAAGACCGCGGTCGTCCGTCGCGACTGCCGATCAGGCAGCGGGTGCCGACCACCAGGGCGGCAGCTCAACGAGCACAGCAACAGCGACCACAAGAATCCAGACGATTGTGATCGGGATGAAGACCTTCCAGCCGAGACGCATAATCTGGTCGTAGCGGTAGCGCGGAAAGGTCGCGCGCAGCCACAGGAAGACGAACATGAAGAAGAAGGTCTTAAGCACGATCCAGATCAGACCCGGCACCCAGGTCGTCATCTCATCCAGCACTGGAATGCCCTGGAACGGCGACAGCCAACCGCCGAAGAACAGCAGCGTAGCGAGCATCGCGATCAGGACCATGTTCGCGTACTCGGCGAGGAAGAAGATCGCGAAGGCCATGCCGGAATACTCGACATGGAAGCCGGCGACGATCTCAGACTCTCCCTCGGCCACGTCGAACGGTGCCCGATTCGTCTCTGCGACGCCGGAGATGAAGTAGACGCCAAACAACGGCAGCAGTGGCAGCCAGAACCAGGTCAGTAGGCTGCCAGACTGGGCCTCGACGATCGCGCTGAGGTTCAGGCTGCCGGCAGCAACAAGCACCCCCACGAGCGCGAACCCCATCGCGATCTCGTAGGCGACGATCTGCGCGGCGGCACGCATCGCGCCCAACAGCGCATACTTTGAATTGGAGGCCCAGCCGGCGATGATGACCCCGTACACGCCCAGCGAGGTCAGCGCCAGCACGTAGAGCAGGCCAGCGTTGATGTCGGCCAGCACCAGACCGGCATCGAACGGAACCACCGCCCAGGCCGCCAGCGCCGGCACGATCGCGATCAGAGGCGCAAGCAGAAACAGCCCCTTGTTGGCCTTGCTCGGGAGGATGATCTCCTTGACCATCAGCTTCAGGGCATCGGCGATCGGCTGCAGCAGACCGCGCCAGCCGACCCGGTTCGGGCCGATCCGCACCTGGATGTAGCCGATCACCTTGCGCTCGGCATAGGTGTACCAAGCGACGACCGCCAACAACGGACCGATGATCGCGCCGATCGCGACCAGGCTCTGAAGCGGCAGCGGCAGTATGTTCCAGAGGTCCATCATCGTCACAGCTTCTCCAAGGCGACGGTGCCGATCTGGGCACCCAAGCTCTCGCTGCCGCCGACGGCAGCCGGAATACGGACCGTGCCGATGGCGCAGCGGTCATCGAGGACAATCTGTGCGCGACCACGATGGCCGTTCTGATGGATCGCGACCTCATCCCCGGCAGCAAGGCCAAGCTCGGCGGCCTGTTTCGGGTGCAGCGAGACCGCAAGGGACTCGACAAGCTGCGTCCGCTGCAGCGCCGGCGCATGGCGGACCAGCGCATCGGTTGCGTAGATCGGCACATTGCCGACCCGGACCAGCGGCGTGCCGAGCATCTCGGAGACGGCCGCCGGCGTGCCCTGCAGCCGGTTATCCGGCGTCAGGCCGTCGCACTGCGCCGCAAGCTCGTCATGGACCTGCTTGGCGGTGTTCTGCTCGAAGCCGTTGAGCTCGAGCAGGTTTCCGAGCACGCGCAGGACCTTCCAGCCCGGCCGCGCATCGCCGACCGGCGGCACGGCCCCCTGGAAACGCTGCCAATCCCCGGCGGTATTGACGAAGGTGCCCGCAGTCTCCGCGAAGGCGGCGAGCGGCAGCAGGATATCGGCGACCTGATCCAGCGCCGACGAGCGGAAGCTGGCGCAGGCCACCACGAATCCGGCCTGATCCAGCGCCTGGATCGCCGTGCCCGGCTCGGTCAGGTCCAGGTCCGGTTCCAGGCCCCAGAGCAGATAACCCTGACGGGGCTCGTGCAGCATCGAGAGCGCATTCAAGCCTGGCCGCTCAATGGCCTTGGCGCCCGGCAGACGGTGCGGCAGCGCGCCCGCGACATAGGCCCCGGTGCTGTTCGCGGCCTGCGCCAGCAGCCCGACACGGCATTCAGCCGCCGCCGCGATCTCCCAGGCCAGCGCCTTCAGGAGGGTAAAATCAGGGTCGGCCTCGGCGAGGGCGCCGAGCAAGACCAGCCCGCTTCCCTTGGTGCCAGCCTGCCTCAGGGAATCGGCAACGGTCTGATGCACCTCGCCGACTTCGGCCTGATCCAACAGCGGTTTGATGCTGCCGCTGGGCGAGACCCCCAGGGCCTTCGCAATCGCGGCGAGCTCCAGGAGCAGGCAGCCGGGAACGGCCGTCAACTGACGCGCTGGATGCATCAGCTCCAGCTCGTAGGCATTGACGACCGCGATCTCGGCCCCGTCCAGGGCCGCCTTGCGGAGGCGGTGGGCCAATAGCGGCTGCTCATGACGGATATCGCTGCCGATCAGCAGGACAGCGGTCTGGCGCTCCAGCTCAGCGATGGGAAGACCGAGCCAGGGCAGCAGCGGATCGCTGGAGTCACCACGGAAGTCCTGTTGGCGGACACGGCTGTCGATGTTGTCACAGCCCAGTGTCCGCACCAGCTTCTGGAAGAGGTATTGCTCTTCAAGGGTCGCATTCGGCGCGATCAAACAGCCGAGATGATCGGCACCAAGGCCGTCGATCAGGCCGCGCAGACCGCCGACGACGGTGCTCAGCGCCTCCTGCCATTCGACTTCTTGCCAGGCGCCGTCGCGCTTGATCATCGGCGCCGTCAGCCGCTCGGGGCTGCTCAGACCCTCATAGCTGAAGCGATCGCGGTCCGAGATCCAGCACTCGTTGACCGCCTCATTGTCGCGCGGATGGACCCGCATCACCTGCTCGCCGCGGATATGCAGCTGCAGGTTGGAGCCAACGCCATCGTGCGGGGCAATGCCCTCATCGGAGGTCAGCTCCCAGGCGCGCGCGGTGAATCGATAGGGTTTCGAGGTCAGCGCGCCGACCGGACAGAGATCGATGATATTGCCCGAGAGCTCGTGGGAGACCGTGTGCTCGACAAAGGTCCCGATGCGCATGTCCTCGCCGCGCCCGGTCGCGCCGAGCTCACGCAGCCCGGCGATCTCGGCACCGAACCGCACGCAGCGGGTGCAATGGATGCAACGGGTCATCTCGGTTGCGATCAGCGGACCGAGGTCCTCGTCCTTGACCACCCGCTTACGCTCACTGAAGCGCGAGACGTCCTCGCCATAGCCCATCGAGACGTCCTGCAGCTCGCATTCGCCGCCCTGATCGCAGATCGGGCAGTCGAGCGGATGGTTGATCAGCAGGAATTCCATGGTGCCGCGCTGTCGCCGACCGGGGTCGCGCAGGCGGGCACCGGCTTCGGGAACGGGCGGCCGCCCTGCTCCGCCTCGACCAAGCACATGCGGCAGTTGGCGGCGATCGACAGCTTCTCGTGGTAGCAGAAGCGCGGGATCGGGATGCCCTCGCGATCGGCCACCGCGATGATCATCTCGCCAGGCGTCGCGCTGCAGACGCGACCGTCGATCTCGAGTGTGATCTTGTCGTCCGACATCGGTTGGGTCTACCTGTCGTTGAGCCGCGGGGCGCGATACATCGTTGTCCTTTGCATAGGAGGCATCGCTTGCGTGAGGCCTGCCGGTACTCAGGCGGCCTCGACCAGCGGCCGGCCGTGCTCGATCAGGTACTCGAACTCGGCGCGATAGTGTTTCAGGAAGCTCTGCACGGGCATTGCCGCCGCGTCTCCGAGTGCGCAGATGGTGCGTCCGCCGATCCGTCCCGCCACGTTGTCCAGGAGATCGAGGTCCTGGGGCCGGCCCTGACCGGCCAGCATGCGCTCCAGCACCCGCGCGAGCCAGCCGGTGCCCTCCCGGCAGGGTGTGCACTGCCCGCAGGATTCGTGCGCATAGAAGTGCGCCAGATTGGCCAGCACCTTGACCATGCAGGTCCCCTCTGCAATCACGATCACCGCCCCGGAGCCGAGCATCGAGCCGGCCTTTGCGATCGAGTCGTAATCCATGTCGGTCGCGAGCATCACCTCGCCCGGCACCACCGGCACCGAGGAGCCGCCGGGGATCACCGCCTTGAGCGACCGACCGCCACTGACGCCGCCGGCCATCTGGAGCAGATCCTTGAATGGCGTACCGAGCGGGATCTCGAAGTTGTCGGGCCGGGCAACGTGACCGGTCACCGAGAACAGCTTCGGACCGCCATTGTTCGGCCGGCCCTGCTCCAGGAACCATTTGCCGCCCTTCTCCAGGATCACCGGCACCGAGGCCAAGGACTCGGTGTTGTTGATCGTGGTCGGCTTCCCGTAGAGGCCCGCCTGAGCGGGGAACGGCGGCTTGAAGCGCGGCTGCCCCTTCTTACCCTCGAGCGACTCGAGCAGCGCGGTCTCCTCGCCGCAGATGTAGGCGCCGGAGCCGAGATGGGTATAGAGATCGAAGTCGATCCCGGAGCCGAGCAGATCCTTGCCGAGCAGCCCGGCCGCATAGGCCTCCTCGAGGGCCTGATCGAAGCGCTCGGTCGGCTCGTAGAACTCGCCGCGGATGTAGTTGTAGCCGACCGTTGCGCCGATGCAGTAGCCGGCGATCGCCATCCCTTCGATCAGCTGGTGCGGATTGTAGCGCATGATGTCGCGATCCTTGCAGGTGCCGGGCTCGCCCTCGTCCGAGTTGCAGACGATGTACTTCTGGCCTGGCTTGGTGCGCGGCATGAAGCTCCATTTCAGGCCGGTCGGGAAGCCCGCGCCCCCGCGGCCGCGCAGGGCCGAGGTCTTGATCTCGTCGATCAGCTGATCCGGGTCCGGCTTCTCGCGCAGGATGCGCTCCCACTGCGCATAGCCGCCGACGCTGCGGTAGCCCTCGAGGGTGTGACGCACCTGCTCGTCGAGGTGCATCGTACGGAAGCAGACGGTGTTCTGGTTATCGCCCATAGGTCACGCGCGCTCAGTCGAGGTCGTCGATGATCTTGTCGATGTCGTCCGGCGTCACGCATTCGTGGTAGGTCTTGTCGACCATCACGACAGGTGCATGCCGGCAGGCACCAAGGCATTCGAACTCCTTGAACGTGAGCTTGCCATCAGCGGTCGTACCGCCGGGAGCCACCTTGTACTTCTCTTCGATGTGGTGCATCAGCTCTTCGGCACCACCCAGCATGCAGGAGACACTGTTGCAGACACAGACCTTGTGCCGGCCGACCGGTTCGAGGTCGTACATCGCATAGAAGGTCGCGACCTCGTAGACCGCCGTCTCCGGCATATCGAGATAGGCGGCGACCTGATCCATCAGCTCGCGCGTCAGCCAGCCGCCGTGATGATCTTGGACCAGCGTCAGAGCCGGCATCACCGCCGATTGCTTCCACTCCGGCGGATACTTGGCGACATGCTTGTCGATCTCGGCACGCAGCTCGGGGGTAAGCAGCGTCTCCTTGTCGACGTCATGGATCACGGCCAGCGGTGTGGTACGGAAGCTCATCAGCGATCGATCTCCCCGAACACGATATCCATGGTGCCGATGATCGCGACCACGTCGGCGAGCATATGCCCCTTCGACATCTCGTCCATCGCCGCGAGATGCGGAAAACCAGGCGCCCGGACCTTCAGCCGATAGGGCTTGTTGGCGCCGTCCGAGACGATGTAGCAGCCGAACTCGCCCTTCGGGGCCTCAACCGCGGCATAGACCTCGCCCGGCGGCGGGCAGTAGCCCTCGGTGAACAACTTAAAGTGGTGGATCAGGGCTTCCATGTCGTCCTTCATGCCGACGCGGGTCGGCGGCACGACCTTGTGATCTTCCACCATCACCGGGCCCGGATTCTGACGCAGCCAGTCGATGCACTGCTTGATGATCCGATTCGATTGGCGCATCTCCTCGATCCGCACCAGGTAGCGGTCATAGCAGTCGCCGTTCTGACCGACCGGGATGTCGAACTCGACCTGGTCATAGGCCGCGTAGGGCTGCTTCTTGCGCAGGTCCCAGGCGACGCCTGAGCCGCGCAGCATCGGACCGGTGAAGCCGAGGTTCTTGGCGCGATCGGCGTCGATGACCCCGATGCCAACGGTACGCTGCTTCCAGATCCGGTTGTCGGTCAGTAGGGTCTCGTACTCGTCGACCAGCTTTGGGAATCGGTTGCTAAAGTCCTCGATGAAGTCGAGCAACGAGCCGCTGCGCGCCTCGTTGAGCTTCTTGACCTCACGGGCGCTGTGCCATTTCGATTTACCCTCTGGGAACCGCGGCATCTGCGCCGGCAGGTCCCGATAGACCCCCCCCGGACGATAATAGGTCGCGTGCAGGCGCGCACCCGAGACCGCCTCGTAGCAGTCCATCAGGTCCTCGCGCTCGCGGAAGCAGTAGAGGAAAACACTCATCGCGCCGACATCGAGCGCATGGGCACCGAGCCACATCAGGTGGTTCAGGATGCGCGTGATCTCGTCGAACAGGGTGCGGATGTACTGCGCCCGGATCGGCGCTTCGACCCCGAGGAGCTTCTCGATCGCGCGCACGTAGCCGTGCTCGTTGCACATCATCGAGACGTAGTCGAGCCGGTCCATGTAGCCGATGCTCTGGTTGTACGGCTTGGATTCGGCCAATTTTTCGGTCGCGCGATGCAGCAGCCCGATGTGCGGATCGGCGCGCTCGATGACCTCGCCATCCATCTCCAATACCAGGCGCAGCACGCCGTGGGCGGCCGGGTGCTGCGGGCCGAAGTTGAGCGTGTAGTTGCGGATCTCAGGCATTGGAGGCGTCCTTGGCTCCGGTG
>JAAAOQ010000198.1 GCA_009908845.1 Gammaproteobacteria bacterium
AACAGCTTAGACATGATGTTTTGACCTGCCCGTCCTCAACGTCCGTGGGTTATGTTGAGGACGGACACATCCATCGACACAGAGCCACATTGAGGGGGGCAGGTCATGCAAGAGTGTAACGTAGCAGCGGGCGAGATTGAGACGGCATCGTCGCAGGTGGCGTTGTCGGCGGCGAGCGGGCAAGGGGCGGCGCAGCAGTACGCGGCCTACATCGGTCTAGACGTGCACAAAGAGACGATTGCCGTGGCGGTGGCCGAGCCCGGGCGTGGTGAGCCGATCTACCGCGGCGAGATCGCCAACACGCCGAAGAAGGTCGAGCGGCTCATCGCCAAGCTGAGTGAAGCGTATGACGGTGGACTGCTGCTGTTCTGCTACGAAGCCGGTCCCTGCGGCTACGGACTCTACCGTCAGCTCATCGCCAGCGGTCACGACTGCGAGGTCGTCGCCCCGTCGCTGATCCCGCAGAAGGCGGGCGAACGCATCAAGACCGACCGGCGCGATGCGCTCAAGCTGGCGCGTCTGCTGCGCAGCGGCGATCTCACCGCGGTGTGGGTGCCGGATCGGGAACAGGAGCGCATGCGCGATCTCAGCCGTGCGCGTGACGACCTCAAGGCCCAAGAGCGCAAGGCGCGCCAGCAGCTCAACGCCTTTCTGTTACGCCATGGCCAGCATTGGCCCAAGGGCAAGAGCCGCTGGACGCCGGCGCATGAGAACTGGCTTGCGGCATTGAAGCTGGATGATCCCTGGCAGCAGGTGGTGCTGCAAACCTACATCGACGCCGAGCGCGCTGCCGGTGAACGGGTCGCCCAGCTCACCGACCAGCTCATGCGTGCGCTGCCCGAGTGGTCGCTGGCGCCGGTGGTCGACTCCCTGGTGGCACTGCGCGGCATCGACAAGCTCGCCGCCATCGTGCTGCTGGCCGAGCTCGGCGACATCAGCCGCTTTGAGTCGCCCAAGCAGCTCATGGCCTTCCTCGGCCTGGTGCCGAGCGAGCACTCCTCCGGCGGGCGCCGGCGCCAAGGGGCGATCACGCTCACCGGCAACAGTCACGCCCGGCGCATGCTGGTGGAGTCGGCCTGGAGCTACCGCTTCCCGGCACGCCAGACCAAGCATCTCAAGAGCAAGGCCGCCAATGCCTCCCCAGCGGCGAAACAGATTGCCTGGAAGGCACAGGTGCGCCTGTGCGGGCGCTATCGCAGCATGACACGGGCCGGCAAGAACACCAAGCTGGTGTGCGTGGCCATCGCCCGTGAGCTGGCCGGGTTCCTCTGGGACATCGTGCGCCAGGAAATGCCGCGGCTGGTTCAGGCGCCAGCAGTGGCGACGAGCGCCTAAGGATTTGGCCGTGGACCCGCTGCACGTCGCGCTGATGACAGCGCACTGATCGGGCGATGCGCCAGCGCACAGACACATTGACTCAGGGCATCCACGGCCGGTGTGGAGAACCCTTGTGCGGGCTATACCGGTGGTGCACGCAACAATCCCGCAACGGGCATTGCGCGCGCCGATCCCTGCTCTTAGAGAAAGGCCAGCTCCGCGACGTAGTGAAGTCCGGTGGTACCCAATCCACGTATATCAGCATGATCCACCGTCGCAGTCTGCCGCTGGGTGTCCTGAGCCAATGTGTTTGTATCGACAGCGCCGTTGACCTGTGGATATATGGACGAGTCCGCATCCCTGCGGACCGGCCCGAGCTAAAGCCGTGTGGGCAACCTATGGACCGCGCCGACACCTCGGTGCCATACGCCAGCACCTCACAGGCGCGGCCCACAGGTTGCCCACACTCTCGGGCCTCTCGCCCACATACCCACAGGCCCTGCAACAAACTGTTTAATAAAAGAAAGAAGAGGTGCGTAACGAGAATTCGGTGCCAATAGTTGACAGGTCAAAACATATCAGCCCAGCATGCAACCGTTTGCAGTGGCTCCACTTCTAGCGCTTCATGAAGCGCACCCTGGCAGCCGTCCAACCGCGGTTTCTAGGCTCAAGGGCTGTCCGCGAATCAATTCAACAGGCATCGCTCGCGTCAGAACAGCTCATCGAGCATCCGCGGTGCGGTCCTCCTCCGGGCAACAGGCGCTGAGTACTCCACCGGGTCCGGCCCCAGCGTCATCAACTGATACTCGTCGCGGATATATTCGATTCGACTATTGCGCTCCGAGCTCGTCTTCTGTCCGCTGCGCAGGCTGATCCTGACCGGCACCATCCCTTCCGGCCGCTTGATCTGCGCAACCGGAACCCCCTGCAGGGCCTCCTCCATGAAACCGATCCAGATGCCGAGCGCTGCCGTGCCGCCCCACTCGCCGCGCCCGAGCGGCGTATTGTCATCACGTCCCACCCAGGCGACAGCGACGAGCTCAGGCTGGTAGCCGGCAAACCAGGAATCGCGGGACTCGTTCGTCGTTCCCGTCTTACCGGCAATATCAGGGCGCTCGAGTCGCCGTGCGCGCGTCGCGGTTCCCTCCCGAATCACATCCTTGAGCATCGAGTCCATGTTGTAGGCAATACGGGGATCGATCGCGAGCGGCGCAGGCGGATCATCCGAGGCGCCGTCAGGCATCACCAACGCATCGTCTGCGTCTGATTCGAGCCAACAGGCGGTGCAGGCGCGCAGCGGCTGTGCCTCGAACAGGGGATTGCCGTGGACATCCTCGATGCGCGCGATCAGATAGGGCTCGATCCGATAGCCACCGTTGGCGAAGCTTGCGAAACCGCTTGCCAGCTCGAGCGGCGAGACCGCACCGGAGCCGAGCGCCATCGACATATCCGGTGGCATGCTCTCGGGTGTGAAACCGAAGTTCTGGATGAACCCGCGGGTATGCTCGACACTCATGCGGTCGACCAGGTTCACCGCCGCCAGGTTGCGCGACTTGCTCAATGCCACCCGAATACGGATCGGCCCCATGAACTTGCCGTCTGCGTTCTTCGGTCGCCAGACGCCGTCGCGCGATGGCAACTCGAAACGCTCATCCTTGACCAGGCTGGCCGGGGTATAGCCCTTGCCGAGCGCCGCCGCATAAACGAAAGGCTTGAAGGTCGAGCCCGGCTGACGCTTGGTATCGGTGGCCCGGTTGAACTTGCTCCAACTGAAGGCATAGCCGCCGGAGAGCGCCCGGATCGCGCCGTCCGCGGGCGCCAGCGCGACCAGTGCCCCACCGACCTTCGGCACCTGCGCCAACATCCATTGCTCGTCATTCTTGCGAAGCCGAATCAGATCGCCGACCGCCACCGCATCGGTCACCCGCTTCGGCGCCGCACCGCGCCAGTTCTCGGTCTTGAATGGCCGAGCCCATTCCACCTGACCCAGGCGCAGACGGCGGGTCTCACCCGCTCCGACGTAGACCTCGGCCTCCTCGCCATCGGCGCTGATCACGACCCCAGCCGGTAGCCCGGGCACATCAGGATAAGCCGCAAGCAGCTCATCGAGCTCGGCCGGGCTCTTAGCCACGACATCGGCAATGCGCGCCTCGGGACCGTGGTAGCCATGACGTTTGTTGTAGTCTCGAAGACCCTGGCGCAGCGCCGCATCGGCAGCCTGCTGCAACGACTCGTCGACGGTCGTGTAGACCTTTAGGCCGATGCGATATGCCTGCTCCTCGCCGTAGCGCTCGACAACCTCCCGGCGCGCCATCTCGGCCAGATAATCGGCGCGAAACTCGATGGCCGGGGCGTAACGCTCGGCGCTCAGCGGCGCCGTGCTGGCAAGCAGGAAATCGGTATCGTCGATATAGCCGAACGCGTGCATCCGCTCAAGGATATAGTCCCGCCGTTCGATCGCCCGCTCGGGATTCGCGAGCGGGTTATTCGCCGAGGGCGCCTTCGGCAAGCCAGCGAGCATCGCCATCTCGGCAATGGTCAGTTCATCCAATGACCTTTGATAGTAGAATTCGGCCGCTGCAGCGACGCCATAGGCGCGGTGCCCGAAGAAGATCTTGTTCAGGTAGAGGCTGAGGATCTGCTCCTTGGTCAGGGTGGCCTCGAGCTTCCAGGCCAATAGGATCTCGGTGAGCTTTCGCCTGATCGTCTTCTCGCGGGTCAACAGGAAGTTGCGCACCACCTGCATCGTGATCGTGCTTCCGCCCTGGGTCGCCTCGCCGCTCCTCGCCACGCTGACGGCGGCACGCGCGAGCCCGATCACGTCAATGCCCCGGTGCTCGAAGAAACGGCTGTCCTCAGCGGATACGAAGGCGTCGATCAACAACGGTGGGACCTGCTCGTATTCGACTGCCCTGCGCCGCTGCACCCCGAATTCCGCCATCAGCAAGCCACTGGCCGTGTAGATCCGCAGCGGCTCCTCGAACTTGACCTCGGCCAACGCCTCGACTGATGGCAGGTCTGTCGTGAGCGAATTGAGAACCAGCGCGGCAGCGAAGGCACCGATCAGCGCAAGATCAAACGGGATCGCGAGAACGCCGGAGACCAGCTGACCAAGCCACCCGAAGATCCCCAGGGTTGCGCCCGCTGCGGCCGGATCGTAACTGGAGCCGGATGCCCCAGGCTCCAATGATGCGGAATTGAAGTCGCCGTCATTCGGAGCTTGGCGAGCGTCTCCGTAATCTTGATACCCCAACTGGCTCAACCTCGTTGGTTCGCCATTGCAACGCTGGACGCGCAGCAACACAGGCCTGCCTTGCCGGCCGCCTTCCCGATACACCCAGCTGGATGGGCAGCCGACCTGAGTCTAACGCAAGAGACCCTACCAAGACGCCCGCCTAGCCAGGACAAACCGCTGATTTCGATATCCCAAGAGCGCATTCCATCAAGCCTTCTAGCAGGCCCTATCAAAATGCCTGGCTAGCCTGCACAAGCTGCTGATTTGCTGGGCCGTAGAGCGCATTCTGTTAGGGCTTCTACGTTCCAGCCGTGGCTTGGAACCGAAGCAAGGCCCATTCCCGGACACAGAAGCTGGCGGTACAAGGCTCCTCATCGTACGGCCGTTTCATGGTCCCGAAGGGCTCGACAGCACAAGCCTAGTCGGCTGCCGCTGTTCTAGACTTAGACTACGGTCACGTTGTAACGGAGCCTTGCCTTGCCGGATAACGAACCTTCTACCAACACGCGCGAGCGCCTGCTCCAGGCAGCACTCGAGGTCTTCGCCGAGCGCGGCTACGACGCGGCCACGATCCGCGAGATATGCCGCCGCGCCGATGCCAACGTCGCCGCCGTGCACTACCACTTTGGCGACAAACGCAAACTCTACGAGGCCATCTATGGGCGCCTCTTCGAGACCCTGCGCCAGCGACGCACCGCCTTTCTTCCTTCCGATGCGCCCGCCGAGCAGCGTCTGCGCGTCCACATCCAGGCCCTGTTCGAGGAGATCTTCTGCTGCAGCAACGACAGTGAAAGACAGGTCCAGCTGAGCACCATCTATCTAAACGAGATGGCACACCCAACCGAGGTCCTGGATCTGATCGTCTCCGAGCACCTCGAGCCCGATGCGCGCGAGCTCTATCAGATCGTCGCGAATCTGCTCAATACAAGCGCTGACGACCCGCTCACGATCGACTGCGCGGCCAGCGTGATTGGGCAGATCCTGTATTACTACCATGCGATGCCAATCATCTCTCGATTGCATCCGGATCGACCGCCCGTTCGCGAGCGGCTCGACGCGCTGATCGAGCAGGTTTGGCTGTTCTCACTCGGCGGCATCGAACGCGCAAAGCGCGCCCGGGCCGCGCTGAGCCAACCTCTAGACGACGCAGCGGACCAAGGATGCTGATAGACAACGACGCATCGTTTCAGGGCTGGTGAGCCGTACAGGTTGGCAGGCACTGCAACTCGAACAGTAACCACTCGGTCGCAACCTCCAGATTGGCAGCCGCCTTGGCCGAGAGGGCCTCGCCGAGCTCGAATGAGCAACCGCCGATGGCCAACAGATCCAGCGGCGGCGGTTCGCCATGGAGAGAGCGATACAGCGCGAGGAGTGCGTTCGGGGCGAGTCGATGCGTGGTCCAGCCCAACACCGCCGCAGGCGTCGAACCGCTGTCCATCGTCTCTGTCGAAATCGGCAGCAGCCGATAGGGTGCATCCAGCGAGGCCGCGGCATCGACAACGATCACACGCTCGCGATCGACCAGGTCCAGCACATGCTCGATCTGAAGCTGAAAGTCGTTCAGCAACTCCACGTCTTCAAGCCACCCAGCATCCTGCCACTGCTGCAAGCGGCTGATGAGCACTGGACCGAGTGCATCATCACCGCGCGAAGGGTTGCCGATCCCGATGACCAGCACAGGCGCTGTCCGATCACCGCTCGCGCGGCAGCGAGCGCGCGTCGGCGCCGGGTTGGGAGGGGTCACATCCCTGACATCCCCCTGGATAGCCCTCCGTTCGAATCACGCGCAAGCCGATCATAGTATTCGCCATCCGTCCCGATCAGCTCGATCTGCAATGGCATCTGTCCGATCGCATGCGTCGCACAGGACAGGCAAGGATCATAGGCGCGGATCGCAACCTCGATCCCGTTCAGCAACGGCTCGGTCAGGGTGTGGCCATCGAGCTCGCGCTGCGCGACCGCCCGAATCGACTCGTTGATCGCCTGGTTGTTATTGGTCGTCGAGACGATCAGATTGGCCTTGCGGACCAGACCGTCCTGGTCGATCTCGTAGTGGTGGAACAGGGTGCCGCGCGGCGCCTCAAGGACCCCGATCCCGAGCGAGCGCGGCTCGCCATGCGTCATCCGCTCATCGCCGCTGAGATCCGGATCATCGAGCAGCACAGCGATCGCCTCGGCGCAGTAGAGCAGCTCGATCAGCCGCGCCCAATGCGTTGCCAATGCGGCCTGCACCGGTCGGCCGTTGCCCTGCGCGATGAACTGCTGACGCGCGCGCTCCGCCAGAGGTGTCTCGATCCGGTCGCAGTTGTTGATCCGCGCGAGCGGTCCGACCCGGTACCAGCCACGCTCGGCCCCGAGCACGCTGAGAAACGGGAACTTCATGTAGCTCCAGGGCTTGATCTGCTCTTCGATCAGGCGCCGATAGTCATTGCAAGCCGCATGATCAAACAGCCTGTTGCCCATCGGATCGCAGGCCCGCAGCCCGCCGTCGTAGAGCTCCAAACGACCGGCCTGATCGACCAGACTCAGGGTATTGGCATCGACCGCAGCGAACTGCTCGAAGGTTGCTCGCTCGGCCTCGTAGAGGCGCTGCATCAGTTCGACCGCACCGAGCGCCCACGCGATGACCTGGCCGCTATCGGCCCGCAGCGCGTCGCGCTCGGCCACACTAACGGACTTGTTGACTCCGCCCGGGATCGCGCCGCAGCCATGGATGCGCTTGCCGGTCGTGATCCGGATCACCTCCTGACCATACTTGCGCAGCAGCACGCCCTGGCGCGCAATCTCCGGGTGATCCTGGATCACGCCGACGATGTTGCGATGCGCGACCGGATCATCGAAGCCGAACAGCAGGTCCGGCGAGGACAGGTGGAAGAAGTGCAGCGCATGCGACTGCAATACCTGCCCGTAGTGCATCAGACGCCTGACCTTCTCGGCCGTCGGCGGCAGCTGATCGGCGCCGACGAGCTGATCGCAGGCCTTGGCCGCGGCGAGGTGATGGCTGACCGGACAGATCCCGCACAGGCGCTGCACCAGCACCGGCAGCTCCCAATAGGGCCGGCCCTGGATGAACTTCTCGAAGCCGCGGAACTCGACGATGTGCAGCCGCGCCTGCTGCACCCGATCCTTCTCATCGAGCAGCAAGCTGACCTTGCCATGGCCTTCGACGCGGGTGACCGGGTCGATGACCACGCGCCGCAGCCGCTCCGGATGGGCCGCGCGCTCGAGCGGACTGGACATTGGTCTACCTCGCTGAGCCGCCCTCGCAGACGGCCCGATCAATCGTAATGGAGCTGGCAATAGGGCAGCCGAAGCGGCTGACCTTCGAGCACAGCCGTCAACAGGGTCCAGATCGCCTCGGCCGAGGGTGGACAGCCCGGCAGGAAGGCGTCGATCTTGACGATCTCGTGCAGCGGGTGGACCTGACTCAGCAGCAGTGGCAGCTCCGGGTCATTCGGGATACCGCGATTGGCCAACCCGACGCCGTCGATGAATGCCTCCTCGAGGCATTCGCGCAGCGCGAAACCGTTGCGCATCGCCGGGATGCCGCCGTCGATCGCACAGGCGCCGACGGCGACCAACCGCCTGCACTGACGACGAAAGGCGCGCAGCACCTCGACGTTCTCGGCGTTGGCGGCGCCGCCTTCGATCAGGCCCAGATCGCAGCGGCCGAGCTGCTTGAGATCGGTCAGCGGCGTGCGGTCGAGCTCGATGAGCTCGAGCAGATCGATCAGCCGCTCGTCGATATCGAGCAGTGACATATGGCAGCCGAAGCAGCCGGCCAGCGATGCGGTCGCCACGCGCAATTTCTTCGGCGAGCGCGTGTCGGGGTCGACCCTCGGCACGGGCTCGGTCTCTGCATCGCGCACAGGCATCAGGAGCCCTCCTGCACCGAGGTGCTCGACGCGGCCGCGTCCTGCTCCGGTGTCGGCGTCTGCTCCAGGCGCGGCTCCCGCTTCGGGTCCGGCTGCCTTTCCAGTTTCGGCTCCAGCCGCCTTTCCAGCTTCGTCTTCCCTATCGAATGCCGCTCCAATCGATGCTGCGGCGCGGATTTGGCTGCGGAAAGGTCTCCAGTACCGGCGTCCTGTCCGGTCGACTCGGCGCATCCGCCCCAGCGCGAGCCAGGGCTGCGGTCGTGCAGCGCGACATCACCAACCCGACTGATCGGCTCGCGATCGTAGAGGCGCTCGCCGATCGGCACCCGATAGCCGCGCCGGTCGTTTGCGTCGTCTGCTCGATGGCGCGGCAGGATGGCGCCGACCGGACAGACATGGGCGGCGCGATCGGTCACCGCGAGCTGGCTGTCACCCAGGCGCCCAGTCGGCGCATCCACGATCAGCTGCGAGTCGATCCCGCGCCCGCTCACCGCGAACACCCGCTTGCCGTCGAGATCGCGGCTCGCTCGCACGCAGAGCTCGCAGAGGATGCAGCGATTGCGATCCAGCACCAGATCCGGATGCGAGGCATCGAGCTCCCGGCGCGGGAAGAAATGCGTGAAGCGCGGCTCCAACATCCCGCAGTAGTAGGCAACCGCCTGCAGCTGACAGGCGCCGCTGCGCTCGCAGGCCGGGCAGACATGGTTGCCCTCGACGAATAGCATCTGCAGGATCGCGACCCTGAGCGCACGCACCGGCTCGGTCTCGCTCTCGACCTCGAGCTTGGCCGCCGCCGGTGCCGTGCAGGCCGAGACCTCGCGGCCGTTGGCCCGCACCACACAGACGCGGCAACTGCCGTGCGGCGCCAGCTCGGGGTTGTGGCACAGATGCGGGATATAGACCCCGGCGGCCAGCGCCGCATCCATGATCGTCTGGCCCGGCTGGAACGGGATCGGCTCGCCGTCGAGCAGGAACTGTTTGGGCTCGGTCATCGGTGCGTCCCTCACCGGCTGCCGGAACGCCTGCCTAGGTGCCAAACATCGTGCCAGGCCTCGCGCCAGATACCGCACCTGACATGGCGCCAGATACCGCACCTGACATCACGCCAAACACCGCGCCCGACATGGCGCCAGACACCACACCAGATGTTCGGCGCGAGACACCATCCCGGAAGCCGAACCCGTCGTCTCAGGATCATCGGTTCCATCTCAGCACCTCGTTTCATCCCAGCGCCCCTTTCATCCCAGCTTTCATCCCAGCACCTCTGTTTCATCCGCGCTCAAGTGCGCGGCCCGGTCATCACGACCGGTCAGCCGCCGGGCCTCGGCCAGCGCGGCATCCAGATCGAAGGCTGGCGTGTAGTCGGTATGCTTGAGCCGCTGCCGGTAGATCTGTGGAAATCTGTCGAGCGTCTGCAGGACGTGGTTTGGCGCGGTATGCCCCAGGCCGCAATGGCTCGCCCGGCGCATCACCTTGCCGATATGCCGCAGCTCCTCGAGGTCGTGCGCCGAGGCCTGGCCGGTTGCGACCTTCTCGACCAGGTCGCGCAGCAGCACGCCGCCGACGCGGCATGGGGTGCAGAAGCCGCAGCTCTCGTGCGCGAAGAAGGCCGCGAAGTTGCGCACCATCTCGAGCAGATCGCGCCCCTCGCCGAGCACCATGAACGAACCCGCGGTCGGCAGGTCCTCGAACGCGAGCACCCGGTCGAATCCATCAGCCGCCAGGGTCGTGCCGGCCGCTCCGGAGACCTGCACCGCCTGCACCGCCTCGGCGCCGCAGGCCGCGAGCACCTCACGCACCGAGGTCCCGAACGGCACCTCGTAGACGCCGGGCCGGGCGCAATCACCGCTGACACTGAGGATCTTGGTCCCCGCCGATTGGTCGGTACCCTCGCTGCGGAACCAGTAGCCGCCATGCTCAGCGATGCGCGCGGCCGCCAGGAAGGTCTCGACATTGTTGACGACCGTCGGCCGCTCCCGATAGCCGGCGGTGACCGGATACGGCGGGCGCTTGCGGGTCACCCCACGCTTGCCCTCGAGCGACTCGATCAGGGCCGACTCCTCGCCGCAGATGTAGGCACCGGCGCCGAGATGGATCTGGATATCGAAATCGAAGGAGTTGCCAGCACCGATACCCGCCCCGATCCCGGCCCCAAGCAGCCCGAGCTCGCGCCGGCGCTGCAACACCGCCTCGAGGTGTTCGACCAGGTAGCGGTACTCGCCGCGCAGGTAGAGGAAGCCCTCGCGCGCACCGACGACCCCGGCGCAGAGCGTCATGCCCTCGATCACCAGGTCCGCATAGGCCGAGAGCAGCACCCGATCCTTGAAGGTGCCGGGCTCGCCCTCGTCGGCATTGCAGACGACCACCTTCTGCGGATCACCGGTCTCGCGGCAGAAGCGCCATTTCAGCGCGGTCGTGAAGCCGGCGCCGCCACGCCCGCGCAATCCGGAGCGCTCGAGTTCGTTCAGCACCGCCTCGGGTCCGCGGGCGAACAAGGCCACCAGCCCGGCATCGCGGCACTCGAGATCGCGCAGCAGCAGCCCCGGCTGGTGCACATTGTTCGAGACCGCGAAGAACTCCTTCGGCCAATGCGCCAGCGGCACCCGGGTCTCGACCAAGGCTGCGATCTGCCGGATACGGTCGTCGTCCAGCCGCGTCACGGCGAACCCGTTCACCAACAGGGCTGGCGCCTGATCGCCCATCCCCGTGCAGGAGGTGAACTCCACGCTGACGCGCCCATCGACGCGCGGAACGCCGAGATCAACCCCGAGCCGATCGCAGAGCAGTTGCATCAGGCGCTGATTGCCCAGCATCCGGTCGGTGATGTTGTCGCTGAGCAGGATGTCGTAGTGACCGCGCGGCGAGCGGTGCAGGAAGGCATAGAAGGCAACCGCTGCCTCGCACTGGGCATGCGTGACATCGAGGGCTGCGGTGAGCGCGTCGATCCCGGCCGTCGGCACATGCGAGAACTGCTGCTGAAGCGCGATCAGATGCTGGAGCAGATGCTCGGGACGCCGACCGTAGCGAGCCAACGAGCGCGCCACCACCTGGCGAGCACGCGCCATGTCCTGATCGTCGCCGCAACCGGGGCCTGCCGGGCGCCCGGACACACGGCCGGAACCCTCCGCACGAGAGGCACTTGTGCTTGCATCGGGGATTGCGTGATGCATGCCTTCTCCAGGTCGAGCGTCGCCAACACTACCCTGAGTATAGTTGTTGTGCAGGACTTCGCCCGCCCTTGCAGAAGGGCAAGATAATCTCTATAAAACAGCGAGCTAGCATGCAGGCCGCAGCAAGCATTACAGATTGTCCATGTTCGCTTGCAAACGGCTTTGGCGTGCACTACTTTACATAATGCAGGCGGCCGGACACGGCGCCTGCGCTGAACCGGCGGTTCTTCGGAACGCCAACCCAAACCATATTGCTCATTTGGAGGATATGCAGATGACAACGCTAGACTTCTCGCCACTGTTCCGCTCGATGATCGGCTTCGATCGGATGGCACCCTCACTCGAGAATGCGTATCGCACCGAGGCAGGCGGCTATCCGCCCTACAACGTCGAGGTCGAGGACGAGAACAAGTACCGCATCACGATGGCGGTCGCCGGCTTCGCAGAGCAGGATCTCGGTATCGAGACCAAGGAGAACCTGCTCACGGTGACGGGCTCGCGGAAGCAAGACGACGAAGAAGACTCGCGCCGCTACCTCTATCGGGGGATTGCGACACGTAGCTTCGAGCGTCGTTTCCAGCTCGCCGACTATGTGAAGGTGGTCGACGCCCGGCTCGAGAACGGGCTCCTGCACATCGACCTCGTGCGTGAGGTTCCAGAGGCCATGAAGCCGCGCAAGATCGAGATCCGCGGCGACAGTGGCCGTTACATCGAAGGAGAGAGTCATCAGGAAGAGGAGACGCGCGCCGCCGCCTGACGTCAAGGACCGCGCTCCTTGACCGCAGTGGCTCGATAGCGGTCAACTAAGACAAGGCCGGGCAATCGCCCGGCCTTTTTCGTTTGGGCCACGCTTCTTGCCTGCCAGCGTCCTGCACTCACAGCGCCCTGGACCGACGCCTCCCAGATGCGGTGTACTTCGAGCAGCGGACTCTGGAGCGCGCAGGCTTCGGGCCGGCCGCACAAACCAACGGAAAACCGAGCACGATGAACGCCATCGAAATCGAAGCCAACGTGGACGAGAA
>JAAAOQ010000191.1 GCA_009908845.1 Gammaproteobacteria bacterium
CGAGGGCCGCTATGGCGTCGTCTGGACCGCGCACGAGACCGAGACGCCCGCGATCCTGGGGCTCTCGGATGACGACTTCCTCGCCGCGTTACAGGCGCGCTTCGGCGGCCGGCTCGGCTGCCTGACCCGCCCCGGGCGCCGCATCGCCTATCCGCTCAAGCTGATGCTGGCCAAGCGCCTGACGCGCGAGCGGCTGATCCTGATCGGCAATGCGGCGCACACCCTGCATCCGGTCGCCGGCCAAGGCTTCAACCTCGGGCTGCGCGATGTCGCGGTCCTCGCCGATCTGCTGGTCGCGGCGAAGATGACCGCCAAGGATCCGGGCGGTGCGGCCGTGCTCGGCCCCTACCGCCGGCAGCGGGCGCCCGAGCACGCGTTGCTTGCCGGCCTCACTGATGGGCTCGCGCGCCTGTTCGTCAACCCCTGGGGACCGGTGCGGGCCGGCCGCAACCTGGGCCTGCTCGGGCTCGATCTGCTGCCGCCGGCGCGGCATCATCTGGCGCGGCGCTTTATGGGTGCGCTCGGCCCGCAGCCGCGGCTCGCGCGCGGGCTGCCCGCCACGAGCGCGATGCCGCCGGCGCCGAGCGCCAATGTCCCGATGCTCGCGGAGCCGCCGCGTACGCCGATCCCCGTCACCGATTCCGCGGCCGAGGTAGCGAGCCAATCCGACATTGCCGGCCAACCCGACCCGGCTAGCCAACCAGACCCCGCGAGCCACGCATAGGAACCGCAGCCATGTCCGATGCCGATCTCCACCATCTCGGTCATGTCGATCTCGCGATCGTCGGCGGCGGCATGGTCGGCGCCGCGCTCGCCTGTACCTGTGCCGAGCGCGGCCTGACGATCGCCGTCATCGACGGTCAGCCGCCGCAGCGCACCTGGCCTGCTGGACAGATCGATCTGCGCGTCTCGGCCCTGAGCCGTGCCAGCCAGCGCCTGCTGGAACGCATCGGCGCCTGGCCGCGCATCGCCGAGCTCGGCATCAGCCCGTACCGGGAGATGGTGGTCTGGGACGCCGTCGGCGGTGCCGCGATCCAGTTCGATGCGGCCGAGCTCGGTGAGCCTGACCTCGGGCACATCGTCGAGAACCGGGTGATTCGGCTTGCGCTCTGGGAGCGGCTCGAGTCCGCCGAGCAGGTGCGGCTGCTGTGTCCGGCGGCGTTGGCCGGGCTCGAGACCGACGGCGCCCACGCATTGCTGCGCCTGGCCGACGCGCGCAGCCTGTCGGCCGAGCTGGTGGTCGGCGCTGACGGGCGCGAGTCCTTCGTGCGCGAGGCGCTCGGCATCGAGATCGATACGCTCGACTACGCCCAGCGCGCGATCGTCGCCCATGTCGAGGTCGCGCACTGGCACCGCGAGACCGCCTGGCAACGCTTCCTGCCGACCGGACCGCTCGCCTTCCTGCCGCTGGCCGATGGCCGCTGCTCGATCGTCTGGTCGGCCGACGAGGATCGCGCCGAGCACCTGCTGTCATTGGACGACGCCGCGTTCATCGACGAGCTTGAGGTCGCCTTCGACAAGCGCCTCGGACCGATCCTGAGCAGCGGTCCGCGCGCCGCCTTCCCGCTACGTCGCCAGCATGCGCGTGAGTACGTGCGCCCGCGCGCGGCGCTGGTCGGCGATGCCGCGCACAGCATCCACCCGCTCGCCGGGCAGGGGGTCAATCTCGGTTTCCTCGACGTCGCGGCGCTGGTCGATGCGCTCGATCATGCCCGCGCGCGTCGTCGCTCGCTCGGCAGCCTGCAGACCCTGCGCCGCTACGAGCGCGCCCGCCGCGGCGACAACGCCGCGATGGTCGCGGCGATGGACGGTTTCAAGCGTCTCTTCGGCAACCGCAACCCGCTGTTGGTCGGCGCCCGCAACCTCGGCCTGGCCGCGGCCGCGCACCTGCCCGGCATCAAGCCGCTGTTCATCAGGCAGGCGCTCGGGCTCGGTGACAATCTGCCGACGCTCGCCCGGCGCGGCTGAGCCACCCTCGCTGCGACTGGCCTAGCGATGCCAAGAGGCCCTAGCAGGCTGCCCTCGGCAGCCTAGAAATCAGCAGGTTGTAGACGAAACACCGGGGCGCGTGTGCGGGCCGCCGTTCGAGGCGGGTGAGATCGACCTCGGTTACGTCTTTGACGCCTACTGAGTTGGTGCGCCCGATTCAAGCCGCTTGCGGCGGCGTCTCGACGAATAGGGCCTCGAGCCGATCACCGATCCGGCTCTGACCGGCTTGGCACAGCACGACATCGACCGGCGGTAGCTGCGGCAGGTGCGCGTTGGGAGCGATGACGGCGGTGCCGGGGATCAAGGCGCGCTCGGTGCGGGCGGTGATGCCGAGGCCGTTCTTCACCGCCGCCATCAGGCCGGGCAGGCTGGTGGTGGTGTAGGCGACGCGCCAGGGGACACCAGCGCTGTTCAGCGCGTCCACGGCGACTGCGCGCAGGGTGCAAGGTGGCGAGAAGGTTGCCAGCGGCAATGGGCTGCCGAGCTCCCGGCGCCAGTGTTCGTCGCCCTGCTCCGGGCCGATCCAGTGCAGCTGGGCCTGCCCCAGCCGGCGGCCGGCAATCGGCCCGGCACCGGCGCGGCAGACGGTCAGCACGAGATCATAGTCGCCGCGCTCGAAGGCCGCGGACAGGTCTTGCGTGAAGCCGGTGTGCACATGCAGGCGCACCCGCGGGTAGGCTTGTGCGAAGCGGGCGAGCAGCTCGGGGAACGGCCCCTCCGAGAGACCCTGCGCGACGCCGAGCCTGAGCTCGCCTTCGAGCTCGCTCTCGGCCACCGCCGCAATCGCCGCCTCCTGCATCCGCAGCAGCTGCCGGGCGTGGCCGACAAAGCGCTCGCCAGCGGCGGTGAGCCGGCGCTTGCGGCCATCGGGCGCGAACAGCGCGACACCAAGCTCCTGTTCCAGCCGATGGATCTGCTGACTGATCGTCGACTGCGTCTTGTGCAGCCGCACGGCGGCGCGGTTGAAGCCGTCCAGCTCGACCACGGCGACGAAGGTGCGCAGCAGGTCTGTGCTCAGGTTCGGTTGGTGAGGCATCAGGTTGCTTGGCCGGGCTTATGGTGGGATGACGACACGAGTAGGCTCAGCCGCAATCCCTGTGCTGTCGAGTGATACCCGTCTCAAATCGGTTTTCGGTTTGACTCGACCGCTCCGGATCGCGTAACAGCGCTCGCCGTCACCCGACCCTCCGCTCTGCCGTGCCGAACATTGATTTGCTTTGGGTGTAGTGTTCGTGATTTGCGATTGATTAGTCCAAAAAATATCATTTGAACGATCAATTTGGGCAGCCTAAGGTTTGTTCCAAGCAAGACGCCCCCTGAGGTTGCAAGCCGTTGTTGCAACGCGTCTTTGCGTCGATTCGCCCTTTATCATGCGTGTCTAGCCGCTTGCGTCCGCGACCTGAACGTCGCTAGTCCGCCTAGATCCCTATCCCCGAGAGAGATCGCCGATGACCACTCATAAGCTCAACCGCTACAGCGCCCGCGTCACCGAGCCCAAGTCCCAGGGCGCCTCCCAGGCCATGCTCCATGCCACTGGCCTCTCCGAAGACGACCTCGGCAAGCCGATGATCGGCATCGCCGGCGTCTACCTGGAAGGCAACCCGTGCAACATGCACATGCTCGACCTCGCGGCCGAGGTCAAGGCCGGCACCGACGCGGCCGACCTGGTCGGCATGCGCTTCAACACTATCGGCGTCAGCGACGGCATCAGCATGGGCACGCGCGGGATGAGCTATTCATTGCAGTCGCGCGACCTGATCGCCGACTCGATGGAGACTGTGGTCGGCGCCCAATGGTATGACGGCCTGATCGCGCTGCCGGGCTGCGACAAGAACATGCCCGGCTCGATCATGGCGATGGCCCGTCTCGACCGCCCCGGCATCATGGTCTACGGTGGCACCATCCGCGCGGGCCACGGCAAGTCCGGCCAGCCGCTCGACATCGTCTCGGCGTTTCAGAGCTATGGCCAATACCTCGCCGGCAACATCGACGAAGACGAGCGCGAGGACATCGTCCGCCACGCCTGCCCCGGCCCTGGCGCCTGCGGCGGCATGTACACCGCCAACACCATGGCCTCAGCGATCGAGGCGCTCGGCATGGCCTTGCCCTACAGCGCCTCGGTGCCGGCCACCGACCCGGCGAAGCTCGACGAGTGCCGCCGCGCCGGCGCCGCGATGCGCACCCTGCTCGAGCGCGACCTCAAGCCCAGCGACATCATGACCCGGGCCGCATTCGACAACGCGCTGGCGATGGTCATGGCCCTCGGCGGCTCGACCAATGCGGTCTTGCACCTGATCGCGATGTCGCGCGCGATCGGCGTCAATCTGACCCTCGAGGACGTCCAGGCGGCGAGCGACCGCACCCCCTACCTGGCCGACCTCAAGCCGAGCGGCAAGTACGTGATGGAGGACCTGCACCAGGTCGGCGGCACGCCGGCGGTGATGAAATACCTGCTCGAGCAGGGCCTGATGACCGGCGACTGCGTCACCGTCACCGGCCGCACCCTGGCCGAGAACGTCGCCGAGCTGCCGGGCCTCGGTGAAGGCCAGCAGATCGTGATGCCGGTCGACAAGGCCTACAAGGAGACCGCCCACATCCAGATCCTGCGCGGCAACCTGGCCCCGGACGGCGCCGTCGCCAAGATCACCGGCAAGGAAGGGCTGCGCTTCGAGGGCACCGCACGGGTCTTCGACGCCGAGGAGGACATGCTGCAGGCGCTCGAGGACGGCCAGATCCAGAAGGGCGACGTGGTCGTGATCCGCTACGAGGGCCCCAAGGGCGGCCCCGGCATGCCCGAGATGCTCACCCCGACCAGCGCCATCATGGGCGCCGGCCTCGGCAAGGACGTCGCACTGCTCACCGACGGGCGTTTCTCGGGCGGCTCGCATGGCTTCATCATCGGCCACGTCTGCCCCGAGGCGCAGGAGGGCGGCCCGATCGCGCTACTCCAAGACGGCGACAAGGTCACCATCGACGCCGGCGAGCGGCTGCTGGCGATGGATGTCGACGACGCCGAGCTCGAACGCCGCCGCGCCAACTGGACCATGCCGCCCTACAAGGCCGAGCGCGGCACGCTCTACAAGTACATCAAGACCGTCAAGCCGGCCTCCGAGGGCTGTGTGACCGACGAGTAGCGTGTTGCGACCGCGGCTCGAGATTGAGCCGGAAGAGCAACCTCGCTGCCAAGCTGGATTCCGGGTGAGTTGCGCGTCGAGCCCAATGGCTCGGCGTGAGCATGGTCTACACTGAGCGCCTGAGCGAAGTCTTACCTGCCATCCTCGGTGTCACCGTTGAAAAAGCTCCCGATCGGCATCCAAACCTTGCGCGAGATGCGCGAGATGCGCGAGATGCGTGAGGGCGGCTACTACTATGTCGATAAGACCGGTTATGCGCTGCGGCTGATCGACGAGGACAAGTACTACGTCCTGTCCCGTCCACGGCGCTTCGGCAAGAGCCTGTTCCTCGATACGCTGGCGGAGCTATTCAGCGCGAATCAGGCCTTGTTCGAGGGGCTGGCGGCGGATGCGCGCTGGGATTGGTCGTACCCGTATCCGGTGCTGCGGCTCAGCTTCGGCGGCGGGGTGGTGCGCACGCCGGCCGAGTTGGAGGCCAAGATCCGCGAGCAGTTGGCGCTCAACCAGTCGGAGCTCGGTATCCGCTGCGAGCAGCCGACCATCGCCGGCGCCTTTGCGGAGCTGATCCGCAAGACCCACGCCAAGGCCAACGAGCGGGTGGTGGTGCTGGTCGATGAGTACGACAAGCCGATCGGGGATAACCTGCTCGAGGCCGAGGCCGCGCGCAGGCTGCGCGACGGCCTGCGCAATCTGTACTCGGTGATCAAGGATTCGGATGCCCACATCCGCTTCGCCTTTCTCACCGGGGTGAGCAAGTTCAGCAAGGTCAGCCTGTTCTCGGGGCTGAACAATCTCTACGATCTCATCGTCGACGCCGACTATTCGGCCCTATGCGGGTATACCGAGGCCGATCTCGATGCCGTCTTCGCGCCCGAACTCGAGGGCCTGGACCGCGCGCAGATCCGGCTACAACTGGCTTGGCGAGGCGGTCTACAATCCCTTCGACGTGCTGCTGCTGTTCAAGCGGCGCGTCTTCCACCCCTGGTGGTTCGAGACCGGCACCCCGACCTTTCTCGTCGATGTGCTGACCGAGCGCAGCTTCTTCACGCCTAACCTGGCCAAGCTACGGGCTGACGAGGCGTTGCTCTCGACGTTGGGTGTCGATCGCTTGGCGACCGCGGCACTGCTCTGGCAGACCGGCTATCTGACCTTCACCGGCGCCCGGCCAGATCGGCGCGCGTTGGGAATACAGCCTGAGCTATCCGAATCTGGAGGTCAGTGCCGCGCGCAATCTGGTGCAGGCCGACTGGGTGCAACCAGAGCCTGCTTGATCGCCGGTAACGGCAGTAGACTGCTGAGCAAGACGACAACCTGGAGCATCATGCACCGATGAGCGCCGCCCTGGACCTCTACGCCAAGCTCACCGAGACCACCGATGAGAAGGAACGCGCACGTCTGATCGCGAGCGCCTTCGACGCGCTTGAGGCCCGCTTCCCGCAGATCAATGAACTCGCCACGCAAGGGCATGTGCGCGAGACCGAACTGCGCCTGCAGAAGGAGATCAAGGAGGTCGAAGCGCGCCTACAGGAGCAGATCAAAGGCGTCGAGCTGCAGATCAAGGAAGTCGAAGCCCGCCTGCAGGAGCAGGTCAAGGGCATCGAGCTACAGATCAAGCAGGTCGAAGTCAACCTGCACCAGGCCATGGCGGCGCAGACCCGCTGGCTGCTCGGCGGCCTCGCCGTGCTCGGCGCCGTCTTCAAGATCGCCGATCTGCTGATCGGACCCTGAGCCCCCGAGCAACGCCTCCCTTTCTTGATCATCGACGTGGCCCATGAAAAAGCTCCCGATCGGCCTGCAGACCTTCCGCGAGCTTATCGAGGAAGATTACGTCTACATCGACAAGACCGCCCACGCCTGGGCGATGGCGAGCAGCGGCAAATACTATTTCCTCTCGCGCCCGCGGCGCTTCGGCAAGAGCCTGTTCCTGGACACACTCAACGAACTGTTCAACGGCAGCGAGGCGCTTTTCCGTGGCCTGTTCATCCACGAGCGCTGGGACTGGACCCAGTGCCATCCGGTGATCCGGCTGGACTTCGCTGGCGGGGTGCTGACCAGTCGTGCGGCGCTCGACCGGCGCATCGAGCGCCTGCTGAGCGAGAACGCGGCCCGGCTCGGGGTCACCTGTGACTGGAATCACAACGACATCCCGGGCTGCTTCGGCGACCTGATCCGCGCGGCCGAGGCGGCTAGCGGCCAGCGCGTTGTGATCCTGGTCGACGAATACGACAAGCCGATCCTGGACAACATCACCGCGCCGGAACGCGCCGCCGAATTGCGCGAAGGCCTGAAGAACCTCTACTCCACGATGAAGGCGCAGGACGCGCACATCCGGCTGGTGTTCATGACCGGGGTGACCAAGTTCAGCAAGGTCAGCCTGTTCTCAGGGATCAACCAGCTCCAGGACATCACCCTCTCCAAGCGCTATGCGACGATCTGCGGCTATACCCAGACGGACCTGGAGCAGGATTTTGCCGAGCACCTGCACGGCGTCGACTGGGAGCGGCTGCGGCAGTGGTACAACGGCTATGGCTTCCTCGGCGAGCCGGTCTATAACCCGTTCGACATCCTGCTGTTCATCAGCGAGGAGCATGAATACCGCAACTACTGGTTCGAGACCGGCAGCCCAAGCTTCCTGATCGAACTGCTGCGACGCCGCAAGCTTTTCCTGCCCACTCTGGAAGACATCGAGGCCAGCGAAGAGATCCTCGACTCCTTCGACATCGAGCGCATCGATCCCATCACCCTGCTGTTCCAGGCCGGCTATCTGACCATTGCCAGCACACGCTGGCGGCGCTCGCGGCTGCTGTTTCAGCTGCGCTTACCGAACCAAGAGGTCCGGATGGCGTTGGCCGATCACCTGATCGACGGCTATCTAGGGACATTGCCGGGCGGACGCGACGCGCGCCAGGACGCCTTGTACGACAGCCTTAGCCAGGGTGAAGTAGACGGGTTGATCGCCGCTATCCAGCGCCTGTTCGCCGGGGTCCCGTGGCGCAATTTCACCCAGAACGACCTGCTCGATTCCGAGGGCTACTACGCCAGTGTGCTCTACGCCTTCTTCGCCAGCCTGAACGCCGAGGTCATCCCCGAGGACATCAGCAACCAAGGCCAGGCCGATCTGACTGTGAAGCTGGCCGGTTACGTCTACGTCATGGAGATCAAGGTGCGCCGCGGTGTCGGCGACGCCGCTCGGCCCGAGCGCGAGCCGGAACGGGGCGCGGAGCCGGGCGCGGAGCAGGCCGAGAACCCCGCATTGGCCCAGATCCGCGCCCGTGGCTACAGCGCCAAGTATCGGGGGCTACCCACTCAGGGGCTCTTCGAGCTCGGGCTGGTCTTCGACAGTGCTGCGCGCAATCTGGTGCAGGCCGACTGGGTGCAGCTTGGGTAATCTCGCAAGCATGCGACTTGCGGACCATCAACGCGCACCGATGCTCTCCCAGCGCTGCATCGGCATGTCGAGAGCCTGTTCGCCGCGATTGCGCATGCCTGGCACGACAACAATCCGATTGTCCGTTATGAGGGCTACTACGCGAATTCAGGCGTGAACGGCGCGCGCTTCTGGCGCGGGTGGCGTTGCCATTGCATCCCCATTGGGGATAGCCTTGGGGCATGCGCCAACAAGACATGCTCCGTGCCGCCATGAAGCAGAGCAGCCAGACACGGCAAAGGATGGCTGAGAGCCTCGGCGTGTCTCTGCGTACTCTCGATAAGTGGCTACTGCCTGAAAATTCACAGGATTTTCGGCGCATGCCCGAGACAGCCCGGCGTCTGTTGGCTGCGCAGTATGGTGTGCGCGGGTCGAGCGGTCTAAGCAAACCCTACGACTGGTCTGACCCTGCCATGACCGACGAGGCGTTGATCCTTGCCGTCCTGCGGCGAGCGGAGTTCTCGGACCTGGTGCAGCTCTGTATCGATCAGGGTCTGGACAGGGTCAAACCTCGCGTCGAGACCGCACTCGCGCTGGTGCCAGCAGCCGAGCGGCCCATTCTAGAGCGCATCCTCGTCCGCATGCTGGGCAGCATCGAGATTGCGCTCACAGATGAATCTGGTCAGCGCAGCCGGCATGACAGCGCTCAAACCTGAGCTGTTGCCCAAGGCGACCGTCGCGGTCCTCGACAAGCTGGCCGACGAGGAGGCGCTGACTGGCTTTTGTCTGGTTGGAGGCACTGCGATGGCCTTGCAGGCCGGCCATCGTCGCAGTCTCGACGTCGATCTCGTCACTTTTGAAGAGTCGCTCAACAAGCACGCGCTGTTCAAAGCCATGCAGGCGAGAGGTGCGACCTTGGTGACGCCTGCGTCAATGATCTCGGCTGCCAAGATCAACGGCCTCGATCTGCTGGCCCATGCACAGGACTACGTTCTCGATGGGGTCAAGGTGCAATGCTTCGCAAATCCTCAGGGAAGACGCTATGCCGCAGGCGTGCAATCGCAGGCTGGCCGATCTACCGACCCTGTTCGCCATGAAGAGTGCCTTGCTGCTCAGGCGTTCACGCTCTCGCGACTACTTCGACCTGATGTGGTTTTGTCAATATCAAGGCAAGACCCTGGCAGACATCATGACCGCAGCTCAGGCTGCCGACGACGGCCCCGAGGTGCCGACCTTGGTCGAGCACAAGTTGCTCGGACTGCTGCCGCTAGATGCCGATGACGAGGGGCTAGATCCGGTTGATGTCGGTATTACCGTGGCGACCATCTATGCGTATTTCGAAGGGCTCGTGCAGGCTCAGGAAATTGCCCAGGCGCGCGACCTGATTGCGAGCCGTCGAGGAACCCGAGGCGATCCGTCCAACGACTCATGAAGAGCAACCAGTTACCTGTTGCCAGTCTGAATGCCGAGGTCATCAGCAATCAGGGCCAGGCCGATCTGACCGTCAAGCTGGCCGGCTTCATCTATGTCATGGAGATCAAGGTCCGCCGCGGCGGCGACGCCGCTCGGCCCGAGCGCGAGCCGGAGCAGGGCGCGCACCAGCCTGCGAATCCCGCCTTGGCCCAGATCCGCGCCCGCGGCTACAGCGCCAAGTACCGGGGGCTGCCCAACCAGGGGCTGTTCGAACTCGGGCTCGTCTTCGATAGCGGCGCGCGCAACCTGGTTCAGGCGGATTGGGCGCAGGTTGGTTAATCTCGCAAGCATGCGACTGACCGATCACCAACGCGCCACCCTCCGTAGGGTACTCAGGCAGCACTTTGGCCCGAACAGTCGCATCCTGCTGTTCGGCTCGAGAACGGATGATCAGGCGCGGGGCGGAGACATCGATCTCTATATCGAGCCTGAGATCCAGGAGCCCGACCAGATCGTCGAGGCCCGGCTGAATGCACTTGCCGAGCTACACCTCGCCCTTGGCGATCAAAAGATCGATCTCGTCATCCACCGCGAGCAGGGTCCAGACCCGTTGATTCACCGGCACGCCAGGCAAACCGGAGCGCCGTTATGACCCCGAACGCCTACGCGGGCGCGCGCGAAATCTGCGACATTCACGCCCAGCGACTCCGCTGGGCGATGACAAGGCTGCAACCGCAGCGACCACTGACCGCCGAGAAGCTGGCGGCGCTGGACCCAGTGGAACTGGCGGTCTGCGATCAGTTCGTGACGCGTTTCGGTAAGCTGTAGGACACCATGGGCGCCAAACTGCTGCCCGCGATCCTCGAGCTCACCAAAGAGCAGGGCGACCTCGCCGCCTTCATCGACAAGCTCAACCGCTTGGAGAAGATCGGCGCCATCCCCTCCGCCGCGCAATGGTTGAAGCTCCGCGAGATGCGTAACCAATTTGCCCACGACTACCCGGAAGAGCCGGCCATCCAGGCCAGCTTGTTGAACAAGGCATTTGCTCTCGCGGAAGACTTACTCCAAGTGCTGGACTATGTTACTGCGTATGCTGAGCGCTATCGCTAGGACTGCCTCAGCAGGATGCCCTGATGAAAAAGCTCCCGATCGGCCTCCAGACCTTCCGCGAGATCATCGAGGAAGGCTACGTCTACATCGACAAGACCGCCCACGCCTGGGCGATGGCGAGCACGGGCAAATACTACTTCCTCTCGCGCCCGCGGCGCTTCGGCAAGAGCCTGTTCCTGGACACGCTCAACGAGCTGTTCAACGGCAGCGAGGCGCTGTTCCGGGGGCTCTTCATCCACAAGCGCTGGGACTGGAGCCAGCGCCATCCGGTGATCCGGCTGGACTTCGCTGGCGGGGTGCTGACCAGCCGTGCGGCGCTCGATGAGAGCATCCGCGAGATCCTAGCCCGCAACCAGCGCCGGCTCGGCATCCAGTGCGAGGCGACGAGCATCGCCGGCTGCTTTGCCGAGCTGATCCAACGCGCACACGAGGCCACCGGCCAGCGCGTCGTGATCCTGGTCGACGAATACGACAAGCCGATCCTCGACAACATCACCGCGCCAGAACGTGCCGCCGAATTGCGAGAAGGGCTGAAGAACCTCTACTCGACCATGAAGGCGCAGGACGCGCACATCCGGCTGGTGTTCATGACCGGGGTGACCAAGTTCAGCAAGGTCAGCCTGTTCTCGGGGCTCAATCAGCTCGAGGATCTCACCCTGGACGCGCGCTTTGCCACCGTCTGCGGCTATACCCAAGCCGACCTCGAGACCAGCTTTGGCGAGCACCTGAGCGGCGTCGACTGGGAGCGGCTGCGGCAGTGGTACAACGGCTACGGCTTCCTCGGCGAGCCGGTCTACAACCCCTTCGATATCCTACTGTTCATCAGTAAGGGGCACAGCTTCCGCAACTACTGGTTCGAGACCGGCAGCCCGAGCTTCCTGATCGAACTGCTGCGACGCCGCAAGCTGTTCCTGCCCACTCTGGAAGACATCGAGGCCAGCGAAGAGATCCTCGATTCCTTCGACATCGAGCGCATCGATCCGGTCACCCTGCTGTTCCAGGCCGGCTACCTCACCATCGACCATACCCGCGAGCAGTTTGGTCAATGGTCGTTTGCGCTGCGGATTCCGAATCAGGAGGTCCGCCAGGCGCTCGCCAATCACCTTGCCGATGCCTATACCGGGCGTTACCCGAGCGAGCGCCTGGGCTGGCAGCAATCGCTCTATGAACCCCTGTCGTGCGGCGATGTGGATGGCCTGATCGCCGCCATCCAACGCCTGTTCGCCGGTGTTCCGTGGCGCAATTTCACCCAGAACGATCTGCCCGATTCCGAGGGTTACTACGCCAGTGTGCTCTACGCTTTCTTCGCCAGTCTGAATGCCGAGGTCATCCCCGAGGACATCAGCAACCAGGGTCAGGCCGATCTCACCGTCAAGCTGCTGGCTTCATCTATGTCATGGAGATCAAGGTTCGCCGCGGTGTCGGTGACTCAGCTCGGCCCGAGGGCGAGTCGGGGCAGGGC
>JAAAOQ010000176.1 GCA_009908845.1 Gammaproteobacteria bacterium
GTAGGGCCATGATTCAGGCTCTTTAAGGTAGTAGGCAGAAGAATTAGCGGAATGATACCGGAGTCGTGGCGCTGTCGCAGATCAGGCCGGCGAGTTGGCGCTGAAACCAAGACGCCGGGGGCTCGGCTTGCCGAGCCCCCGGCGTCCTCAGGGGTTGTGTCTGAGGCCCGATCCGTCGCAAGCAGATGCTGGTCAACGCTTAACGCGTCCGCTCCCAGTTACAGCCTATCGACCAACCCTGGTGCGCTTTGTTTCCGCGCATTGAGGCATTAGAGGCGGGCCAGCCGGGAAGGCTCGCTTAGGTCGAGATAGCGGATTGGGTCGATGGCCTCGCCATCCCGGCGGACCTCAAAATGCACGTGCGGACCGGTCGAGCGCCCGGTCGACCCGAGCTTGGCGATGATCTGGCCTTTGGTGACCAGTTCGCCCTCGACGACCAGATTGCGTGAATTGTGCGCGTAGCGCGTCTCCAGACCATTCGCGTGACGGATCTCGACGATCTTGCCATAACCGCTCTTGCGGCCCGAGAAGATGACGAGGCCGTCGGCCATCGCAACGATATCGGCACCGTGCTTGCCGGCGATGTCGATGCCCTTGTGCATGCTGCGACGGCCGGTGATCGGGTGACGGCGCAGCCCAAACTTCGAGGTGACGACGCCGCCGCTGGCGAGGGGCCAGCCATCGGGGACAACATGCTCCTTGAGGTCGCGTTCCATGATCAGGGTCTCGAGCAAGACCAGCTTGCGCTTGCGGTCTTCGAGCTCGGCCAGGACCTTGGTCAGATCATGGATCACCTCGTCTGCGCGGTTACCTCTTATGCTGGCCTTGGTGGCGCCGCCACCAGAGGGTGCTGGCTGCCAAAAATCGAATTCTTCCCCGTCGAGGCCGGCCATCTCGACAAGTCGTTGGCCGAGGGCGTTGATTCGGATGATCTCGGCCTGCATCTGCCCAACACGGGCAGCGATACTATCCAGATCGGCCTCGGTATCCTCGCTCAAGTCGGGACTGCGGTGAGGCTGCGAGGCCAGGTGCGTCAGTACGGTCTCTATGTCGGTTGCGGGTGCTGAGGTGAAGCGATACTTGCCGAGCAAGAAACCGGTGGTGCCAGCGAGGAATGAGATGAGCACCACGGCAAGCATCGCCATCGAGCTGTAACCGGATTGGGAGGAACTCTGTTTGATGCGTGGCATCATTTCTCCGAACAGTGATGGTCAGAGGGGCGAGATAGGGAGGCGCAGAATCCCGCGTCCTTCCCAAGTACGGGGCAACGGAGCGAGGCGCAGGCCCTGTTGCCCGCAGACTGAGCTCCCTGCCTAACCGCGTCGGCCTTCCGTCATGGCGAAACAGACGATCCACATTCGACGGCATTTGCGAGCGAGCACCCCGGTTGCCGCGCTGCTTGACGAGATCGAGCAGCGCGAACAGCTGCTGCGGATGGTTCGTAATCACTTGCCGCGAGAATTGGGCGCACATTGCCGTCAAGTTGCATTGGCTGATGGCGAGCTCACGCTCTTCGTGGAATCGCCCATCTGGGTCGATCGCCTTCGATATCGCTGTGCTGATCTGGTTAGTGGTCTTTTGGCTGACGGCCTCGAGGTCGAGCGTTGTCGAGTTCGGGTACTGCCGGACAGCCGGCCGTCGGTGCCCGTGCAGCAGGGGGCATCGCGGGATCTGTACGGTGATGATGACCCGGCAGGGGCGGATCAGCCGAGCTCACCGCTTGCGCGTGCCCTCTTACGGCTGGCAAGAACACTTGGCCGGGCGTCGGAGACATGATCAGGATGCGTGAGCGGGGGTCACAGTACTGCGGTCGGCTCAGAGGACGGGCGCCGGCTGGCCGTAGCGAATCGGCAGCTGCTGAGCGTCGTCGAAGGTCACCTCTTCCCATGCCGACTGATCGGCCAAGAGCGCACGGAGCAGCCGATTGTTCAGTGCGTGGCCGGACTTGTGGCCCCGAAACGCGCCGATCAGCGGGTGGCCGAGTAGATAGAGGTCGCCGATGGCGTCCAGAATCTTGTGCTTGACGAATTCGTCCTCATACCGCAATCCACCCTCATTCAAGACGCGAAAGTCGTCGACGACGACCGCGTTGTCGAGGCTGCCTCCAAGCGCGAGGTTCTGTTGTTGCAACGCCTCGATGTCGCGCAAGAACCCGAACGTACGCGCTCGACTGACCTCCTTGACGAATGAGGTTGTCGAGAAATCGATGCTCGCCTGCTGCAGCCGAGATGCGAAGGCCGGATGATCGAAATCGATCGAGAATTCGACCTTGAAACCGTTGAACGGCTCGAAGCGCGCGTATTTGTCGCCATCGTTGACGCGCACTGGCTGCTTGATCGAGATAAAGCGCCGCGGACGGTTCTGTTCTTCGATACCGGCTGATTGCAGCAGGAAAACGAAAGGCGCGGCGCTTCCATCCATGATCGGGACCTCGGCCGCACTCAGATCGACATAAGCGTTATCGATACCGAGGCCGGCAAAGGCCGAGAGCAGATGCTCGACGGTCGAGACACGCACCTCACCATCGGTCAGTGTCGTCGAGAGGCGAGTGTCTCCGACATTGAGCGGTGTGGCCTTGATGTCGACAACCGGGTCGAGATCGGTCCGACGAAAGACGATACCAGTGTCGGCGGCTGCCGGTCGAAGCGTCAGGTAGACCTTGTCGCCGGTGTGCAGACCGACGCCGGTCGCCCGGATCACGTTCTTGAGCGTTCGCTGGCGGATCATTGGCGCTCCTCCGAGCGTTGCGGAAGCCGGCGCCAGAGCGCCGGCCCGCATCGTTTGACGTTCGCTGCAGCACGCCGCCCAAGTCCGTCCTTAGGGCGTTGGCGTCATGCACCTCTTGATACCGGTGCATGTTAGGGTTTTCCCGGATTTTTATCAAGTACTCGCCCTGATTGCAAGTGAACCGTCTGATTTGCATCCAATAATCCACACTAGGGATTGTCCTAGATCAATCCGCCTGCCGGCGCAGGAATGCCGGAATGTCCAGGTAATCCAGATCAGCAGCGGTCGCTTCACCGCCGCCTCCGGCCGCTCGTTTGTTGCGGATGTAGGCAGGCTGATCCATATCCTGGTAATCCGGCGCGGTGCTGTCGCGATGGTCGGTTTCGACCAACCGAATCTTGGGCTCGCCGCCGCGCGCTGCGAGCCGTTCCGCGCGGCGGTCTCCGAGGCCGGTGGCGACGACCGTGACGCGCAGTTCCTCCTCCAGATCCGGGTCGATCACGGTCCCGACCACCACCGTCGCATTGTCGTCGGCGAAGTCGCGTACGGTGTTGCCGACCTCGTCGAACTCGCCGATGGTCAGGGTCATGCCGGCCGTGATATTGACGAGGATACCGTTTGCGCCGGAGAGGTCGATGTCTTCCAGCAACGGACTGTTGATGGCCTTCTCGGCGGCCTCTCGAGCGCGATTCTCGCCAGTGGCCGAGCCTGTGCCCATCATTGAGACCCCCATGCCCGACATGACGGTCTTGACGTCGGCGAAGTCGACATTGATCAGGCCCGGTCGGGTGATCAGCTCGGCAATGCCCTGGGTCGCATTCAGCAGCACGTCGTTGGCGGCACTGAAGGCGTCGAGCAGTGACATCTGCTTGCCGAGGACCGCGAGCAGCTTGTCGTTCGGGATCGTGATCAACGAATCGACGTGCTTCTCGAGCTCGAGGATGCCGTCGAGCGCGACCTTGGCGCGTTTCCCGCCTTCGAATATGAAAGGCTTGCTGACGACGGCGACGGTCAGGATACCGAGCTCGCGCGCGACCGAGGCCACGATCGGTGCGGCGCCGGTGCCGGTTCCGCCGCCCATGCCTGCGGTGATGAAGACCATGTCGGCGCCCTCGAGCACGTCCTTGATGCGGTCGCGATCCTCTTCAGCAGCGCGGCGGCCGACATCCGGATCGGCTCCGGCCCCGAGACCTTTGGTGATGCCGGCGCCCAATTGCAGGATGGTCTTGACGGCGACATTGTCCAATGCCTGCGCGTCGGTGTTGGCGCAGATGAAATCGACCCCTTCGATGTTCGCCGCCGCCATATGATTGACCGCGTTACCGCCGCCGCCGCCGACGCCGACGACCTTGATGACGGCATTCTGGGTTTGTGTATCCATAAGCTCAAAGCTCATATCGGTTACCTCGAGGATTTGCTGTGGTGGTCTGCTGCAACTGCTCGTCATCCCCTCGGGCGGCGGGGACCTGTTTGCCCGTGGGTCATGGTCAGAAACTACCGCTCAACCAGCCGCGCAGGCGCCCCCAAAGGCCCGCGCGTTGGTGCTCGGCAGCGCCTGAGAAGCGATGCTCTTTGGCGTAGATCAGTAACCCGACCCCGGCGGCATAGACGGGGTCAGCGATGGTGTCTTCCATCCCTGTGACGGACTGGGGAAGACCGAGTCTTACTGGCATGTGGAAGACCTCCTCGGCCAGATCCACGATGCCCTCCATCTTTGCGCTGCCGCCGGTCAGCACGACGCCGCCGGCGATCAGTTCTTCAAAGCCGCTGCGGCGCAGCTCGCTCTGGAGTAGGCTCAGCAGCTCCTCATAGCGCGGCTCGATGACCTCTGCGAGGGTCTGACGTGAGAGCTGCCGCGGTGGCCGCTCGCCGATGCTGGGGACCTCGATGTTCTCTTGGGCTACCTGCGAAGGCAGCGCGCAGCCGTGCTGGATCTTGATCGCCTCGGCGTGCTGGGTCGGGGTGCGGAGTGCCACCGCGATGTCATTGGTGACCTGGTCGCCGGCGATCGGGATGACCGAGATGTGGCGGATGGCGCCGTCGGTGAACACCGCGAGGTCAGTGGTGCCGCCACCGATATCGATCATGCAGACACCGAGCTCCTTCTCGTCATCCTTGAGCACCGCGAGCGACGAGCTGAGCTGGCCGATCACCAGGTTGTCGACCTCGAGCCCGCAGCGGCGGATGCACTTGACGACATTCTGGGCCGCGCTAACGGCCCCTGTGACCATGTGCACGCGTGCCTCGAGCCGGACGCCGCTCATCCCGATCGCTTCGCGGATGCCGTCTTGGTCGTCGATGATGAATTCCTGCGGCAGGATATGCAGGATCTTCTGATCCGCTGGGATCGCGACCGCGCGGGCCGCGTCGATGACGCGGTCGACGTCGCTCTGGTTGACCTCGTGGTCCTTGATCGCGGTCACGCCGTCGCTGTTGCGGCTGCGGATATGGCTGCCGCCGATGCCGGCATGGACTGAATGGATCTCGCAACCCGCCATCAGCTCGGCCTCTTCGACGGCGCGCTGGATCGATTGCACGGTCGATTCGATGTCGACGACCACGCCCTTCTTGAGACCGTGTGTCGGGTGAGTGCCGACACCGATGACCTCGATCGTGTCGTCGGGCCTGATCTCGCCGACCAGAGCGGCGACCTTGGAGGTGCCGATGTCGAGGCCGACGACCAGGTTCTTCTCATTGCGTCTTGCCATGCAGGTCCGCTCCGTTTGAATAGTCAGTTGGCCGCAACGCGTTTCGGACCGCCGCCAGTGGCGCCGCTTGGCAGCCAGCGGACTGCCAACCCGTTGCTGTAGCGCAGATCGAGTCGGGTGGGGATGCCGATCGCCTCGATCTGCCCGTAGGCAGCGATCAAGCGCCCGAGTCGCTGCTCGACGTCATCAGTGCCGAGCAGGACCTCGGTGCCGCCGAGCAGTTGGATCGACCAGTCGCCGCGCGCGTCGCGATGGACGCCGTCGACGATCAGCCCGAGCTCGAGCAACCGCGGTCCCCAGTCGAGAAAACGGTTCACGACCTCCGGTGCCAGGGCGTCGTTGTTGGCACCGAGACGGGCCAGACCTGCGGGCAGACGACCGTCCGTCGGCCTGAACACGATTCCACTCTCGGTCACCAGGCCGGTCTCGCGCCAGCGCGCGATGGCGTTGTGCTCGCGTACGCTGATCTGGATACGATCGGGCCAGAACCGCCTGACTGTTGCCTCTGCGACCCAGGGAAGCGCTCGCACCTGGGTCCGTAAGCTGCTCAGGTCCTGGGTCAGGATGCCGCCGCTGATCTCCTCGCTGACCGTCTGCTGAAGGGCCTCGCGTGACAGGCCGTGCATCTCGCCCTCGATGCTGACAACCCTGATCGGCAGCAGCAGCGGTTCCCATTGCTTCAGGACCCAGCCTGCGCCGATGAGGCCACCAATCAGCGTTAGCGCCAGCAATAGGCGGACGAGCAAGGCCCCCCTACTCAGCGGTGGCCGCTCAGGGGGTGCGGGCATGGTCGTGCTGTGCTCAGTCATCGGCCGCGTCCTCCCGGAGACTGGTCTCGAGGATACGGAGGCAGAGCTGTTCGAAGTTGATACCGGCGGCGCTTGCAGCCATGGGTACGAGACTGTGGTCGGTCATGCCCGGGATGGTGTTGACCTCGAGCAGTTTGGGTGCCCCGGCTTCGTCGAGCATGAAGTCGACCCGTCCCCAGCCGCTTGCTCCAACACTGCGAAACGCCTGCAGACAGAGGCGTTGATACTCGACCTCAAGCGCCTGCGGTAGCCCGCAGGGACACCGATACGAGGTGCTATCGGCCTGGTACTTCGCCTCGAAGTCATAGAAGCTGCGAGGCGTTTCCAGCCGGATCAGCGGCAGTGCCTGCTCGCCGAGGATGGCGCAGGTGTACTCGGCGCCGCTCAGCCAGCGCTCGGCGATCACCACGGCATCGAGCTCGCTAGCCGCGGACCAAGCGCTGGCTAGCTCGTCCGGGCCATCGGCGCGCGCCATCCCGAGACTGGAGCCCTCATGCGCAGGCTTGACCATCAGTGGGAAACCGAGTGCGGCGGCTCGCTTCAGGTCGGTCTCGCCGTGGATCAGTGCAAACTCGGCCGTCGGCAGGCCGGCGCCTCTCCAGACCAGCTTGGAGCGATACTTGTCCATGCCGATGGCCGAGCCGAGCACGCCGGAACCTGTGTAGGGTAGGCCGAGGCTTTCTAGGGCGCCCTGGATCTGTCCGTCCTCGCCGCCGCGACCATGCAGCATGACGAAGGCGCGATCGAAGCGCTCCGGGTCAAGGGCCTCGAAACAGGCGCTGCCGGGCACCTCGGCCGGATCGACAGGGGTGACGTCGAGGCCGAGGCGCTCGAGCGCAGCGAGGACCGCATGGCCGCTCTTGAGCGAGATCACCCGCTCGGCCGAGGTGCCGCCAAGGATCAGGGCAATGCGGCCATAGCGGGATGGATCGACTGCGAATGCGTCCGCAGATGTCATTGGAATGCCCCCATCCGGCGTACTTCGGTTCGCAAACGGATACCGCTGCGCCGCTCGACCTCCACCTGGATCAGATCGATCAGTCCAGCGATGTCCGTCGCGCTGGCATCGCCGCGATTGACGATGAAGTTGGCATGCTTGGTCGAGACCTCGGCGCCACCGAGCCGGCGACCCTTTAGTCCGGCCGCCTCGATCAACCGAGCGGCATGATCGCCGCGCGGGTTGCGGAATACCGAGCCGCAGCTCGGCAGGCCCGTGGGCTGAGTTGCGGCGCGGCGGTCCAGAAGCGCGCGAATGCGCGCCTGTGCGGCGTCGGTGTCACCCGGGGTGAGTAGGAGGTCGGCGTCGATGAACCACTCGTTCGGCGGTCCCTCGACCTCGCGGTAACCAAACCGGAACTCGGAATGACCTCGCGCTCGAATCTGTCCTTCGCGATCGATCGTGCGCACCTGTTGCACGAGCGGCCAGGTCTCTCCGCCCCAAGCGCCGGCGTTCATCGCCAAGGCGCCGCCCATCGTCCCTGGAATGCCGGCCAGGAACTCGGCACCGACCAGCCCTTGACGGGCTGCGAAGCGGGCGACCTTGGCGCAGCTAGCGCCGGCGCCGATCCGCAGGCCGTTCGGGGGCCGTGCGGCGATCGTGCTCAGACAGCCCTGGGTATGGATAACGGTACCGCGCACACCGGCATCGCCAATCAGCAGGTTGCTGCCCAGGCCCAGCCAGAACAGCGGCTCACCGCGCTCAAGGCCCGCCAGGAAGGCGGCGAGATCGGCCTCGTCAGCCGGGCGGTAGAGACGGTCGGCCGGACCGCCGACCCGCCAGCTCGTGTACCGGGCCAGCGGCTCGTTCAGACGCAGTTCACCGCGCAGGCTGGACGCCGTCATCGCCTCACCTCGCTGAGCAGCGCTGGCAGCTTGGCTGCGAACTGCCCGATGTCACCGGCGCCGGAGATGAGCAATAGGTCCTCGGGCGCGAGCAACCCGCCGAGCAACGCGGGGATGTCGTGCAATGCCTGCACGAACACCGGCTCGACCTGACCGCGCGAGCGCACCGCGCGACTCAGACTGCGTCCATCGGCACCGGCGATGGGCTGCTCGCCGGCTGGATAGACCTCGCAGAGCACCAGCACGTCGACCTCGGAGAGGACCTGCACGAAGTCCTCGAACTGCTCCTGCGTCCGTGAATAGCGGTGGGGCTGGAATACCAGTACCAAGCGCCGATTCGGCCAGCCGCCGCGCGCGGCCTCGATGGTCGCCGCGAGCTCGCGCGGATGATGCCCGTAGTCGTCGATCAGCGTGATCGCGCAGCCGTCACCAAGGGTGCAATCCCGGACTACGAAACGTCGTCCGACGCCGGCAAAGGCAGCCAGGGCCTGCTGGATTGCGGTCTCCTCGACCCCGATCTCGAGCGCGACTGCGATCGCCGCGAGCGCATTGCGCACGTTGTGGATGCCGGGGAGATTGAGCTCGACTGGAAAGCTCAGCTCGGCCTCGGCGTGCTGGACCTCGAAGCGCATGCGCAGCCCGTCCTGCTGCACGCCCAGGGCGCGGACATCGGCATCGGCATGCGTGCCGTAGGTCAGCACCGGACGCGAGATCGATGGGATCAGCCCGGCGACTTCAGGGTCGTCGATGCAGAGGACCGCCAAGCCGTAGAACGGCAGATGGTGGATGAAGGCCCTGAAGGTGCTGCGCAGGCGATCGAAATCGTTGTCATAGGTGCGCATGTGGTCGGCGTCGATATTGGTGACGACCGCCAACATTGGTTGCAGGTAGAGGAACGAGGCGTCGCTCTCGTCGGCCTCAGCGATCAGATACTTGCTGCTGCCCAGGCGGGCATTGGCGCCAGCGCTATTGAGCAGGCCGCCGATCACGAAGGTCGGGTCCAGATTGGCCTCGGCCAGCACGCTGGCGATCAGGCTCGTCGTCGTGGTCTTGCCGTGGGTGCCGGCGACGGCGACGCCGAAATAGAAGCGCATCAGCTCCGCGAGCATCTCGGCCCGACGCACAATCGGCGTCCGCGCCGCACGCGCTGCTTCGATCTCGGGGTTGTGCTCGTCGATCGCGGTCGAGACCACGACGGCGTCGACGTCGCGGATCTGCTCGGCGCGATGGCCCAGATAGCACTGCACGCCGAGGCCCTTGAGGCGGCGTACGCCCTCGTTCTCGCGCAGATCCGAGCCCTGGACCTCATAGCCCAGGTTGGCCATCAGCTCCGCGATCCCGCTCATCCCGGCGCCGCCGACCCCGATGAAATGCAGTCGGCGCATGCGGCCCATCTGGGTGGCGCTATGGATCAGGTGCGCGGCATTCATCGCGCGAGCTCCAGGCAGGCATCGGCAATCTGTCCAGCGGCGTCCGGCATCGCCTTGGCGCGCGCGGCCTCGGCCATATGCAGCCGCCGTTGCGGATCAGCGAGCAGCGGCTCCAGCAACGCCTCGAGGCGCTCGGCGGTCATCTCGCGCTGCAACAGCACCTCTGCCGCACCGGCATTACTGAGCCAGCGTGCGTTGCCGACCTGATGATCATCGACCGCATGCGGGTAGGGGATGAAGATCGCTGGCAGTCCGACCGCCGCGAGCTCGGAGACGGTCAGCGCACCGCTGCGGCAGATGACCAGATCGGCCCAGGCATAGGCGTCTGCCATGTCGGCGATGAACGCTGTCACCTCGGCCTCGATGCCGGCAGCGCGATAGGCCGCTTGTGCCACCTCGAGGGTGCGCTCGCCGGCTTGGTGGCGGACCTGCGGGCGGAGCGGCTCGGGGAGCAGCGCAATGGCCTTGGCGACGGTCTCATTCAATGCCAGCGCGCCCAGCGAGCCGCCGACCACGAGCAGGCGCGCTGGCGCGCGGCGGTTGGCAAAGCGCTCGGCAGGTGAGGGAAGCGCGACGATCTCGGTCCGCACCGGGTTGCCTGTCGTGATGGCACGGCGCGCTGCCGGGAAGCTGTTCGGGAAGGCCTGGAAGACGCGGTCAGCGATCCGGGCGAGCCATTGGTTGGTCAGACCAGGGACGCTGTTTTGCTCTTGGATCACCAGCGGACGCCGCTGCAGCCGCGCCATCAGGCCCCCGGGTCCAGAGACGAAGCCGCCCATGCCGAGCACCGCAGCCGGATTGCGTCGGCTGAGGATGCCTGCGGCCTCGCCAAGCGCTCCGGCGAGACGCAACGGGGCCATGATCAGGGTCCGCAGGCCTTTGCCCCGCAGACCGGTGACCGACAGCCACTCGATCGCGAAGCCATGCTCTGGGACCAGGCGCGCCTCGATCCCGGCGCGGGTGCCGATCCAGACCACATCGGCCCCTCGCATGCGCAGGGCCTCGGCCACCGCGAGCGCCGGGAACACGTGACCGCCGGTGCCGCCGGCCATGATCGCTATGGTCGGCGCCATCGCAGGCCTCCGGGCGGTAGCATGCTGCGGCCGACCCCAGCCTCGGGCAGCGGTTGCACCGCCTTGCGTCTCAGCTCGAAGTCGATTCGCAGCAGAACGGCCGCCGCAATGACGGACACGATCAGCGCATTGCTCCCGTAGCTGATGAAGGGCAGGGTCAAGCCCTTGGTGGGCAGGAGCCCGGTATTCACGCCGGCATTGATCAGCGCCTGCATCCCGAGCAGCATTCCAATGCCGTGTGCGACATGGGCGGAGAACTGCTCGCCGAGCGCATGCGCCCTGCTCCCGATCGCAAAGGCGCGCCAGGTGATGAATGCGAATGCGGCGATCACCAGCAGGACCCCGACCACCCCGAGTTCTTCGCCGATCACCGCGAGCAGAAAGTCGGTATGCGCTTCGGGGAGGTAGAACTGCTTCTGGATGCCGTTGCCGAGACCGACCCCAAACCATTCGCCGCGCCCCATTGCGATCAGGGCATGGCTGAGCTGATAGTCGGTGTTGAAGGGGTCGTCGAACGGGTTGATGAACGAGGTCACCCGCTGGAGCCGATAGGGCTCGATCCAGATCAGGAGTGCCAAGCCGCCTGCGATACCGATGAACAGCAACGCAAACGGCCACCAGGCGGCACCCCCCAACCACAGCAGCCCCATCACGGTCGCCAGCAGGACAGCGGTCGTGCCGAAGTCCGGCTGCACCATGATCAGGCTGGCGGCAAAGCCGATCAGCAGCATCGGCCTGACGAAGCCAAGCAGCGAGGTGCTGACCTCGAGCTGCCGCCTCACCAGGTAGCCCGAGACGTAGACGATCGCGAAGAACTTGATCAGCTCCGATGGCTGCAGGTTGAATGGGCCGAGCGGTATCCAGCGGGTGGCGCCATTCGCGGTGCGGCCGATGCCTGGAATCAGCACGAGCAGCAACAATGCGCAGCTGAGCAGCATCAGCCAGATACCGGAGCGCTCCCAGACCTGCACTGGGATGGCGAAGCAGATCAGGCCAAACAGCAGCGCCAGGCAGAGCGCAATGCCGTGCCGGAGCACGAAGAAGAACGGCTCGCTGTAATCGCGCGCCGCGATCGGCAGCGACGCGGATGCGACCATCACGAAGCCCAGTCCCAGCAGCGCGAGTACCGCGACCAATAACAGCCTGTCGATCGATGCCTCGTCGAGATCGCGGCGGCGCTGGCGTCCGCGGGCTGCCGAGGCATGGGTCCGCGCGAGGGCCGAACTGAGGGTGGCGCCCGGGCTGTTCATGGCTCCAGCTCCTCAACCGCGGCGGCGAAGATGCGGCCACGCTGCTGAAAATCATCGAACATATCGAAGCTGGCGCAGGCGGGTGAGAGCAGGACCGCGTCGCCGGGCTGGGCGAGGTCGGCAGCGACCTGCACGGCCTGCTCCATGCTGCTGGCATGGTGCAGCGGCACTGTTTCGGCCAAGGCGCGCTCGAGGAGCGGCGCATCGCAGCCGATCAGCACCACAGCGCGGGCGCAGTCGCGCACGATTGGCGCCAGCGCTGAGAAGTCCGCCCCCTTGCCGTCACCGCCGGCGATCAGCACCGCGCGGGCATTGCGAGTTGAACGCTCGTCCGACGCGACGATGCCGGCAAGCGCGGCCGTGGTCGCGCCGGGGTTGGTGCCCTTGGAGTCGTTGATCCAGCGCACGCCGCGGCGCTCGGCTACCAGTTCGCTGCGATGCGGAAGCCCGGTGAAGACACGCAACGCCTCGCAGGCCGACGCGGGGTCGACGCCCGCGGTTTCCGCCAGCGCGAGTGCGGCCAAGCCGTTGGCAAGGTTATGTCGACCCGGCATCCGGACCTCGGCGGCCGGCATCAATAG